>NZ_JAVSJA010000001.1:2676250-3015625 GCF_032027425.1 Microcystis wesenbergii NRERC-220 | reverse complement strand
ACTTAATATCTTATAGAGTTTTTCAAAAAGCTTGAGTTGGGTCAATGATCGGGAAACATAACTATTTTCTAACCAAACGATTAGGAAACAGTTATGTTATGATTTTCAGAGTAAGCCTGAGATGATAAAACACCATGAAAAATCGCATCTTTACTGTTATTTTGTACAAAGAAGATAATATGTACATTGCTGAATGTCCAGAAGTTGGCACAGTAGATCAAGGAGAAACAATTGAGCAGGCGATTGCTGGATTGAAAGAAGCCACACGGCTTTACCTAGAGGAATTTACCTTACCAGAAACATCCCCTAGATTTGTGACCAGTATTGAGGTTAGTTATGCCTAAGCTGCCACGAATCTCTAGTGGGGAGGCAATTAGATCTCTTGAACGCTTAGGCTTCGAGCAAGTTCGTCAAACAGGTAGCCATGTTGTGATGAAGAAAGAAACCGAAGAGGGCAAAATTGGTTGTGTTGTCCCTTTACATCGGGAATTGAAGGTTGGTACATTAAGTGGAATTCTGAAACAAGCCCAAGTCACAGTTGAAGAGTTCATTGAAAATCTGTAAAGTCTGACAAATCACTGCACTCGACGTGATCCCCAAAATATTTAGTCCCCCCAGAGAACCCCCTTTGTCCACATAGCACACTTTTCTTTTTTTGTCAAATTTTATGTTAAGAAAGATGTAACTAATGGATAGGGGGACTGTCAAAGATTAACCGTCTTCGTATTCGGGGATTCTCTCTTTTTTCTTCTCGGTGATATTGATGCGGGGGGGATTGTAATCTGGTTCCACGTCATCATCCCACATATCATCCTCGGCCTTATCTTCGTAATCGTCGTACTGAGGACGAGAAAAGCTTTCTGTGCGTTCTGAGCGAGCTTCTCCCCAATTATCTTCTTCTTCCTCGTATTCTTCCTCATAATAACGAGCTTCGGCCCGTTTTTGCGGTGGGGGAGTGGCGCGCAGGGGTTCTTTTTCCCATTCGTCTTCACTCCAGCGTTCTTCAACGGGTTTAGCGGCCTCCACGGGGGTGCGGAGGGGAATACCCGTACCTAACTGATTTTCTGGACGAGCAGCGGGAGTATAATAAGCTTCTTCCTCTTCTCTTTCCCAGGGGGGACGACCAATACCCAAACGTTCCAACACTCCCACACTAACTTGGGTGAGACGTTCTTCAGCCCCTTCAAAGACAATTAAGCGATTGGGACCGCTGCTAACCACTTCTTCAATGGAAATTTCGTAGGTACTGATCAATTGTTCGGGGATAAGAGGCAATCCCAGGGAAGCGATGATAATGGAATGTAATTGACCACTAAGGGGATTAAATTGATAATCGCGGACTTTGCCTAAAGGTTCGCCGGTTTCCGTGATCACTTCACTACCGATTAAGGGAGTATAAGCATCGATATCGACGGATTCCAAGACGTTATCATCTTCAACGAGAACCACGTCTCCCGTCTGACTGATGCTCGATAAATACATATATTGAGGCATTCCCGACAGGGAGAGGATATTATCGCGGAGTCCCAGGGCAACCACTTCTCGTTGATCGATATCTACTAGGATATCTTTAACAACGCCGAGTTTTTTGCCTGTATTGCGAGTGATAACCTGTGTATTTAAAAATTCTGAACGTAAGCGACTATTCTCTGTGATCATTTTTTCCTATGGGTAGGCGTTAGGTCGTGGGAATACGAATTAGTGTAGGCTTAATATATAGGGCGAGATTGAGGGTTAATTTACCGATATTAGCTTATATCTTAAAGTTCCCTGAGATTAACACTTTTTTTGGCCTTGTTTGGGCGATAGTTTCGGGTGATAGATAAGGTTAAACCCATTTTAGCTAATTCTTTACATTTTTTTAGTAACAACAAAGCAGGAGCTAGAGAGAAACTCCCTTGGCTCCTGCTGTCTAGATTCTGATTACATAGTTAAGGACTGCACCTCAGTTTCGATCAGTTTAGCCAAGTCTTGCAGAAAGGAGGCAGCATCGGCCCCGTAGATGACTCGGTGGTCACTGGTGAGATTAACCGTCATCTGTTTTTGCACTCCGAATAAACCATCTTTATTGACGACGATTTGGGGACGGGAAGCACCCACGGCCAGGATTGCGCCTTGGTTGGGGGGTAAGATAGCGGTAAAGCGATCGACTCCGAACATTCCCAGATTAGAAATGGTAAAAGTACCGCTATTATATTCTTCCGGTTGCAGTTGTTTACTGCGGGCGCGATCGACTAAATCTTTCCAACTGCGGGAGAGGGAATAGATATCCATCTGGTTAGCAGAGCGCAAAACCGGCGTAATTAAGCCACCATCGGGCATAGCTACGGCTACGGCCACGTTAATCGCCCCGTGGTATTGAATTCCTGCATCGCTATAGCTGGCATTAACGATCGGATGTTTAGCGAGGGTATTAGCTACCGCTTTTGCTAACAGGGCCGTCATGGTGACACCCTTAGATTTTAGCTGTTGATAGAGTTGATCCAGTGGGTCGGTGGTGATAGTGTAGCCCACTTGGAAGGTGGGAACCTGTAGGCTAACCGACATATTCTGGGCGACGGCTTTTTGCAGAGTGGTGAGGGGAACAGTCCGTCCGACTGGGGCGCTGGTTGGAATCGGGGCTTTAGGAGCCGCTACAGGCACGCTGACGGGTTGCGGGGGAGTAATGACGGGAGCGGGGGCGGTGCTGACTTTTCCTGTCGCTTTTTCTACGTCTTCGGCGGTAATTCGTCCGTGGGGGCCGCTACCCACTAGGGTTTTCAGATCTACCTTTAATTCTTTAGCCAGTTTTTTGGCCCTGGGAGAGGCGACTAAACGGCCATTCTCTTTAACGGCGGCAACGGGGATCGAAACGGGAGGCGGAGCGATTTCTGGGGTCTCTACGGGCTTGCTAGGGGCAGCTGCGGCGGTTTTTCCCTGAGCTTTGGCCAGTTCAATTTCCGCTTCAGTTTCGGCGATATAGGCGATCGCTTCCCCCACGGGTGCTTCCTGGCCAGCTTCGACTAAAATTACAGCGAGATAGCCATCATAAAACGATTCCACGTCCATGTCGGCTTTGTCGGATTCGACCACTAACACCGTTTCCCCTTTGCTGACTTTTTCCCCGGGGGACTTCACCCAAGAAACTATTTTTCCTTCGGTCATGGTGGAACTGAGCGCGGGCATGAAGATATCTCGAATCATGGTGGAGTGCTTCTATCTCTAATGTTTTGAGCCATAGGGCATTTTACCACAGTTGATGGGGATGGGGGAGTGGGGAAGTGGGAAGTGGGAAGTGGGGTGTGGGGTGTGGGGAAGTGGGGAAGTGGGGTGTGGGGAAGTGGGAAGAATAAATAAAATAATCTACTGAATCCTGAATCCTGCCTCCTGACTCCTGAATCCTGCCTCCTGCCTCCTGACGACCGCCTCCTGCCTCCTGACGACCGACTCCTGACGACCGACTCCTGACTCCTGATAACTGATAACAGAGGGAAAAAGAGAAGGGAAAACAGCCCCTTCTCCGTCGTATCTAGACAAAAATTGTTCTAGTTGCCAATATGGATTGGTTGTGCTTGCAGAGATTCGACTAAACCGCGCACGGCTGCCACCATAGCCACTTCATTATCCAATTGATTGATCGCCGAACCCACACCGATGCCGGCCGCTCCAGCAGCGATCGCCATCGGTGCGGTAACGCTGGATAAACCGGAAGCGCAGAGGACGGGAACTTTAACCGCATGGGAAATAGCGTGGGCTGCCGCTAAAGTCGGGGCAGCTTTTTCAATCAGTCCCAAAATACCGGCGTGACGGGGTTGACTGCTAGTGCCGCCTTCGGTTTGAATAATGTCGGCACCCTGACTAACTAAAGCTTCCGCTAGTCTCACCTGTTCATCGAGGGGCAGCCGATGGGGAACTGTCACAGACAGGGTAATTTCGGGCAGTAGGTCGCGAGTTTGACGGGTGAGGGCTAAAACTTCCGCCGCCTCAAAAATGCGTCCTTGGGCATAAAAACTATCGAAATTACCGATCTCAATTAAATCGGCCCCGGCCGCCACTGCCATCACCAACAATTCTGGATCGACGGCCGATACACATACGGGCAAATTTGTCAAGGCTTTTACCGCCCGAATTAGGTCAGCATTGGCGGCAATATCGACAAAAGTTGCTCCTCCGGCTGTAGCGGCTTTAACTACTGAGAGAACCTGCGAGCGATCAAAATTATTTAACCCACTAATCACTTTCAGGGCATGACGACGGGCGAAGGCTTGCTGTAAGGCAAAATTGATCATTAATCTACACCTATCTGGAATTCTCAAAAAACATTTTCCCACCTTCTCGCTGATCAGAGGGTGGGATTTGAGAATTCTTAGGGAAATTTTCTTTAATTTAGGTGTTGATTCTCTTGGTTTTTGCGCTTGAGGTTTTGCAGTTGTTGCAGCAGTACCTCGATTTCCGCTTCTAAATGGAGATATTTAACCTGTTGGTCAGCTTGGTAGGTGGTGCGAATCTGTTTCATGGCGGAGGATTCCTTAGTTAGTACAGTTGTCATAGCGGTATCTATAGAGTGCTGATTATGTTTAATTGTTTCAATTTGTGTATAGTACCTTAACAATGTCTTAAAGAAAACCTTTTTATGGTAGTTTCTCAACTGGCACAGGCTCAAAGAGGGGAAAAATTCTTGCACCCAAAGGGATCGGAGTGCGATATACTCGGTCGCGAACGATATTGGCAAGCATGACCATGGTAGCGGTAGCAATTTTAGCGGCGGGTAAGGGAACCCGAATGAAGTCCAGCCTTCCGAAAGTTTTACATCCCCTCGGCAGTCGATCGCTAGTGGAACGGGTCCTTAATGTCAGCGAATCCTTACATCCCCGGCGAAAACTGGTGATTATCGGTTATCAGGGAGAACAGGTGCGAAATACTCTACAGCATCTTGAGGATATCGAATTTGTCGAACAAAAGGAACAGTTAGGCACTGGCCATGCTATTCAGCAGTTAATCCCCCATTTAGAGGACTTTCAGGGGGATTTGTTGGTCTTAAATGGCGATGTTCCCCTGTTGCGTCCCGAAACCTTGCAAAATCTTCTCCAGATTCATCAAGACCATGGTAACGCTGCCACCCTGTTAACTGCTAACCTTCCTAACCCGAAAGGTTACGGTCGAGTTTTTTGTGATGGCAATAATCTCGTTAAGGAGATTGTGGAAGAAAGAGACTGTACCGATGGCCAACGACAAAACCACCGGATTAATGGGGGTATATACTGCTTTAATTGGTCAAAATTAGCGGCGATACTGCCTAATTTAACGCCCAATAACGATCAGGGTGAATATTACCTCACGGATGTGGTCAATTTTCTCGATCCTGTCATGGCTGTGGATGTGGAGGATTGTTTAGAAATTAGCGGCATCAATGATCGCAAACAATTGGCCGCCGCCTATGATATCCTGCAAACTAGAGTCAAAGATGATTGGATGGCCGCTGGAGTCACCATAATTGACCCCGATAGTGTCACCATTGAGGATACTGTCACCCTCAGTGCCGATGTGATTATTGAACCCCAAACCCATCTGCGCGGTGAGACGATAATCGCTTCTGGTTGTCGTCTCGGTCCGGGGAGTTTAATCGAAAATAGTCGCATAGGCAGCGATGTAACGGTCTTATTTTCGGTTATTTCTGATAGTCAGGTGGATTCCGGTTGTCGTATCGGTCCCTACGCTCATTTGCGCGGAGAAGCGAAAATTGGGGCTAATTGTCGAGTCGGTAATTTTGTTGAAATTAAAAAAAGTGACATCGGCAATAAAACCAATATTGCCCATTTATCCTATCTGGGAGATGCCACTTTAGGGGAAAAAGTTAACGTTGGTGCGGGAACAATTACTGCTAATTACGATGGCGTGAAAAAACACCAAACGATGATCGGCAGTGGTACAAAAACTGGGGCAAATAGTGTTTTAGTGGCTCCTCTAGAGTTAGGAAAAAATGTCACCGTGGCTGCGGGTTCAACTATTACTAAAAATGTCCCCGATAACGCTTTAGTTATTGCTCGCGAAAGTCAGCGTGTGATCGAAAATTGGGCAGTTCAGTTTCAGTAGGTTAATTCCGGGATTTAAGCTAAGAAAACTGTTCCTAAATTCCGAGATTAGAGTCAAGATAAACGGGGAGGGAAAGAAAGAGGGGTTGAGTACCATTCAACCGGCGTTGCTGATTTGAGATATGAATTTTCTTTTGTGGGATTTTTAAAACCTAGACCCAAACTAACTTTTGGATGGGTGCAAGATTGTCATTCATACCTTGATTCAGCAACGCCCTTTTTTTTGCTTACTCTCAGATTAACTCCTGTCAGTTCGCCGTAACAGACAAGGCAGTCAGTGATTTTTGTCTGTTGCAATTTATTTTAATTTTCCAAAGTCTTAATTGTAACCACCTGCGGCGGTGTAGAATCAGGTGGATAAATAACATCTAATTGTACTTTTATTTGAGTTCCTGGTTTTAAATCTAGTTTTAATAAAGGATCTAAAACCTGCCCTGTTCTATGCCATAAATGTACATAACGGGTTTGTTGTTTACCTTGATCATCGCTATATTTTAAACGCACTGTACCACGGAAAAAGGGAAAGTCTAATGATGGTTTTCTAAATTTAATTCCTTTTTCAGATAGTCTATCTTCTTTTAATGGAGTTTCTAAAGTGATGCTAACTGTCTGATTTTTATTAGTGTTATTAGTTAAAGGTATGTTGAGTTGATATTCTACCCCATAGTTACCATGTGCTTCGTAAGCAGTATCAGGATACCGCACTAGCATTTTTGCGGTTTGGCTTTGTTCTGTTCCTAACCTTCCACCCCGTAAGTTGGCTATGGGATAAGAAATAATTTTACCTGGTTCGGGAATAGTCAGGGTTTGGGTTTTGGTGTTGTCTGTGAGGTTTGCTTTCCATGTTGCACCTTCGGATATACCTGCGACTCTGCTGTAAATTAATTGACCTCCTTTTGCATCTGGGGGTGTGGGGGTTTTATCTCTTGGTCCTGCAAAGTTACCGTTATTTAATAAGTCTTGCCATTCTTTTAATGTGGGTGCGCGCTCGCTACCATCAGCATTTTTTTTCGCAAACATGGCTAAACTCGCTGCATAAATTTTACCACTGCTATTTAATCGGAAAAAACTGGATCTGCCATTGACAGGTTTTTCTAAATTTCTGACTGGGATAGGATGGTTTAATAACATTTGACTTCCCCCAGCAGGAATGACTATTCTTGCTGGAAATTCTTTTTGACGTACTCCCCGCAAAACATCCGCTACTGCTCTTGCACCTGGTCCAGAAAATGCTTTACCATCGTTATTTTCTATGTAGGGTTGCAAGGTGACAAACGGTGCTTCTGTCATTAAATAACTCGCACCTTGTAAAATGTTAATAGTGATAGGTTTTTTACTGGGATTATGTAAAATTACTCCTATATATAAGGTTTGTAAATCCTTGGGAGTGTGGGTATAATGATGAGCAAATAAATCAAATCTGCCTTGAATGGGAAAGTTTAAATGTGCGGCTGGAACTTTTTTGTTATTAGGTGTAAAAGTAGAAAGTAGAATACCTTCATTTTTGATCCATTCTGGACTGTTGCTATTAAAAACAGGTATTTTATCTAAACTACCAGGTAAAGGGCGCACTTCTCCAGTTTGTACAATTTCTTGGGGTGCTGGTTTTGCAGGTGTTTGGGCGTTTACTTGATTTTTCTGATGATAGCTATTGAAAGTTGTACAGCCGATAGTTTGAGTAATCGCTAATCCTGATATGATGATGAATACAGGTTTGAGGATGTGGTTTTTTGCTTGCAAAGTTCCCATAATTTGATTTTTCCAGTAAGTTTGCCATTTGCCAGTTTGCCGTTTGCCCGGAGCATCTCATTTATGCAAGTGAGTAATTATACTTGTCCCTAAAACTGGTTTCTAGCAAGGCTTTCAAAATAGCTTGACATAAAACCTAATTTAGGGGTTACAAAGGTGTTTCCGCTCCATACCCCAGAGGAATCCCACTGGCATCTTCATTAAATGTAACATCGAGTACCCAATGGAGACTATTTTCAATACTCAAATGTCTGCGAATCACCTCGGCGTGTTTTTGGGCATCTGCTGCTAAACTACTGATGAAGAAGCGAATTTCTGTAGTAGTTTTATTCCATAATTGGCGGACACTGCGAACTATGACTACTGCAGCTCTAACCAGTAATTTAGATAGGTTAATGGCTTATCAGTTTACTGTTTACTGATTACTGATACTGATTAAGGCGTTAAATTTGCGCGATGAAGCATGAAATGCTATAAAAATCTCAGTCCTCCCTATAGAAAAGAGTAGAAACTTTATGGCACGCACCGAGTCCACAATGTTAGATTTGGGGACAAAAGCTCCCAGTTTTGCCTTACCCGATGTGGTTTCGGGTGAAACTATCTCTCTGGACAGCTTTGCGGCTAAAACCGCTCTGTTAGTCATCTTCCTCTGTGAACATTGTCCCTTTGTTAAACACATTCAAGAAGAACTTACCCGTCTAGGTCGCGATTATGCTAACACCAATCTGGGCATCCTCGCCATTAGTTCTAATGATGTGGAGAAATATCCCGATGATTCGCCAGAAAATTTGAAAAAAATGGCGATAACTCTTGACTTTAAATTCAATTTATGCTATGACGAAAGCCAAGAAGTGGCGAAAGCTTACACGGCAGCCTGTACTCCCGATTTTTTCCTCTTTGATAGTCAGCGCCTTCTAGTCTATCGCGGTCAATTGGATGATAGTCGTCCTAGTAATGGAATACCGGTGACAGGCAAAGATCTCCGCACCGCTATTGACAAGGTTTTAGCCGGTCAACCGGTGCCGACGGAGCAAAAACCGAGTTTAGGCTGTAATATCAAATGGAAACCGGGTAATGAGCCACCCTATTACGGTTAATTAACGAAGGGTGTAGGGTGTGGGGTGTGGGGTGTGGGGAGAATAAATAAAATAATCTCCTAACTCCTATCTCCTGACGACCGACTCCTAACTCCTAACCCCACCAACAAACTTTTTGCCGCAAACCCTACTTATGAGACTATTTCAATAGCGTAACCGATTGCTGTGCTAATAGGGCAGTACCATAGGCCGCTTGCTCCTGTTTAGATAAAAGCACGGGAACCCCTAAATGACGCTGACGAATTATTCTCCAAGTCGAATTTTTTGCCCCACCACCCGCACTATAAACTCGCTGTAATTTATTGGCTCCCAATTCCTGTAAACGCTGATAACCTAAAGCTTCAATGCGGGCAATACTTTCTAGTAAACCATGCAAAAATTCTCGAGGATTATCGGGGCGGGGAGTCAGTTTTGCGGGTAAAAAAGGATCATTAATGGGAAAACGCTCGCCCGCTTTTAGTAGAGGATAATAATCTAAATTACTTTCTTTTTGTCCATCTATTGCTAAACTATAATTTCTCAATTCTTGATTAGAAAAAAACTTCTTTAACACTGCTCCCCCCGTATTAGATGCCCCACCAGTTAACCACAAATTTCCTAAACGATGACTATAGATGCCATAGTTACTATCATCAACTTTCTGGCTACTTAATAATTTTAAAACTAAAGTTGAACCTAAAGATGTCACTGCAGCCCCTAAAGAATTAGCACCACTGGCTAAAAATGCCGCTATACTGTCGGTGGTTCCCGTATAAATTAAACAATCTTTCGGGATAGCAAAACGAGTCACTAAATCCGGTTTAATAGTATCGATCGCTGTACCCGGGGTAAAAATTTCCGGCAGTAAATTAAACATCGGTAAATTCTCTAACCAATGGGGATAACAGAGATTTTCGAGATCATAACCTAACTTTAAGGCATTGTGATAATCACTAATTCCCAGCTTACCGTGCAGCAGAAATGCTAACCAATCAGCTTGCGAGAGAAAATAATGCGCTTGGGAAAAAATTTCTTGCTGACTCCACCAAAATAATTTAGCTAAACTGGAGGTAGCACTAATCACGGGATGGTGAGGAGGTGCTATAGCTTTAATTGCTTCTAAAAAGGCAATTCCTCGCCCATCATTGTATAATATGGCCTCAGAAAGAGGATTACCCCAATTATCACATAATAACACCGTCGAGGAAGTACCGTTAATCGCGATCGATTTAAGTTCTGAACGCACCGAATCCCCTAGATTATCCAATAAATAAAATAGGGCCTTTTGCCAATCCTGAAAATTGGCATTAGTGAAGGGATAATGAACCTCAGCGACGATATTTTTGCTAGAATCAATAGCAATCGCTCGCGCTCCCGATGTGCCAAAATCAATACCTAAAGATAAACCCATAGATGTCTTCACAACCCCCTCATTCTGGCTACCATTGGGATGGTATCACTCCTCGATTCTTTGAAGGTTGGTACTTCCGAGTCATGATTCCGCAATTAGCCGACGGATTCGCCTTTATGTATTCTATTCAAGACCCAAGCGGCGGTCAAGTCAATAGCGGCGGAGCAGTGCAAATTTTAGCCATAGAATCTAATTATCTTTGTCGCACTTTTCCCGATACGGATAAATTTTGGGCAAGTCGTCAGGAATTAGCCATTATCCATTGGGGAAAAACTAACTTAAAAATCCGTCCCTGTCTTCTTTCCCCGTCAGCTTTTTTTGAGTCTATTCAAGAGGGTTATCAAGCAACGGCAAACCAGCAGCAAGGACGAATTTATGATCCTGTCACTGGAGAAATCTGTCAATGGGATTATCGCGTTGAAACTAGGTACAGTTGGGGAGATAACAAGCGTCCACCCCAAGCAACAGCAGGAATATTATCTTATTTACCGATTTTTGACCCAGGTTGGCAGATTTTAACTGCTCATGGTTTAGCAACGGGAATGATTACCTATGGGGGAAAAAATTATCAATTTGAGAATGTACCTTTTTATAGCGAGAAAAATTGGGGTTATTCTTTCCCCGAAAAGTGGTTTTGGATTAATTGTAATGCTTTCCCTGAAAATCCCGATTTAACCTTAACCGCAGTGGGTTCTACCCGAAAAGTTCTCAACTGGACGGAATCGGTGGGAATTATCGGTATTCACTGGCAAAATCGCTTTTATAAGTTTGATATCTGGAATTCTCAACTAACTTGGACAGTGCAACCCTGGGGATATTGGGAAATGAGGGCAACTAACGAGAATTATACCATTGTCTTAATCGGGATCAGTGATCATCCTCCCGATCGCGTGCGTGTACCCACGGAAAAAGGTCTCTGTTTTGCTTGTCAAGATACCCTCAAAGGTAAATTATCGATAAAATTGGCTGATAGTCGTGGTAAAACCATTATAAATGCCTCTAGTCGTCTAGCTGGTCTCGAAATTGGCGGTATTTGGCTATCAGCTTGGATTAAACAGTGATTTAAATCACCATATTGAGATGCAGTCTCTAGATTCTCTAGAAAATGCTAGATTTACCAGCTAATTACTTTAACCGTTTCCTTAAATAAATTTGCTTCTAGGGAATCGGGGGAACTTGTCACCACACCAGCAATTAGATATTTAATTATAACCACTTACTTAATAAAGATGATAATTATTTACTTATCTAACATTTTATCTAATCTTTCCTGAATCAATAAAGCCATAGAAGAACGTAGAAAAAATAAACCAAATAACCCCGCTAAACTGAAGGGAATAATAGCTAGTTTACTATAGTTGGTGTCTAATAAAAATATGGCTGAGACAATGCTAAATCCCAATAGACAGACATTAATTAATACTTTAATTCCCAGATAAATTCTTTTCAGAAGTCGTTCATTTTCCCGTGACTTAACTTGAAAAACTAAATTTCCTCGCTCGATTTTTTCCTCTAATTGACGGAGCATTCTTTCGTTTTTATTACCTTTTTGCCATTGTTGTTGAAGAAAAGTGCGTGCTTGATTAGCTAGGGTAAGCATTGTCTTGGTAGTTCCTCCTGATACCGCTAGACTTTTCACAAAAGGTTGACTAGCTGCTAATAAATTATACTGGGGATCTAAAGAGCGGGCAATCCCATCCAAAGTAGTGACAGATTTAATAATAAAAGTCATTTGGGGAGGTAAGCGAAAAGGTTGCTGTTTAAACATTAAATACACTTGATCGCTTATTTGTTCAAAGGCCCTCACATCTACCGGTTTATCGCGAAATTCATCCAAAAGAAACTGCACGATATTTCGCACAGGTTGCAGGTCTCTAACGGGTTCAATTAACCCCATATACATCAAAGTTTTTAAGACTGTTTCCGTATCCTTTCTCAAGACAGCGAAAAAGGTTTCGATCATTTGATCTTTAGCGACGGATTTTACCTCGAACATCGTGCCGAAATCGTAGAAAATTAACTCCCCTTCCTGACTAACTGCCATATTACCCGGATGGGGATCTGATTGAAAAAAACCATCCTGTAATAATTGTTTGAGATAGGAACAGATCCCCAGTTGAATAATCCCATCTACGTTAATACCATTAGCTAGTAAAGTCTCTCGATCATCGACTTTAATCCCCGGCACATACTCCAAAGTTAAGACCTTGCGGGTGGTATATTGCCAGTAAACTAAAGGGACTTTTACCTGGGGATAATTCTTAAAATTTTCCCGAAAGCGATCGGCATTTTTGCCCTCATGAATATAATCGATTTCTTGAAAGAGTAGCTCAAAGAATTCTTGATAGATAGCTTCTAAATTATATTTTTTCACCCCGGGGAAAATATTCAACCAACGGGTGAGACGATGCAACAATTCAAAATCGAGATTAAATAGTCCTTCTAGATTCGGTCTTTGTACCTTAATAACGACCTCTTCCCCACTTAATAACCGCGCTCGATGCACTTGTCCTAAACTGGCACAAGCGAGGGGAGATACGGTAAAACTTTCAAATAAATTATCTATGGTTTGTCCTAATTCTGTTTCAATAACTCGGATCGCTTCTTGACTATTAAATTCGGGAACTCGATCCTGTAATTTGGTTAATTGTTCGATATATTCGAGCGGAATTAAATCTGCTCGCGTCGATAAAGATTGTCCAATTTTAATAAAAGTTGGTCCCAAATTCATGAGGCGATCAACTAACCATTTCGCTCTCCTTTGCCGTTTTTTGCCCCTATTAGCCCCCGTTAAACGATCCCAGAGCAAAAAAGTCAAAAACTGCATTGTAAAGCTAAATATTTCCAATTGACGAATAATTGGTGATCGCAAGCTTTGCTGCCAATGTAAAGATTTCGAGGAATCAAAGGGAGTAAGCATCAGTTATCAGTTATCAGTGATCAGTTATCAGTGATCAGTTATCAGTGATCAGTTATCAGTGATCGGTTTCTATTGGCTGCATTGGTGAGTAATTCCTCTAAAATAAGTTGCCGAGGCCTTCAGCAAAACCGATCCACAGGGTTTCTCATAAAGATGAAGTATGGATTAAACCTTGCCCAAGTAAGGATTCCAGTCGCCAAAACTCATCTATCTGAGAAACGCTGTCAAGTATTCCCTTCCGGTTTAAGAATTCGCTGGTAAAAATCCTGATTTTCAGCTTTTAATCTCTGGGACGGGGTAAACCCAGATCTACCGCTAGACGATGACCGCAAGCAAAACCGGAAAAGGCCACCGCATTTAATCCTTGACCGGGGAAGGTACTATCTCCCACACAATAAAGATTAGGAATAGCTGTGCGATTAAAGGGCATTCCTAACAAGCCTAACAGCTTTCTTCGCGGTATTGGGCCGTAAGTGCCATCGATTCTATTCAAAAAGCGGCGATGGGTGCGAGCCGTGCCAATTTCGATATAATCTAATCCTGTATCTAGTTTGGGAAAGAGTTTTTTCAGGCGATCGATGAGACGATTAGCGGCGGCCTCTTTTTTCTGTTGATATTCTTGGGGGGGCAGTTTTTGCCATTGATCGATCCAGCTAGGGGTGAAAGTATGAATGATATGATGGTCCCGGGGTGCTAGGGAGGGATCGAGTAAGGTAGGAATAGAAACAAAGATAGTTCCCTGTTCTGCTTCCATATTTTCCCAATCTTCTAGTAAAATATGGTGACATTCGCTTCCTGATGGTAACACATCGGCCTTGACTCCCAGGTGTAAACTTAGGAAACTGGGGGATTTTTGATAGCGTTTTTGCCAATTTTTTTCGCTGCGGGGGAGAGATTCTGGGGGGAGTAGTTTCTCGAAGGTATCCCAACGGGTGGCATTAGAAACAATCTTTTTAGCGCAATATTCCTTACCATTGGTCAATCTTACCCCGATCGCCCGTCCTGCATCTAAAATAATCTCAGCTACTCTCGCTTGATACTGGATTTCACCACCAGCTTTTGCCAATCCCTCGACTAACTTGAGGGCAATCTGTCCCACTCCCCCCCGGGGATAGTTAATTCCCCCGTAATGGCGATCGCTAAAGACCATTCCCGCATTAATCATCGGAGTGCGATCGGCGGGTACTACCGACCAACAATAACACTCCATATCGATAAATTTCAATAATTTCGGGTCTTTAATATATTTTCTGGCCACATCTCCCGCATTTTGGGGTAAATACTTGACCAATCCCAAACAGGATAAAGGATGCTGGAAAAAAACCCTAGTCAGATAGCGGGGTTCTTCCAGCGATAGTAAATCCATACTATTGAGGCAATTAAACACCTGCCAGCATTCATCGTAAAAGCGCCGGATACCGGTTTTTTCTGCGGGAAAATGGCTAATTAATTCCTGTAAAAATTGTTCGTAGTCGCGGTGAACTTTTAGGTCTAATCCGTCCGGGAGATGATAATGAATCTGGACGGGATCGGCAATGGTTTCGATACTCATATCCACCGCTGCCAAAGCCTTGGTTAGGAGGTTAGTCGTCCCCTTTTTGCCAAAACCAAAAATCATCGAAGCGCCCACATCAAAACGATAACCCTCTCGTTCAAAATAACCCGCGCTGCCCCCCGGAATCAGATAACTCTCTAAAACTAGGACTTTTGCCCCTTTTGCCGCTAATTGCGTCGCTGTCACCAATCCCCCGATTCCCGACCCAATCACGATCGCATCGTACTGATTACTCATAACCCAACTTTATAAATTTTTGTTTCAGTCTTCCATTGTAACCCTTGACTAGCGGTCAGTTATCGGCTAATTTTTGGGAGCAAAAAATTTGGCGGACGATATGCCTACGGCACTAATACTGATTATGGACAATTGAAAATTAATTTAGACAGGGCAAGAAAAATCTACAGCAACTTAGAAAAAGAGCTTGAAACTTAAGCTAAATTCTCGATACTATAATGATTATGTCGGCAAGTAACCCCTATCTTGAATACTGGCAAAAACGCCAGAAAGAACAGCAGGAATATAATCAAAAATTAGCCCAAGAAGCCAGGAAAAAGCTTCCGCCAGTTATTGATTATCTAAAAGAAAATTTCCCAATTACCAAAATTATCCTGTTTGGTTCTCTAGTTAAAGGTAAGTTTCAGGAAACTTCTGATATTGATCTAGCAGTGGCTGGCATACCCCCAGAACGTTTTTTTCAAGCTTTAGGAAAAGTTAATTTAATTAGCGATCACCAGATTGATTTAAAGCCTATAGAAGACTTAGAACCTCATTTCCTTAAAAGAGTTTTGCAAACAGGAGAATGTCTTTATGCGTCCGATGAGTGCCAGTGAATTACAAGAAATCGCCCTTGATATTGCCCCGGAAGTTAATAGATTAAATCAGCTAGAAAGCCCAATGCGTTTAGTTCAAGCGGCAATGCTAACCAACCCAGCACTAGCCGATATTTGTGCCGAAAGTTTAGCCCTAAAACTCCATAACTTCTATACAGGATGTGAACGAATTTTTCAAATTATCGCTTCTGAGTTAAATGGTGGTTTACCATCTAGTTATGACTGGCATAGAAGGCTATTAAATCCTATGAGTAAACCTCAAGATTATCGTCCTGCTGTATTACGAGAAGATACGGTGTATAAACTTAATGAAATACCTCAGCTTTCGGCAGGTTGTTTGCAATATATACGGGGTTGAATTGGAAAAACAAAAATTAGAAAATCTGGTTAATAACTATTATAATACATGGCTAGAAGTCCAAGAAGATATTAATAGTTTTATCCTTTGGTTAAAAACCACAGCAGACAGTCTTAATTAAACTGATATGAAACTACTTTACACCTTAACAGCCTACCCCCCTGCCATCGGTGGAGCGCAACTGCATCAACATCTTTTAGCCCAACAACTGCACCAAAAACACCCAATCCAAGTTATTACCCACTGGAACCAAAATCGCACGGATTGGCTCCTAGGAACCACCCTGAAAGCACCCCAAAAAACTCAAAATTATACAATTGATCATATTCCAGTTCATCAAATTGGCATTAGTCTTCAGGATAAACTTAAACTCTTACCTTATCTGCCCATATATTATCCCTTAATGTCTCTTGCTCTGCCCAAAATTGCCGATATTTTAGAGAGTTATTTAACTAATTATGCCCAAGATAAAGATTTAATTCATAACGTCAGAATTGGTCGCGAGGGACTCAGTTACGCTTCCTATAATATCGCTAAAAAACTAGATATTCCCTTCGTTTTTACCCCTGTGCATCATCCCCGGTGGGTGGGGTGGCGCTACCGAGAATATATTAAACTTTATCAATTAGCTGATGCGGTGATTACCCTAACCAATAGCGAAAAACAAATCCTGATTAAATTAGGAGTAAAAGAAGACAAAATTCATACCACTGGAGTCGGTCCAATTCTTGCCGCTAATGCTGATCCCGAAGATTTTAAACAACGTTATCAAATCAATGAACCGATGGTACTTTTTTTGGGGCAACACTATCCCTACAAAGGTTATCAACAACTCCTATGGCATAGAACGAGTTAGTTAGGACAGATGCCTGAAGGCTTTACTCACAGCATCCACAAGGTTTTCACTATCATTGATAATCTGACTAACATAGTTTTTCAATCTAGCCCAGAACTTTTCAATTTTGTTGAGGTCTGGAGAATAGGCGGGTAAAAATAGCACTTCACATCCCGCTTTAGCTAACAATTTTTTGATTCTCTCTTTGGGATGAAAACTGGCGTTATCAATGATGATAATTTGACCGGGTAGTAGTTCGGGTAATATGGCATAGAACGAGTTAGTTAGGACAGATGCCTGAAGGCTTTACTCACAGCATCCACAAGGTTTTCACTATCATTGATAATCTGACTAACATAGTTTTTCAATCTAGCCCAGAACTTTTCAATTTTGTTGAGGTCTGGAGAATAGGCGGGTAAAAATAGCACTTCACATCCCGCTTTAGCTAACAATTTTTTGATTCTCTCTTTGGGATGAAAACTGGCGTTATCAATGATGATAATTTGACCGGGTAGTAGTTCGGGTAATAGCAATTGTTCTATCCACTCACACACCAACTCTGTATTACAGTACCCCTCAAACACCATTGGCGCGATCGTGGAACCACGCCACCAACCGCTGATCACACTAACTCGTTCGCTACAGTGACCTAACTTTAAAGCCTCAAATCTTTCTGATTTGTGACAATATCCATAAGGATAATCGATGGTGTTATCTATTCCAGCTTCATCAATATAGACAAATCTTTCCGGGGCATAACCTCTGATTTTTTGGAGAAACTCTTTTCGGGCTTCTTCATCTCTTTCTCTGTAGCCATAAGTTTTTTTTTTCTAGTAAATCCAATTCTTTTGAGCGCTTGACCAATTCTCATCCTACTGACTGGGTTAGCCCATTTTTGCGCCATTTTTTCTTGGGTCAAATGCCCATATTGTTCGGCCAACTTTTGAAAGGCTTCTAAATCGTCAATTTTGGGCTTCGGCCCTCGACGATAGTTAGTTTTAGCGGCCACCGTCCCAGTTTGTTTCTTCCGTTTCAGCCAGATGTCTAATGTATTACGACTAATATTGAGGGTGCGACAGACATGGCTTTTTTTCTCCCCTCGCTCTACGGCACTCACTGCTTTCTGTCTTAAATCATCACTATAGGGTGCTGCCATGAAAGCTTCTCCTCATTTCTTTTTCTCTATTATGTCCTAACTATCCCGCTCTTTGCTATACAAGCAGCTAGTCAAATTTGGCAAAAAATCCCCGAAACGAAATTTGTTTTTGTCGGTCCAAGTGTGGGCAATTCTGAACAGATTTATGCCCAATATCAAGACCATAGAATCATTCGTTTAGGTAGTGTGGATTTACAGACCAAAACCGACGCTTTGGCTGCTTGTACTCTCCTCTGTGTGCCTTCAACCCAAGAAAGTTTTGGGGGAGTTTATACAGAAGCTTGGAGTTTTGCTAAACCCGTCATCGGTTGTGATATTCCTGCGGTTGCTGAGGTTATTTCTCAAGGGGTTGATGGCTTTTTAGTCCCCCAAGAATCTCAATCCATAGCCGAGACAATTTGTCAAGTATTATTAGCTAATAATTTAGCCGCTAGTCTCGGAATAGCCGGTCAAAGAAAAGTAGAAGAAAAATTCACTTGGCAACGATTAGCAGAAAAAACTGAGCAAATTTATCGAGATTTACTAGCTAAATAAGTTAAGTCAAAAAACACAATCTTTCACTGATAAGTTAACCAATAAATGAACAAGTCTAGAAATTATGGCATCGAACCATGATCTCCTCGCTATCTTTCCGCCTCTCGAATATTGATAAAAGAAATGATCAGCGTTCAGCTTACCACCGACTAAGGGCAAGAGATTTAATCCATTTAAATTGACTTTTTTTTCCGAACCGTCAACTTTATTTGACAGTGGTTATTCTGACTTGAAAAAATTAAGTACCTAAGCAAAATTAATTACACATATCTAACCACCTCTTGCCTCTTGCCTCTTGCCTATCTTCACTAGGAAATTAATTTTGCACGACTACTTATTTAACCTACTTCCGATGATGGCTGTACTTTCTGGCCTATTTTCGGTTCCGTCCCTGCCAACAATCTTTTAATATTACCCTGATGACGAACAATCACATAGATTCCCCCCATCAAACTAAATAAAATATAGGGGAGAGGTTGACCCAAAACAACCATTAAAATATTCACCACCAGCGCCCCGATAATCGAACCTAAAGAAACAATCCGGAAAAGTGCGAGCATAACCAAAAAACTCGCCAAAGTTCCGCAAGCCACTAGGGGATTCATCACTAATAAAACCCCTAAACTGGTGGCGACGGATTTACCCCCGCTAAAATTCAAGAAAATCGATTTACTATGACCGATGACTGCCCCCAATCCTGCCCCAATAATTAACCAGTAATACCAACTTTCTGGGAGAGGATTGATATCAATAAAATATAGTCCTCGTACCAGGGCCACCGCCGCCATTCCTTTTAACATATCAATTAATAACACCGTCGCCCCGGCAGTTTTTCCCAGAGTTCTCAACACATTGGTGGCCCCAGTGGAACCGGAACCATAGTCACGAATATCGATACCTTTGCTGTATTTACCGATTAAATAACCCGTGGGAATCGAACCGAGCAGATAGGATAAAAGTAAGATAGTAAGACTGATAAGAATCGGAATAAGCATAAATTAACCCCAATTTTTAGCAAGAGCGAGCGCCGTTATCAGTGTATCAGCCCGAAGACAAAAAAACACTCACAGGGAACCATAGACGGGAATTGCCGCCCCGCGCAAGTCTTTCGCCCCTTCCCCCGCTAGAAAACAGATCACCTCGGCTAGAGATTGGGGACTTACCCAGTCCTTGGCATTTGCCTCTCCCATCGCTTCCCGGTTGCCCGGAGTGTCAATAATACTGGGCAAAACCACGTTAGCAGTAATATTAGTCTGTTTGGTTTCTTCTGCGATCGCTTGGGTTAAAGCCACTACCGCCGCTTTCGAGGCACAATAGGCGGCCAAATTTGCCCCCGGTTGTACGGCACCACGAGAACCGATAGTGACGATACGACCATAATTATGAAGTTTCATCGAGCGTAAACAGTGTTTACACAGTAAAAAAGTGCTATGGAGGTTTAAATCGAACATTTTTAGCCAATCTTCATAGCTAAACTCCTCCGTCGCCCCCATGGTAAAACCCCCGACTAGATGAATTAAAACATCGACCCGACCGAGATCATCAATTAATCTAGCCACGGCAGTTTCTTGGGTTAAATCCACCCTGACAAAGCGAATACGCTCAAATTCCGCCGCACTCAGCCGAGATTTCAGACGACCCACCTCCCTTTCCTCCCGATAGGTCATGGTCAGATGACCGCCATGGTGTAAAACCGCCGGAGTGACTCCTAAACCCAGTCCTCCCGTACCGCCGGTCAGCAATACCCGTTTATCTTTCATATTGATTGATAGATAGTCGATCGCTCCAATTATAGACGATTTAACCAGTCAATTAGGCAATATTACAGCCTTTCTCCCTGAACTAGGATTCCTTCATCGCTTGTTTTTTCTCCGCCTTCAGGTCGCGACTGCTGGCGGCGGCAATTTCCGCATCCATCAGGGTGCGTCCGGTGGCCGCTAGATAGACATCATCGAGACTAGGACGGGATTGGGCCATGCTGAACACGGGTAATCCCGATTCGGCTAGGGTTTGTTCAATTTTGCTTAAAGGATTGCTATTCGCCGCCACGATGAGATTAAGGGAGTTCCCCTGGGCGGTATTAACTATCACTTCCTCGACAAAAGGCAGACGGGATAATAACTCCTTCGCTTTTAGGGCCTCTTCCTCTGGGGAAAATTCTCGCACTTTTAGGGTAATGCGATCGCCGCCCAGTTGCTCCTTCAGTTGTGAGGGGGTACCGCGAGCGATGACGATACCATTGTCGATAATTGCCAAGTTATCGGCCAAGGCGTCAATTTCTTCGAGATAATGGCTGGTAATTAACACACTGGTTCCGGCCGCCCGCAATTGTCGCAGAAAATCCCAGACAATCAAACGACTTTCGATATCGAGTCCCACAGTCGGTTCATCCAGCACCAAAACTTCCGGCTGATGCAGTAATCCCGCCGCTAAATCCAGCCGTTTTTTGATGCCGCCGGAATAGGTCCCCGTTTTTTTGTCGGCGTATTCCTCTAATCCTAAAAGATTTATTAATTCTTTGATGCGCTCTCTTGACTTTTGAGCGGGAATGTGATACAGAGCCGCTTGTAGTTGCAACAGTTCCCGGCCCGTAAGCATTTTATCGAGGGCGACTTCTTGGGCAACGTAACCCAGGCGTTTACGGGCGGATTTGGGGTTATTCAGGGCATCGACACCCCCCACCTCGATTTTGCCGCCATCGGGTTTAGCAAGGGTACAAAGACAGCGAATCGTGGTGGTTTTCCCCGCACCATTGGGACCGAGTAAACCGAAGATTTCTGCCGCTGCCACGGTAAAGGAGATATCTTTAACCGCTGCCGTCTGACCGTAGGATTTTTTTAACTTTTTGATCGCCACCGCAAGGGTCATAAGCTGATTTTCGCCCACTTGAGCGAGACAATTTTTTTGTTAACTTTCTCGGTCTATTTTAACCCAGATTCCCCACTTCAAGGGGAAACTCTCGGCTAAAATTGGGCGTTACTTGCGATTTTATCATTCAATCCCAGCTTTTGGGGGGTAGAACCCCCACAACCCGGAGCGCATTAGTTTTTCCGTGAGATGCTTACAGCCAGTTGTTAATAAGTACCTAAGCAAAATTAATTACACATATCTAACCACCTCTTGCCTCTTGCATGAGTGCCTTTTGCCTATCTTCACTAGGAAATTTATTTTGCACGACTACTTATATTTGTATAAAACTTTTTCAGCCAGCCCTATTTAATTTCTGTTCTTGTCTCCAGAATCTCTCCCTTAGTTAACTTCTTAAACCAATACCAGGCGCATAGCACTCTAGTACATTTCCCGTCAGACTGCAACTAATTAACAGATAATCACAATGAGAACAGGCGGTGCTAACGAGATGGTGTTCTAAAATATGCTGTCTTTCGGCAAAATTTCCACAATTAGGACAGCGCACTTGTTGCAGGGTGATCATAGCAAACCTCGTTAATTAGTTATCTTCTCTATATAAAGCTAGTTTTTCTTGATCCCAATCGGTTTAAGCCTATTTTTTCCTTGATCCCCATTATGGAGTCGCTAATCTGATCTGGCTAGTAATTTTTACCAAACTTTGCAATTTTTCTTGAAAAATTTAATAATTTCTTTCTAGTGTTTTTTGCCTTGATCAGATAAGTGTCGGTAATTTTAGGGAACGGAAAGCCAGAAAGTAAACTCTTAAACTGCCGATCCCTTACTGCTATAATTACGGCTGAGATTATTGATTATCCTATGAAGTACGCTCTGGTTCACGAGTGGTTAACCCCAAAGGCGACGGGGGGATCAGAATTAGTGGTTAAGGAGATTTTACAATGTCTAGAGGCGGATTTATACGCTTTGATCGATTTTGAGTCCACTAATCCCGATAGTTATCTCTATGGTCGCTCGATCGGGACAACTTTTCTGCAAAATTTCCCGAAAGCGAGAAATGGCGTACAAAAATACTTACCTTTTCTTCCCCTGGCGATCGAGCAGTTAAATTTAGAGGATTACGATGTAATTTTATCCTCCTCCCATTGTGTGGCTAAAGGGGTTTTAATTCGACCGGATCAGGTTCACATTTGTTATTGTCACACTCCGATGCGTTATGCTTGGGATTTAACTTTTGACTATCTGGCTAATAGTAAGTTAGGACGAGGATTACCCGGTATTTTCACCCGTTATCTCTTGCATGGGTTGCGTCAGTGGGATGTGATTTCTGCTAATCGTGTGGACTATTTTCTGGCTAATTCCCACCACACCGCTAGACGAATTTGGCGCTGTTATCGACGGGAGGCAAAAGTTATTTATCCTCCCGTACAAATTGAGCGTTTTCCCTACCAAGAGAAAAAAGAAGATTTTTATTTAGTAGTCTCTCGTTTGGTTAGTTATAAAAAAGTCCCTTTAATTGTGGAAGCATTTAATCAATTGGGATTACCCCTAGTGGTTATTGGAGATGGTCCACAGATGGCTTTAATCCGACAGTTAGCCAAGGATAATATTCAGATTTTAGGGGCAGTGTCCGATCGAATGGTAGCAGAATATATGTCGAAAGCAAAAGCGTTTATTTACGCTGCTTGTGAGGATTTTGGTATTGCTTTAGTGGAAGCGCAAGCTTGTGGTACTCCCGTGATTGCATTTGCTGCCGGAGGTGCTTTAGAAACCGTGCGGGATCTGCGGGAAAATTCTCCCCAGGGAACAGGATTACTTTTTGGGGAACAAAATCCCCAATCCTTGCAGGAAGCGGTTAAATATTTTGTCGATCATGCGGATAAAATTGACCCGGAAGATTGTCGGCAACAGGCTAATAAATTTACTCCTGAAATCTTTCAAAGTAACTATAGTTTATTTGTCGAGGAACATTCAATATCTAAAAATTATTGCTAACTTTAATTAGAGCAGTTATCTTAATGGTGAGCTACGAGGTTTTCGTTTGAGGGAGTCGGTCATCGGTCGTCGATAACAAATTAGGTTACACTTTATCTTGATGAGAAACTCTGTATTTCCCCAATGATGAGGACGCAGCCAATGCGCCCAAAATGTAATATTATGGATATTTCTCTAAAGTTGAGATCTAGCCAACGCTGATAGCTTATCGTGGTGCTTGTGATGACAGAAAAGCGAGGATTATAGCCGTGCCTTGGAATCGAGTTAATCAATGGGTAGAAAAACGCTCTTTAGGGGCCCTAGAATCAGCTTATCAGAGAGCGCTCAAAATTAAAGCGATCGAAGATAAACATTTTGGGGGACAAAAAATTTCCCCGGCTGCCCTGGGAGGAAAAAGTGTTTATGATTACTTTCAAAGTACCCTAGAACGAGAATTATTACAGATACGTCTCGATTTAACTCAAGTGCGTCTGGGTAATTTTATCAATCCGCAAACTAACCCAGAAAATAATAACATCCTAGAGACTTTAAAGGTGATCGAGGATATTATCGGTAAATATCGCCTAGACTTAGAGGAATTGCTGCCCCCATTACCGAATAATCAAACCCCAAATCTGCCTAAAGCGAATCTCACTGGTGATACCTCCAGAGATAAAACTAACCAGACAATTTCTCCTGCAACCGGTAATAAATTTTTTAACTTCCAGCAAGAATTAACCCCAGAATACGAACAAACCGTTATTAAACAACTCCGTACCCTGCGACAACAGCAACGGATTGCCATTCGTTTTATCCTGATTATTATTTTAGTTCCTCTCTTGGTGCAGGTTATTAGTAGAAACTTCGTCTTTAGCCCTATTTTAAACTATTTTGGTGTGGATAGAGCGAAAATATCAGAAGTTTATATTTCTCAGGAAATTGGCGAAAAATATCTCAGGGAATTTGCTAGACTTCAAGAAATTGAAGAAATCAAGCACGTTTTAGGAGTAGTAAAAGCAGGGCATGAATCAGAAGAAAATTTTCGGGAACAGGTGCAGGAATTATTTAAAGAAGCGGGTTATGAAAGTCAAGATGGTTGGAAAAACTTACTATCCGATATCACTGGATTAATAGCCTTTATCGCCATCTTAATTTTTGGTCGTCAACAATTGGCAATTACGCGAGCTTATGTTAGTCGTTATTTTCTCAGCTTAAATGATATAACCAAAGCCTTTATCTTTATTCTCTTTACCGATATATTTGTCGGGTTTCACTCGGCGGAGGGTTGGACGGTAATCTTAGAAACTTTGTTCCGGCACTTTGGTTGGCGCGAGAATATTACATTTATTAGCTTGTTTGTGGCCACGGTTCCCGTTATCCTAGATACCATCTTTAAACTATTAATATTTAATTATCTGACTCGTAAATCTCCCACCGCCGCAACTATCCTAGAAAAGATGAACCAGTAACGCCCTATGATCCTTAGTATTGCCGATACTTTCATTAAAAGACCCGTTCTGACCACAGTTTGCTCGATTTTAATCGTTTTGATCGGAGCGATCGCTGTTCCCTTTTTACCCCTAGAAAAACTGCCCCAGTTGGCATTTATTCAGGTAGCGGTAAATGCCAACTATTTGGGAACCGATGCCAAAACCGTACAGGATAACGTTACCACGGTACTCGATCGCCAGATTAACGGGACAGAACAGATTGTTTATATGCAGTCCCAGAGTACCAACACCGGACAAAGTACGGTGAATGTCTTTTTCCCGGTAGAAATGGATCGTAACATTGCCCAAGTCTTGGTACAAAACCGCGTCAGTACCGCCGCCGCTAGTTTACCGGAAGAAGTGAACCGGCAGGGGGTGACTACCAATACCCAATCCCCCAGCGTTACCCTTGCCTACGGGATTTCCGCCAAACCGGACGAAAAGGGCAATTATCCCTACGATACGGTCTTTTTAAGTAACTTTGTCGATCGGGTCATCGATGCCGAGATTCGTCGGATCGAGGGAGTTGGTAGTACAACAATCATCGGGGAGAGGGAATACGCCCTACGTTTTTGGCTTAATCCCGATGCTTTAGCCGCTAGGGGCGTATCGGCGGAACAAGTAGTACAGGCAATCCGAGAACAGAATATTCAGGTGGGTGCGGGGACAATTGGCGGTGATCCCAGTCCCGAAGAGCAGCAATTCCAGATCGCCATTCGCGCCGTTGGTAGGGTTGCCACCGGGGAGGAAGCAGAAAATATCGTCGTCAAAGTCGGGGAAAATGGCGATTTAATCCGCATTAAAGACGTAGGACGCGCAGAAATCGGAGCCGAAAGCTACAGTACCGCCGCCTATTTCGACAAATCCCCCGCCGTCGTCTATATCGTCTATCAGTTACCCGGTTCCAACGCTTGGAATACCGCCAAACTGGTAAAAGAAAAAATGGCGGAACTAGAACCAAGTTTCCCCCCGGGGTTAAATATCGCCATTACCCTCGATAATACCGCCTTTGTCGCCGCTTCCCTAGAAGAAGCCCTTGGCACTCTGGTGGAGGCGATTTTACTGGTTATTCTAGTGATTTTTATCTTCCTTCAGGATTGGCGCACCACGATCATTCCAGCGATCGCTATTCCCGTATCTTTGATCGGAACCATGGCCGTCGCCCTCGCTTTAGGCTATTCTCTCAATAACCTCTCCTTGTTTGCCGTCATTCTGGCCACCGGGTTAGTGGTGGACGACGGCATCGTGGTTGTAGAGGCGGTATCGGAAAAATTACGACAGGGAATGCGGCCATTTCAAGCTTCCCTCGATGCCATGGGTGAGTTAACCTCGGCGGTAATTGCCAGTTCTCTTGTACTATTTGCGGTTTTTATTCCCGTCACCTTCTTCCCCGGTACGGTGGGGATCGTTTATCGACAATTTGCCGTCATCATCTCCGCTTCAATTCTGATCTCCACCTTTAACGCCCTCAGTTTTTCCCCCACCATGTCTGCGATTATCATGAAACCGCCCCAAGGCACCCGCGGACCCTTGGGACTGTTTTTCGAGGGCTTTAATCGGGGTTTCAACGCAGTTAAAGAGGGCTATCGACGCTCGATCGAATTTCTGATCCGCATCCGGTTTCTGGTTTTACCCTTTTTTATCGCCGCCCTCTTTCTCACAGCTTGGAGTTACAATACCACTCCCCAGGGTTTTATCCCCGAAGAAGACCAAGGTTATGCCTTCGTTTTGGTGCAAGCACCCCCCGGGGTTTCCCTGCGCTACACCGACCAGGTTATCCGTCAGATTAACGAAGAAATTCTCGACGGTATCGAAGAAATCGAACACTTTGTCGGTATGGCGGGCTTTAGTTTTGCCGGAAGTGGCAGCAACCAAGGGCTATTTTTTGTCAAGTTAAAAGAATGGTCGGAACGGCCCGGGGAAGATAAGTCGGTTTTCGGGGTTCTGCGGAAAATTAACCAACAATTAGCCACTAAAGTCCCAGATGCTCGCGCTTTCGCCGTTAATGCGCCCCCCGTGGATGGATTAAGTTCTACCGGCGGTTTCGAGTTATTTATCCAAAACCGCGCTTCTTTCCCCATGGACGCTTTGATTGCCAACGCTAATAAAGTCATGGCCGAGGCCCGAACAAGACCAGAATTATCGGGAATTTTCACCCAATTTACCACCGACACGCCGATGCTGGAACTTTCCATCAATCGCAACCAGCTACAGGCGCAAAACGTCGATATGCAGGCCGTTTTCGGTACCCTGCAAACCTATCTCGGTTCCAACTTCGTCAACCAATTCGTCTTAGGCGATCGCTTGTATCGAGTCTTTGCCCAAGCAGAAGCGGATTATCGTTCTAATCCTGAAGATATTAACCGTCTTTACGTCCGTTCCCGTACCGGGGCCAATATTCCCCTATCG
Organism: Microcystis wesenbergii NRERC-220; assembly: GCF_032027425.1. Lineage (NCBI taxonomy): Bacteria > Bacillati > Cyanobacteriota > Cyanophyceae > Chroococcales > Microcystaceae > Microcystis > Microcystis wesenbergii. The sequence goes on along the minus strand of NZ_JAVSJA010000001.1, from coordinate 2,988,389 downwards.
GGTTTAGTTAGCGTCAAACGCTTCACCTATCCACCGATTATCACTAACTTTAACCTCTATCCCTCGATTAACGTTCAGGGTAGTCCCGCCCCCGGTTTTAGTACGGGACAGGCGATCGCAGTGATGGAAGATGTTTGTCGGAAAGTCCTGCAGCCCGGTTTCGGTTACGCTTGGACGGGTACGGCTTTCCAAGAAAAAACTTCCGCCGGGGCTGCCCCAATTATCTTCGGATTAGCCTTTGTCGTGGTTTTCCTCGTACTCGCAGCCCAGTACGAAAGCTATATCGACCCGATTATCATCATGATTACCGTTCCCCTAGCGATCCTAGGTGCCATGGGGGCCTTACTGTTGCGGGCGAATTTCCTACAAGTGGGTAGTCTCTTCCCGACGGTGAATAATAACATCTATGCTCAGGTGGCTTTGGTCATGTTGATCGGTTTAGCGGCTAAAAATGCCATCTTGATCGTGGAATTCGCTAACCAGTCCCGTACTTTGGGTTTAAGTATTCCCGATGCGGCAGCCCGGGCCTCGACGGAACGCTTAAGACCGATTCTGATGACGGCTATTTCCGGTTTAGTCGGTTTCTTGCCCTTGGTTATCGCTTCCGGCGCCGGGGCGATGAGTCGTTGGTCTCTGGGAACTGCAATCCTAGGCGGTTATCTGATTTCCACGGTGTTGAGTTTATTTCTCGTCCCGGTGTTGTATGTGCTGATCAAACAGTTCGAGGCCCGATTCCTCTCCTCGAAACCCCCGAAAAGTGGCGGTTCTGGCGGCAAAAAAACCCCTTCTCTCGATGGGGAAAGGAATACATCAGAAACCCCCATAGAAGAAGGGGCCATTTCCTCTTTGAAAATCTCTCCTCAGTCCCCGAATGACTAGGGTGTTAGGAGACTTTTTCAGTGATAACTGATAACTGATAACTGATAACTGAAAATAATGAGTCTAGAATCCACTGCTAATGAGGCGATCGCTCATAATTTAGAGCAATTCCTGCTGGTTTTGACCATTTCCTTGAGTGTCGCCACTTTATCGAGAACCGTTGCCTTCCTCCGCAAAATTCCCTACACCCTGCTGTTAGTTATTGTCGGTATGGGTTTAGCTTTTTTAGATTTGCGTCTAGTTAATCTTTCCCCAGAATTAATTCTGGAAATTTTTCTGCCTCCCCTCCTTTTTGAAGCCGCTTGGAATATTCCTTGGGCTAAATTAAAGGAATATTGGGTTACTATCGTCCTTTTTGCCGTTATCGGGGTAATTATCTCCGTTTTGGGAGTCGCCTATCCCCTACATATCTTTGCTAATTTACCCCTATCGATCGCGTTTCTCTTGGGTGCTGCCCTAGCTGCCACCGATCCCGTCTCTGTGATTGCCCTATTTAAAGAATTGGGGGCCAGTAAAAAACTGACGATCCTGATGGAAGGGGAAAGTCTCTTTAATGATGGGGTCGCTGTGGTGGCTTTCGTCCTCTTGGTGGGGATTCCCTTGGGAGTCGATACCTTCTCAATTCCCGTGACGATCGCTCGTTTCTGCACCTTTGTGGGGATTGGCATCGGTGTCGGTTGCGTGATCGGTTTCGGCATTTCCTACCTTACCCAACGCTTCGATCTGCCTTTCGTGGAACAGTCTCTCACCCTAGTTTCTGCATACGGAACCTATCTCGTCACGGAAAAATTAGGCGGATCTGGTGTGATTGGGGTGGTGATTGTCGGGATTATTCTCGGTAATCTCGGTTCGCGCATTGGTATGAGTCCCCGCACGCGCCTAGTAGTTAGCGAATTTTGGGAATTTATCGCCTTTTTTGTCAATTCCATCATCTTTTTACTGATCGGTGATCAAACCCGTTTTGAGAGTCTTGGTAGTCACTTAACCGGGATTTTAATAGCGATCGCTGCTATGGTGGTTTCCCGTCTGTTCTCAATTTTTGGACTAGGGGGAATTAGTAACCTAATTACGGGTAATAGGATCAGTTTCAAGGAAAGAACGGTGTTATGGTGGGGAGGATTGCGCGGTTCGGTTTCGATCGCCCTAGCGTTAAGTGTTCCTACGTCTATCCCCTACCGTCAAGAAATTATTGACGTGGTTTTTGGGGTGGTTTTATTTACTTTATTGGTGCAAGGATTATCTATACAATGGCTGTTAAATGCCCTCAATCTTATCGGTGATCAACCGATTCGGAGCGAATATTCGGCCTTAATTGCTCGTCAAATTGCCTTAACTAGGGTTGCCAATTATCTGCAACAACCAGAACGTTTTCCCGATATCGATCCCGAATTTTATCGCTATAAAAAAACTCTGGTGGAAGGACAATTAAAGTCCTTGGCAGATCAGTTGCAAAAATTACTACAGGAACATCCACAATTAAAAGATGTGGTGGCCGAACAATTTCAAGATACTTTACTCGATATAGAAGCTAATACCTACGCAGAATTAATTCGAGCCGGTCGTTTAAATGAAAATCTCGTTCCCCTTTTAGTCGAGGTAGAAGAAGAAAAAGAGATGGTTTAATGATCAAGTCATGGGAAATCAAAGAATTTTTGCTAAAAATTGCTGAGTTCGATCGGATTGAGGATTATTAAAAAATTCTGCTGGGGGGGCAATTTCCAAAATTACACCCTGATCCATAAATACCACTCGATCGGCCACTTCTCGCGCAAATCCTACCTCGTGGGTGACACAAACCATGGTCATCCCCGATTTGGCTAAACTTTGCATCGTTTCCAAGACTTCTCGCACCATTTCTGGGTCTAAAGCTGAGGTGGGTTCATCGAATAACATCACCTTCGGCTGCATGGCTAAAGCGCGAACAATTGCCACCCGCTGCTGTTGTCCTCCCGATAACTGAGGGGGATATTTAAGCGCTTGTTCGAGAATACCAACTTTTTCGAGGAGTTTTGTCGCTATTTCCTCCGCTTGCGCTTTTTTCCAACCGCGCACCCACATCGGACCAAGGGTGACATTATCTAATACCGTCAGATGGGGAAATAGGTTAAATTGTTGAAAAACCATGCCAACTTCCTGACGGATTGCCTCGATATTTTTCAGGTTGTGGGAAACAGTTATCCCGTCAATAATAATGCGGCCTTTTTGATAGGATTCTAACCCGTTAAAAGTGCGGATAAAGGTGGATTTTCCCGAACCAGACGGACCCATAATCACGACAACTTCCTGTTTATTAACGGTGAGATTGACTCCCCGTAAAGCATGAAAGCGGTTATCGTACCATTTTTCCACCGCTTCGGCAATTATAATCGGTTCACTGTTGTGAGATTCCATATTTTTGAGAGTTTATTGATTATCTGTATCGGGAAACCACTGTTTCTCAAGAATTTGTGTCAGAGAGTAGGGACAAATTATCGGTAAATTTTTTAATCCTGTCTTTTTTTCGGCAATTAAGCGGGCGTTTTCATAGATATTTTCCAACTCTAGTTCTAGAAATTTGCTTAAATTGGTGGTGAACTTATCTTCTAATTGTACTCGAACAGTGATCATCTCTGCCGCCCAATGATTACTATTTCTTTTTCTTTCTGTTGTCCAAAATTGATAGATTAGGAGATGGATTATTATTTGTAAACTTAAACTTTTAACAGCAGTTTTTTCGCTTCGTCCCAAAGCTGCCAACTCCTCGATTAAATGTTCGTAATCTACCCAATCAAACTGGCGATTTTTTAATAACTCGATCGTCTCGATTAACCAGCGATCATACTCCCGTTCATAAAGCTGTTCTAAAGCAAGCATTGTCTTTGACAAAATGGCGACAGAAGAAAAATAACCCGTTCCTAGAAATGATAGCACAAAATATCCGGATGGCACTGTATTAGTGTAAATATTTGTGAATCAATGATGATGACAGTAAAAAATGCTTGACCCTGAGGTAAAAAAAAGGTTAAATTATGGTTAGGCTGAGAAGATAACCCACACATCCTAGATAATGAGGCTATCATGGAAATCGATAAACTCAAAGAAATTGCTCAAAAAGTTGAAACCTCTCGTTCTCAAATCCAAAACGAACAGGCAACCAAAACAGCTTTTATTATGCCTTTTTTGCAAGCATGGGGTTACGATGTGTTCAATCCCATGGAAGTTCACCCCGAATATAGTGCCGATTTAACTGGATTAAAAGGGGAAAAAGTAGATTATGCTATTTGTTTGGACAATCAACCGATTATTTTGATGGAATGTAAAAGCTGTCATCAAAATCTTGAGCATCCTAAACATAGTTCCCAACTGCATCGATATTTTAACGCAACTGGAGCTAACTTTGGAGTTTTAACTAATGGGATTATCTATCGGTTTTATACGGATATCGTCAAGGATAATATCATGGACGATAAGCCATTTTTTGAGTTTAACATCCTCGACTTTGACGACTCTTCCGTTAACGAATTAAAACGATTTTCTAAATCTAGCTTTAATTCTGACGAAATAGGAGAGGTTGCTCGCAATTTATTGTACACCAAAGAAGTTAAAAAAGTGATTGCCCAGCAATTAAGTGATCCTTCCCCCGAATTTGTTAAGTTTTTTGTTAGTCATGTATATTCTGGGGTGAAAACTGCATCGGTTGTCGAAAAATTCAAAGAAATTATTAAGCGTTCTCTCAAAGAGTATATCAATGATATCATCAAAGAAAAATTTGAGGAAGTCTTAGGAAAAGAACCTGAACCAAATCCTCCTGATACACCAGCAGCAGAAGATACTCCACCAGAAGAAACAGGGGAAGATAAAATTAATACGACCCCCGAAGAATTGGAAGGATTTTACATTATTAAATCAATTCTACGGGAAGAAATCAATACCGCACGCATTCAATTCAAAGACACTAAAAGTTATTTTGGTATCAACTTAGATGGAAAAGTAACTAAAACAGTCTGTCGTCTGCGCTTCCATGAAAGAACTGGCAAGAAATCAATCAGTATTCCCGATAACGTCGAAACTGGTAGAGAAGCAACCACTAATATAAACAGTCTTGATGAAATTTATGGAGTCGCTGAATTTCTGAAATCTCGTATCCGCTATCTGACTCAAGATACTTATAGAAGCAAGTCAGAAAAAACAGAAAGTATCTAAAATAATTATCCCCTATCTCTTTAATGACCGATAGGGGTTTTTAATGATATCATTTTTAGTAATCGCTGATTATGGTTGTAAAATTTTATCTAGGGATAGGGGTGCATCTCATTTTTGTCAATCTACTAAGTTGGGATTTTTAAGGGAAAACTCTCGGCTAAAATTGGGCGTTACTGCCGATTTTATCACTCAATCTTTCCTCTGGAGCGGCGTACTGCTAGGCAGTCCCTTCGCCATGGCACTGATAACCTAGGCCGCATAAGTAGGGAGGCACAATTATTTGTAGGATGGGTTAGCGGTAGCGTAAACTATGCGGGCGTTGGGTTTCATGCTTCAACCGTTCGGACCTCGGCGTGAGCTTTTGTCGAACGCAAAAGCTCACGGCCGAAGCCCAACCTACGTTCATCTTATATTTAATTCCACCCACCCACTTAACGCCAAAGTTATGCCCAGATCCCTCATAGCCTGTATTATTCATGAAAATTTGGGAAAATACTCAAAAGCCTTGCTAGGAAAATCATTCAGGGCTCTAGCTAAAAAACAGACTGTTTTTTGAGACCCTCTCATAATCAGGGTTTTGGCAATTGGTGAATAATTCAGGATAGATTCTTCCACCTCAGCGATCGCCTACACCCCTTAATTATAAAGATTTGTTTAGCTTGACCAGAGGTTGATAGTGCATCGGCTAGGATAAATTACAAATAAATTCAGAATGAATTACAAATGAATTCAAGATGAGCCAATCTGGTGAACTGTCGTATTTTAATCATGGAGTTGCCATTTTGTGAGTAAGAAATGGTTCGCAGATAACAGTTTGTCGATCGGGCGGACTCCTCTAGTGCGCCTTAATCGAGTCGTTGGCAACAGTCACGCCACGGTTCTGGCCAAGATTGAAGGTCGCAATCCGGCCTATTCGGTCAAATGTCGTATTGGTGCGGCCATGATCTGGGATGCGGAACAACGGGGATTATTGGGGCCGGGCAAAGAACTGGTCGAACCCACCAGTGGCAATACAGGCATCGCCCTAGCCTTTGTAGCCGCCGCCAAGGGGATTCCCCTGACCCTAACCATGCCTGAAACCATGAGCTTGGAGCGGCGCAAACTATTGCTCGCCTATGGAGCCAATCTGGTGTTAACAGAAGGGACCAAGGGCATGACCGGAGCGGTGGCAAAGGCAGAAGAAATTGCCGCGTCTAATCCCGATCGCTATGTGTTGTTGCAACAGTTCCGCAATGCTGCCAATCCCCGCATCCATGAGGAAACCACCGGCCCCGAAATTTGGCAGGACACAGATGGGGCGATCGATATTCTCGTGTCGGGTGTGGGAACGGGCGGAACCATTACGGGAGTTTCGCGCTACATCAAAAAGACCCAAGGAAAACCGATTTTATCGGTAGCGGTGGAGCCAGAGGCCAGCCCGGTACTATCCCAAGCCCGGGCAGGTCAGCCCTTAAAGTCCGGCCCTCACAAAATTCAGGGCATTGGGGCGGGGTTTATTCCCGAAGTTCTGGATTTATCCCTCGTGGATGGGATTGAAACCGTTTCCAACGAAGATGCCATTCTTTATGCCCAACGATTGGCCAAGGAAGAAGGGATTATCTCCGGCATTTCCTGCGGTGCCGCCGCCGCCGTCGCCGCTCGCTTGGCACAACAACCCGAACACCAAGGCAAAACCATTGTCGTAATTTTGCCAGATTCCGGAGAACGGTACTTGAGTTCCATCCTGTTCCAAGGGGTATTTAATGAGCAAGGGTTAGTGGCATGACGAGCGAGCATCCGAGCAGTTCTGGCGCTCTCTCCCAACCGCCCCTGTCCTTGGCTCTCGATGAGATTATCACTCAATTGTCTCAACCTCGTGGCGAGTCGTTCCACAGTTGGTCTCAATCACGAAGCCATTTCCCCTTGCCCTCCCGTGAGGCCTTATTTAGGATTGTCGATCGACTGCGCGCCGTTCTCTTTCCCTATCACTTTGGTAATCCCGATTTAGGCGAAACATCCAGCCGCTATTTTATCGGTCATACCCTCAATGAAGTCCTACAACTGCTGCATCACCAAGTTTGTCGTGAACAGTGGTTGCTGGGGTCGCAGTTGCACTGGTCGTCAGACCAGATTGAGAAGCACGCCCAAGGAACGGTACAAGCCTTTGCCACTCAATTACCCCATCTGAAGGCTCTGCTGGAAACCGATATCACCGCGGCCTATCGAGGTGATCCGGCGGCCAGAAATTTAGATGAAGTATTGTTTTGTTACCCCGGGGTAACGGCCATCACTTATCACCGCATTGCCCATGCCCTGTATCGGTTGGACTCGCCCCTGTTGGCGCGGATTATCAGTGAAATTGGTCATTCCTTAACGGGGATTGACATTCACCCCGGTGCGTCGATTGGCAATAGCTTCTTTATCGATCATGGGACGGGGGTGGTGATTGGGGCAACCACGGTGATTGGCGACCGCGTGCGCCTTTACCAAGCGGTCACGCTCGGGGCAAAAAGCTTTCCCCGGGACGAATCGGGCAGTTTAATCAAAGGTCAACCCCGTCATCCGATTATTGAAGATGATGTGGTGATTTACTCAGGTGCAACGATTCTCGGTCGGGTAACTATCGGTCGGGGCGCAACCATTGGTGGAAATGTTTGGTTAACCCGCAGTGTGCCGCCGGGGGGTTTTGTCTCCCAGGCTCAACTACGACAGGAAATGTTTGATGACGGCTCTGGAATTTGAGGTGCTGTCCTGACTGTGAATGTTCGGCCATGAGAGTCGCTTTGTTACTTTTTTTTGAATTGGAGGGTTTAACTCGATGACGTATAGCCAAGATCATGAATTGCAACTGGCTTTGGGAGATGCTGCCGCTCGGCAGTTAGCCAATGCCACGAAGACCGTTCCTCAGTTATTGACCATTTCGCCCCGGTGGTTCGTTCGCCTCTTGCATTGGCTACCCGTTGAAGCGGGGATTTATCGTCTGAACAAAGTCAGGGATGCCTCCCGCGTTGAGGTGGCCTGCTCTGAACGTTTCGGAGCGGGAGCTGCCCGAAACGTTTGTGGATTACGAAGAGACCCCCCGGTAGTATTTCTTGAGTGCGGTGAATACGGTACTGGATGTTCACACTCGCGTGTCCGATCTCTACAGCAGTCCCCACGATCAGATCCATGAACAATTGCGGCTGACGGTCGCAACGCGCTCGCTACGCGAGACCGAAACCCTGAAGGAACGTCAAGAAAATGAGTTGATCAACAACCATGAGTACGGATTGCTGAACAATATTGTTGATTCTCAGAAAGTGCAACCTCGCAATGGTGCGCCCACGCCAGACGATTTGGATGAGTTGCTGGTGAAGGTGTGGAAGGAACCGGCATTTTTCCTCGCCCATCCTAAAGCGGTCGCAACGCGCTCGCTACGCGAGACCGCGGCCTTTGGCCGAGAAGCAACCCGACGGGGTGTACCCCCTGCCACGGTGTCATTATTCGGGTCTCAGTTTATTACCTGGCGGGGCGTGCCTTTGATTCCTTCCGATAAGTTGGCCGTGAATGAACAAGGCAAAACCAATATTTTGTTATTGCGGGTAGGAGAAAGCCGTCAAGGGGGGGTCGGTCTCTATCAGCCCAATTTACCCGGTCAACAGGGAGTTGGCTTGTCGGTGCGATTTATGGGGATTAGTCGCAAGGCGATCTCCTCTTACCTAGTCTCCCTCTACTGTTCGTTGGCAGTGTTGACCGACGATGCGGCGGCCGTACTGGAGAACGTTGATGTCAACCAATACCACATCTACGACTATGACTAACCCCGAACTGATCCCTGAAAAGGCGGGGGGGAATCTACCCTCTGTATCCCCGCCCACGACTGCCCTAACTGAGGTCGAGAACATTTCTCTTAACCCCTTATTTCAACCTGACCTTCTTGAGCATCTCGCCCAGACGATAATTCAAGAACTACAACGGCACGACCTTAAGGCCGAGGTGGCGAAGGGGTTGAGTACGGATCGGGATTATCTGGTGCCATCCGCCGCAGCAACCTCCCCGGCTGCTGTGGGCGAACGGCCCACAGTTCCCTTCGACGTAGCTCCCTTCGACGAAGCTCAGGGCAAGCAGGGTAAACCCTTGGCTGTACCCTTAGCCACCTCCTCTTTCTACTTCATTGAAGAGTTAGAAACAAAAATCCCCGACCTTCCGGCCGTAGTGGCCAAGCCTGAACAGCTTGTTCAGGTCGCGGCGTTCTCGCGTAGCGAGCGCTTTGCGATCGATCCCCTTTTTGTCCCCCATGCCAGCGGGCGAAGCGTTCAACGACCTAGCTTCTTTGATGTTCATACTAAATCCTGTTTAAAAGGTATAGGAGAGTGGGAAGTGGGAAGTGGGAAGTGGGAGGTGGGGGAAAACAATCCATAACTTGTGAGTTAATCACACTATTAAAAACGGATTTGGTAAGTAGTCGTGCAAAATAAATTTCCTAGTGAAGATAGGCAAAAGGCACTCATGCAAGAGGCAAGAGGTGGTTAGATATGTGTAATTAATTTTGCTTAGGTACTTATTACATCGTCACAATCAGATTAGAATGCAGATAAAAAATAGAGTTCTTGCATAATTAATTTTTGAGAGTTCAAAAATGAGAAAAAATAGGCATAAAATTGCATAAAATCCCTGAATAGAGCATTTAATTGATTAATGCTCATTCTTAATTCTCCTGACTCTGAGACTACTGGCTCCGTTCGGACCTCGGCGTGAGCTTTTGTCGAACGCTGATCTCACGGCCGAAGCCTTACTCCTCACCTAACGGAAGATTTTTGATTTTTGCCAGAGGTCTAATTTTGACTTTGCTGGTATCAGATGCGAGTTTTGCTGCCGATTCTCTGTTTATGTCTAGGAATGGGGGAATTTTTGCTCAATCCCCCAGTTAGTCCCGTCAATTCCCTTCCCGCAACCACGGCAACCCGAACGGAAACCCGTTTGCTGCTGAATTTAAAAAAAAGACGGGTTTTTGTTTACCAAGTACAGAAAATAATTGCTTCTTACCCAGGGGCGATCGGTCGTCCGGGTTGGGAAACCCCGACGGGACAATTTCGGATGATTCAGATGGTGCGGGAACCGGTCTGGGAACATCCTTTCACCGGTCAACTGGTGCCATCGAGAAAAAACAACCCTTTAGGGGTGCTTTGGCTCGGATTTTGGACTAATGGCGAGAATTTTATCGGTTTTCACGGTACAACCCCAGAAAATCTCATCGGCAGCGCCGTCTGCCACGGTTGCGTCAGGATGCGCGATCGAGATATAAAGGCTTTATTTGAAAAGGTACAAATCGGCACTTCAGTGATAGTAATCGCTCAATAGAAACAATGGGAAAAAATGTCACATTTACCAACACTTTACCCGATGATGTCGGGAGAGCCGTCTTCAGGAGTAATTTAGATAGTCAACAGTTTAAAATGAGAGAAACTAAGCAAAGAGGATAATCGGTGAATATTATCGAACTAATCGGGATCGTGGCGGGAATATTAACAACTGTCTCCTTTTTACCCCAAGTGATTAAAACTTGGCGTTATCGTTCGGCTAAGGACTTGTCCCTAACTATGTTTATTTGCTTTTGTCTGGGGGTTTTTCTTTGGCTAATCTACGGGATTTATATGAGCAGCAAACCGATTATTGTCGCTAATTTTGTTACTTTTATCTTAGCGGGGACAATTCTCTATTTTAAGATTAAATATGATTAAAATAACTGGCAATCCCTTGCGGCTGTATTTGCTCACGTCATGACAATTTTATAATTTATCCCCACCTCCAGCCACGAAGAGCGGATTTTTAGGTTAATTTATTGTTAAGATGATCATTTTTGACCATTTAGACCAAATTTGGGGTCAAGAAACATGAGCGATCGCATCGAGTGGATTAATGCCCTATCAACCCGTCCCTCCCTAGAAGCGGCGGTGACGGAGGTAGTAGAAAAAGTGCAAGATAAATTAGTCGGATCGGCAGATCTAGCCATAATTTTTATTTCTTCTGCCTATGCCAGCGACTATCCCCGTTTAGTTCCCTTAATCTTGGATAAACTCCCCGTTACTGTGCTGATCGGCTGCGGTGGGGCGGGGATTGTCGGCATGGGTGAGAGGGAAAAAGCGCGAGAAATCGAAGCGAGTCCGGCTTTAAGTCTCACCGTCGCCCATTTGCCCGGTGTGGAAGTGCAGCCCTTCTATATCGAAGCGGCGGAAATGCCCGATCTCGACAGTTCCCCCTCTAGTTGGACAGAATTATTAGGGGTAGAAGCGGCCAAAAATCCCCAATTTATCCTTTTAGCCGATCCTTTTTCCAGTCGCGTCAATGATCTGTTAGAGGGTTTGGATTTTGCCTACCCCGGTTCGGCCAAAATCGGCGGTTTAGTCAGTGGTGGCATGATCGAACGTTCTGGGGGTCTATTCTATCACGATCAACAAAAACCCCGTAATACCTATCTCTATCGTCAGGGAACCGTAGGAATCGCCCTTTCTGGCAATATTATCGTCGAAACTATCGTCGCCCAAGGTTGTCGTCCCATCGGACCGATTTATCAGGTGAGTGAGGGAGAACGCAATATTATCATCTCCATGACCGGTAAAGGGGCCGATGGGACTTCGCAACCACCTTTAAATCTACTGCGGGATTTAATTGCCTCCTTGAGCGAAAAAGACCGAGAATTAGCGCAACACTCCCTTTTTATCGGTATTGCTAGGGATGAGTTTAAAATGCAGTTGCGGGCCGGGGATTTCTTAATTCGCAATGTTTTGGGAGTAGATCCTCGTCAAGGTGCGATCGCAATTGGCGATCGAGTTCGTCCGGGGCAGCGGGTACAATTTCACCTCCGCGATGCCGACACTTCCGCCCTAGATTTAGAATTACTTCTGCAAGCTTTTCCCCAAGAAAAACCCGACAGTTCGGAGGTACTAGGTGCTTTAATCTTTTCCTGTCTCGGCCGCGGGGAAAATCTCTACGAAAAACCGGACTTTGATTCGGGTCTTTTTCAGCGTTATTTCGCCAATGTTCCCCTCGCTGGTTTCTTTTGCAATGGAGAAATCGGGCCTGTGGCTGGTCGCACTTTTTTACACGGTTATACCTCGGCCTTTGCCCTCTTTCGTCAGGGGATTTAATGCTATACTAAATAGCTAGTACACTAGGGAGTAGAACGATGGTAAAAGCCCAATCTTTCTCTGAGTCGGAGATTATCTATGCCGATAGTGATGGTAAACCGATGGCCGATAATACCAAACAGTTTCGCTGGATCGTGATGATCAAGGAAAATCTCGAATGTTTATTCGCAGAGAATGACCATGTGTTTATCGCCGGCGATCTGTTGTGGTATCCGGTCGAGGGAGATAATAAAACTTGTCAAGCACCGGATGCTATGGTGGTGTTTGGCAGACCCAAGGGCGATCGAGGTTCCTATAAGCAATGGTTAGAAAACCAGATTGCGCCGCAGGTGGTCTTTGAAATTCTCTCTCCGGGCAACACTAAAGCTGAAATGCGCCGAAAATGGCAATTTTATCAGCGTTTTGGCGTAGAAGAATATTATCTCTACGATCCCGATGCTAATTATCTACAGGGTTGGTGGCGAAGGGGTGATCAATTGGAGATGATTCCCGCGATCGATAATTGGCTGAGTCCGCGGCTACAGATTCGTTTTCAACTGGAGAGTCCCCAGTTAGCTATTTTTTATCCCGATGGCTCCCGGTTTTTGACCACCCTAGAAATCAAGCAAAAAGCGGAATTAGCCGAACAGCAAGCCCAACAGGAACGTCAACGGGCCGAATTGGCTGAGGCAAAATTAGCCCGCATAGAGGCGCAATTACGGGCAATGGGGATTAATCTAGAGGAAAGCTAACGAGAGGCCGGAAGGACGGGATTTAACCAGTGGAGAATCTCATCTTTGAGACGGGAATTATCCCGGGCAAGTCCCTGTTTTAACCATTGGCCGATCGCATCGAGGGGAGTGAATACTTCTCCGGTTTGCCAACTGACATCTTGACTCAAGGGAGTGAGATGATTGCCCGGGAGAGTTCGCAGGGTAATTAAATCATTAAAGCGTTTTTTTAGCAGGGGATTTAATACCAGAGATTGATCGATCGTGTCGTCTTGAAAACGGATTAAAAGATTGCGACGAATGGCATAATCTTGGAAAATTAACTCGTTCGTTTCTTCGGGAGAAGGGGTAAATTCGAGGTTAAAAGTGGTGTCAATTTGCAAAGGTTCGATAAAGGGAATAGCTCGACGAATGGGATAATTATTAAAGGAAATTAGGATATTTCCCTCCCGTTCGACTTCGTAGAGACTACCGATTAATAAATGTAGTTTACACCCCATACTGTGACCCAATCCGTAGATGGGGAGATAACCTTGGGGCAGACTATGATTCCAGCGCAGACGTTCAATAATATTATCAAAACGGTTTAAAACTGTGCGGGCGATCGATTTATGATCGAGGGTATTAACAAAGGGAGTAGCAACAATAGCGTATCCTGAATTACCAAGGCTTTCTAATAACCAACGATAGGTAATATTCGGGGCTGCCGCCACAAATGCCCCACCTAAAAAGTGAATGATACCCCGGGGACGACGGGGGAGAAAAACCCAATTACCTGCTATTTCTTGCCAATTCATAATTAGTTATCAGTTAATTAATAACTTAGGGTTCGCCGTCACTCACCAAATAAATACGGCTCTCCTAGACTGGTGATAGCAAATTAGTAGTTGAAATAAGCCTAACCCCTTAAATAGCCTGGAATCCAACAAAGCAAAAAGCTTTTTTTTATTAAAATTGCTTTTTTGAATTCTGGTTAGCCTTTTGGCAAGGCTTGCGTGGATTATTTTCTGCTAATATATCATAACTACTCTAGAAGAGCCATAAATACCACTTCAACTAAATCCTGTTTAAAAGGGACAGGAGATTAGCCAGAAATTGGCACCGCCGGATAACGATAACTGCTTGCCCAAGTTATAAAAGATCGGGATAAATAGTTCTAGGCCAGTTTTTTCTTAATAAAAGCCACTAATTGAGCCATTTGTCTCTTCATACTTGCCATTTCTGTTTGCATTTGGGAAATTTGGGCATGGAGAGTCTGAATATCGGTGGTATAATCCCCAGTGAGTTCCTCTAGTTTCGGGCTAGAAACTGTTGGTTTAGGAGAATACTGTTTGGCCTTGGCCATCGCTTCTTTAATTGCTTGTACCAATTGTTTTTGGTCAAAAGGCTTCTCAATAAAGGCAAAATGCTGGAAAGGTTCGGGGATTTTCTCTACTACCTCCTCTTTCCGTCCCGACATTAACACTAGGGGAATACTTTTGAGATTATCTTCGCTTTCGATTTGCTGAAACACCTCCCAACCGCTCATTTTCGGGAGAAGGAAGTCCAAAATAATCAAATTCGGGTTTTCAGCCCGGATGAGATGATAGCCCTCTAATCCGTCTTTAGCTTCGAGGACTTCAAAGTTACCCTCTGGTAGCATATCGCGAATGTGCATCCTGATCACTTTACTGTCATCGATAACGAGAATTTTATGATTTGACATGATATACACCTTAGAAAAGAGACAATAGATAAGCTCGATGATTCGAGGGGGTATTGAGGGAAACTTTCGAGAAACAGATTCAGCATTCCCAAAAAACCCTTAGAAACTAACATACACTATAAAGAAAAAACCTCGGTTAATGTCCGAGGCTGCTGTTGTAGGAGAACTCAATGCCAAACAAAAGGGAGATACCAAGACCAAAGAGGTTTTTATCGGTAAATCACCTTTGTTGTCCCATTGTAACCCCTGTTTAAGCGTATCGGGATGAAGTAGCACTTTTTAGGGCTAAATAACTTAAACCGAGACATAAAAGCGCATTTACGCCCAAAAATGCCTGAGCGCTTCTGCCAGAACCTAACCAGATCAGAGTAGGATGGATAACAGCACTGATACCTAAAGTCACCGCCATGGCTAAAGTTACCCCCACCGCTAACCATTTTGCTTGGGGATGGCCTAAAAGCAGAGCAATCAGGACAAAGGGCAGGATAACACTGGCAAAAAGCGGATTAAGGGCAGAACTTCCCTGAATAACGCCTCCTAAGTCAGAAAGAGAACTCCCCATGACTCGGAAAGGCCATTGGGGTAAATCGAAGATATAAAGACCTCTGAGGAAAAATAAGCCAGAACTGCCAAAAATTAGACCAGCATTCAAAAATCCGTTCCAGGAGAAGGGAAAATAACTTCTCAGCCACCAAGCGAGGAGATAAGAACCCAAAACCATCGCCATTTTGGGCAAAACCGCCACCGCACCGCCATCAATCCAGAAACGGGGATTGAGATAACCGTTATCGCGCAACCAACGCCAAAAATCCCGGAAAGTAATCTGTCCTTTTAGGGCCAATTGTACGGCACTGCCCGCATCTAATTGTCCGGCCCCAAAATGATTAAAGGGATCATCATTGATCTTACGGGCCGACTGTTGCAAAACCTCTAAAACTGCACTGGGTTCTTTAATTCCCGCGGCCTTGATTAAAGCTACCACCCCAGCAACATGAGGGGCTGCCATGCTGGTTCCCTGAAAACCGAGGAACGCCGGTTCCCCCCCCTGAGCGGGATCGATGGTTTCTTGGATAATTTTACCCGTATCGGAGCCGCCGGGGGCAGCAATATCGATTCCGGCCCCGAAATTAGAATAGGGAGCTTTATTTCCGGAGGCATCTACCGCAGAAACGCCGATAACGTGGGGAAAACGGGCGGGATAGGCGGCGGAATTATCGTCGGCATTACCGGCGGCGGCGACGATTACCACACCTTTACTATAGGCATATTCGATCGCCTCTTTCATTACTTGGGTTTCGCCTCCACCCCCTAAACTCATATTGATGACATCGGCTTGATTATCGACGGCAAAACGGATCGCTTCGGCGATATCTCCCACGCTTCCCCCACCCGTCCCGGAAAGTACCTTGAGGGGCATAATTTTGGCTTTGTAGGCGATTCCGGCTACCCCGTAGTTATTATTGGTCGATTGGGCAATTGTTCCCGCTACATGGGTTCCGTGACCGTTATCGTCCTCGGCATTGCTGCGATCGTTGACGAAGTCGTAGCCTTCGACAAACTCGGTTTCTCGCAGATCGGGAACTCTTGATACACCTGTATCAATAACAGCGACGGTGATCCCTTCACCGTGATTTTCTTCCCAAGCGCGTTCGATGTTTATCCCCCTCAAGTTCCACTGTTTGCTATAGTCGGGGTCATTGGGGGCGATGAAAGCATGATAAATATAATCGGGTTCGATCGATTCGGTGTATTTTTTTAGGTCGGAATTGCGGAGAGTTTTCAGGAGTTTGCTATCTCCATCGACGGTGTAAAGATGTTCATCGATGGAAAAAATACTATTTAAACTGGTGGTTTTTCCCGCTTTTTTGTTGATAGCATTTAACTGCTCATCGAGGACAATGACGGGTATATCGTCCTTAAAGTCGATCAAAATTGATTGATATTCGCCCCGATTTGCTAATCCAGTAAAGTTAAAGAGAGCAAATCCTAGACCGATAATAAATAGGGTTAACAATAAAATTTTTTTCATAGATTTCCTAAGAATTGATCATTACAAGCCAAGGTTTTTGTAGTTTTGATGAGAAAATCTGAGGGAAGTTCCCCTATTTTTGTCGCAGTTAAAGATAGAACTAACCGGTTACAAAAAAGTCACCTGTTGTTTATTTTAAGCTCGATCGCCGATCGCTGTTAATTCCCGACTGGCAAAAATAGCTTCGTAGTGGCGATAATGTTTAAATTCCAGGAGATTATAGAAAGGATCCTCTATAAAAAAGGTTTTATGCTCGGTTATCTCCCCAGTAAAGCGAGTTTTTGGTTCTAGATAAAATTGTAGTTGATTGACTCGTGCTTGTTCGAGAAGATTGTCCCAATCGCTGGCATCTGGCAGAATTAGACCAAAATGGCGAGGATAAATGCTATTTTGGGGAGTAAGAGGCATTTCGGTGACGTGAGCGACTACCTGATGACCGTAGAAATTTAAGATTATCGCTTTCTCGGTTTCCCTTCCTGCTAAACAACCTAAACCATCACAGTAGAAGCTTTTAGCGGTGGACACATTGGTAATCGGAATAGCGAGATGAAAAATTGCAGGTTGATTCATGGCGATCGATTTTATCCGCGCTCTACTAGGTTCTATTGTAGCGATCGAGGGGCAACTGTTACAGGAATTTTTTAAAAAATTGGCAATTACCTAAAGTTTGCAGAATAAATCTAAAAACCTTGTTGGATAATATCTTTAGGCTTTTTTGACATCAAAAAGTGCCGACTCTTAGAGTAATCGCAGGGAAATTTTAGGCACTTTTTCCCTGAAAATCGATAAAACCCCACACCCCACACCCCACACCCCACACCCCACCTAAAGACTTTGCGCGATTCTAAAACCAGCGTGTTGATAAAAATTCCTGCGAAACCAATTGCGATAGTAGGGTAGGATTTCTGTGCCGTTAGTCACCCAAGCTCCTCCTAACATCATTTTATGTTGACTATTAAAGAAAGGAGTGGAATTGTCAGCATAGAGGTAATGGGGTTGAAAGTCAGTTAAGGGATTAAAATCATCTTCTAGCCATTCCCAGACGTTACCGCGTAAATCATAAATTTCTGAGTTATTACCAGCATTTTTTAACATTCCTACGGGAGTGGGAGAACAGAATTTTAAATTGAGGTTATAGTCATCAAAGTTATCGTTTTCTAGGGTATAACATCGATTTTTTTGACTGCCATAGGTGACTAAATTCCACTCAGCTTCCGTCATTAAACGTATTCCTTGACCTTGAAAACGACAGTAAGCGATCGCTTCATAATAGTTCACTTCTACTGGCCAATCGAGAGGTAAATCGAAAACATCAAACATGGCTCGATATTGATAATTTCCTCCCTCATCTACCAGCCAAAATTTAGGATATTTGACTTGATAATGATTTTTCCATTGCCAAGCTTCCTCATCCCAATAGCAGGGATTTTCGTAGCCACCATCATGGACAAATTCTTTAAATTCTCCGTTGGTAATCATATATTTACTCACCAGAAAATTGTTAACTTGAACTTGACGATAACCATACTCATTATCCCAACCATAAATAGGAGAATTTTGGGGTTTACCAATTTCTACCATTCCCCCAGAAACCTCCACCATTTGATTAGGATAAGCTTGACCAAAAGCAGGAGCATAATGCCAACCTGGAGGACGTTGCAGACAATCTAAGGGCAGTTGTCTGAGTAACATTGAAGATGTTTCAAAGTGAACACGCTGATGCTCAATTCCCATCATTAATGACCAGAGAGAATGGCGAGGATGAATAGGAAGATTAAGGGGGATATTTTTAATGATTTCGACCACAATTTCAGAGACTTGTTGCCGATATTCCCAAACTTTAGCCACCCCGGGCCACTGAATTTGGGCGATAGCAGAGTTTAATTCTTCAGGAGTTGCTGGATCTACTCCCACTCCAAACAATAATTCATAGTCAGGATTAGGGCTTTTTTTTAATAGGTTAACCAGCTGCAATTTATTCAGATAAAAAGCGGCAGCATGACCTAAATAAAAAATGAGGGGATTTCTTAAATCGTCAGGGTTACAATAAAAAGTTTCTTCTTTGATGATGCTTTTTAACAGCAGCTCTTCTAATTGCCAAGCATTGTCAAAATAGTCCAGTATATTTTCTCGACTACAGTTATTTAGAGAGATAGGAGCCTGTGCTTGAATCTTTTCCATGTTTTTATGCCTCTATTACTGCTAATAATTTTCTCATTATTTACGGTGATAACTGACAGAGAATTAAACCGAATAAATTTTCAGGATCGGTGAAAACCTTAAGCGGTTTTAATCCCTTTGATTCTAGGTCTTTTTGCATAGTTTCTAGGTTAAATTTACGCGAGATTTCTGTTAAAATACTTTCCGACGCTTGAAAATTAACCGTTAAATCGAGTTTTTTGAGATGAACATGGTGAGTTTTTTGACAAATTAAATACATTTCAATTTGGGATTGCTCTTGATTATAGATAGCTTGATGACTAAATAAATCAAGGTTAAAATCAGCTTGAAAACGCCAATTTAAATGGGAAAGCATATTTAAATTAAAAGCGGCTGTCACCCCTTGAGCATCATTATAAGCTGCTTCTAGAATTGCCACTGGTTTTTGCAGATCAATCCCTAATAAAAAATAATCTCCAGCTTTTAGAACCGTAGCAATTTTTTCTAAAAATTTATCACATTCAGCCGCAGAAAAATTACCGATCGAACTTCCCAAGAAAAAAATCATTCTGGTATTATAGGAAGGGTTTTGACAATAAGCTAAGGCCTGTTCATAGGTTCCAATTAAGCCCTGAATGGGTAAATTAGGATATTCTTTTTGTAATTCTATGGCACTAGCTTTGAGAATAGTTTCACTAACATCAATAGGGACATATTTAGAGGATTTTTGTTGCCGATAATAAGCGTCCAATAACAGACGAGTTTTCGTGGAACTACCACTACCTAATTCGATCAATTCGCAGGTCCCTGTATAGGCGACAATTTCTTGAGCATATTCTTGGAGAATAGCGGCTTCTGTCCTAGTGGGATAGTATTCTGGTAATTGACAGATTGCTTCAAAAAGTTGGGAACCTTGCCGATCATAAAAATATTTAGATGGTAAACTTTTGGGGGTTTTAGTTAATCCTTTAATCACATCTTTTCCCTCGTCTTTAACCATATTTTGACCGGTGGCAGCGGTGGCTAAATACTCAATTTGTAAGAGTTCTTGGTTAGATGGTTTAAACTGCATAGATTCTCCAGATTATTCTCCAGTTTTTTGATTGTTCTCGATCGATGCTGGGGACGAAATCCACTTTGACAGCTTGAATGCTGGCAGAGATTATTGTTCTTTGGTAATTTTACCACTAAAACGCCGCAAAATTTACCTCTTGTCTAGATAGACAAAGTTTATGGATCGTAAATAAAAGCTGTTAAATCGATAGAGATGAGTGCTGATGTTATCCAAGCAAAATTACCAGTTCAATTAATCAGTAAAGACTGCATTTCCTCTAAGGTAAGATTTTCTTGAATGTAGCGAGGTTTAAGGGGATGATAGGGACTAGCAAGACGATCTATCCTAATAATTCTAGCCGTTTCAGGAATGAGCGGAATATCGGGATCGTAGGGGGTGCTGCGGGTAAGGGAACTAGAAAAACCCTTAAAAATAGAGATTTCTTCTTCCTCCCCATCCACAGCAATAGTCACCAATAAAACCTCGTGGGGATTTTTGAGGGTGTATTGTTCGAGTTGTTGACCAATATTCATAGAAAAATGGCTAATCATCGATAGCTAAAAACTTACTGTTGTAAAGCTGAACGTCCCTGTTTGCCAAGGCGAATAAGAAGAAAATGGGCAAAATAGAGAGTATAAAAAGAGAGACCAACTAAACCAAAAAAGCCCAAAACATTAGCAGTAGCTTCTGAATGAAAAATCTCGCGAAACTGCCAGGGTGCTTCCTGCCAAACCTGACAATAGGGAGAATTTAGCAATTCCCCTGACATAGCACAGGAGAGAAAAGGTAAGGTAGAAATTGCACCCAAAGGACAATAAATCGTTACTGCCCAACGCCAAGCAGTGGTGACAAATTTAATCGGACTAGCGGGTAAATCTTTAATTTCATCGTTAATATCCACCCAAAACCAGAGAGAAATCGGGATTAAAATCTTAGCTAAAAAACTGGTAACAAAACCAATCGGCCAGGAAGCGATCATTAAATATACGGTAATTAATAAAAGACTAGCCACTCGCCAATAGATAATCAACAATTTCTGCAATGATTCGATTTTTGCAAATAAAGACCAAATCAACAAAATTGCCGGAATAATCACCGTAAATAGGACGGCTAAACGATAATCTATCCAAACGAGAGGACGAAACCAAAGTTGATTCATAAATTATTCAGACAATTACACTGTCAACATTTTACTGTCTTCGGACGCAGGAGCCAAAATCGGTCACAGCTTGACCAACAAACAAAAAAACGAGGGGCGATCCCTTTATAGTTGAGATCGCCCTAAAGCTAGGATTCTACTGTGAGGAGAGAAAAAACCGCTGCCCGACTCCATTAATCTTCATAAATGCGACACTCGGCGGCATCGGGATTAGAATCACAATAATTTTCGAAGTAGGTTTTTTGGGGGTGATCCTGACGTTGGTGAGCGGCTTCTGCTTGTAATTCTTCCACCGCATCCCAAGCGGCGGCGCATTCACCAGAGGTAGCACCTTCCGTACTACAGACGGCTCTGGCATTTTCTAGCTCTTCTTGAATTTTATCTTGGATATTGCTCATGATTCCTCTGGAATTGATCTATTGACACTCTAACAATTATACAGTCACCTTCTCAAGCCACAGGATCGGTTATCCCACTCGATCGCCTTTCCTGTGCTATTAAGCCGATCCTAGCGCAATTTTTGGGGAATTTAACATCAAGATTTCCTGACTGAGCTAATTTTTAGCCCAGATTCCGCACGGGAGAAATGCCAGAGGGATTTCTCCCCAGTATAGACAGCGAGCAGAACCATATATCGACATTTCTCTTGCCCAGTCAACTGCTGTTCTCGGCGTATGTAAAGTTTTATGTACGGATTCAACATTTCTGGTAGTTGGGGGTTAAAAACTATCAGATACCCCCCTTATTAAGCTGTCCATTAGTCACATCTTTCTTAACATTTCAAACCTTTGTAGCACAGGGCTTTCAAGACTCGGTTAACAATTTGTAATATTCCTTGTTGACACCCTTACTGACAAAGAAAAAACTGAAATCAAGTCAGGATAAGGGTTGGAGTGCTTACTGAAAAAATTGTTAAGAAATATCCCGATAAGGGATAGCTTATTCAGGGGGGATTAAGGTAGGGCTGATTCATTCTCCGAATCTAATTTTTTTTTTGCTGCCCTTAATTGTTTATGAGGTAAGCAAAGCACGACGTTTTGACAAATTTTCAGCTATTTATTTCCGAGAAATCGACTAAAAAGGTTGCCAGATAAGGATTTGAGAGAATGACATTTCAGAGAATGAAACGACCCTAGAAAGCAGGGGAGTACAGGTTTTTCAGGGTAGGGCTGATTCATTCTCCGAACCATAGTTTTCTTGAGCAAACACCACAATATTCGGCAAAAAAATTCATAAAATGTCCACAATCTGGACAACAAGATCCGGTGTTACATAAATTAGGAGCAAGTAATTCTTCATCATGACAGCTACATTGATAAGTAACAACTCCCGATCTATTTCTCAGGTAATGCGCCAGAGAAAAAACGTCATTACCATATTCATAAACATCTCCATAGTCAATAGATGAATATTGATATTTATCAACTTTTTTTCCGCAATGAATACAAAATTTTAAGGTAGGATTTACTTGTTCATTCATCCACATTTCTACATTCCCCAATTCAATCTTTTGACTATTTAAGCAGGGTAAGAGCATCTCAATTAGGCTTGAAAAAAGGCTCTCAGCACAGCAATCGTATAGTTATGAACCATATTTAGAAATCTTTGTCAAGTACAATTTATACCAAATTAGATGAGCTTACCCTGAGAGGGTCGGGAATCAGTGGGACAACAACTATCATCCTCTAAAAGTCCTCTCCAGGGAAGGAAAGCTGACAAATTGTCATGCCTCTTGCCCGTTTTTTCTGCTTTTCCCTATATGTCTGTATAATCGACTACATCTTTAGGTGCGCTTACCCTGTATAACATATAATTAAATTGCAAAAGTTCTAGTCTAAAATTAGAGGAAAAGGATAGGATGGGTTAAAACCGGTCGAGTCGCATTTCATCCATTGCTTAAAAAGACAATGGCTTTCATGATCCCATGTTATTTCGGTCAAGGTAATCATGATTAATTGCTGGTGGTAAGTTAAGGAAAAAAAGGAAGTAGGAGTGAGAAGAAAAGACTATTGAAGGGGGACTTCTACCGCGTCAGTATCAACGGCATTGGTTGTGGAAGAAACTTCGGTTTGATTCTTTACTCCCCCCGGACGGCGACCGCGATAATCAAGAACTAATCGCGATAATTCCGTGGTTAAAAGGGTGAGGACAATGCCATCATCGATCCAACCAATAATCGGGAAAACGTCAGGAGAAATATCGAGGGGGCTAAATAGATAAACCATAGTTCCCAGAATGATAATCCAACGATATTTAGGGTGAGTGATTTTGCTGCTGTACCAGTTGTAAAAAGATTCAACAATCGGTTTCATTAATTTTTCCTCGTTGACGGCGATAATTTAATTTTGTCAGGTTCCCCTTGGCTCTGATAGTGGGGTTTTACCCCCGATTATGTAGGGTTATCCCCGCTAATTAACCACCAAAAAAGCCCAGAAGAAAATTCACCTTTAGGGATGAGCCTGAAGTATTATTACTGGATGCTTAAGAGGGGAGATAGGGGCATCTTTTCCCCTATAATGGGCGATGACCAACTAATCAACTATCTGCCAGTTTAAGGATGGAAACCCTCTTTCATCTAGTTACTTTTGCCTTTGTCTTCGCTTTTGGTGCCTCGGTGGGCAGTTTTTTAAACGTGGTCATCTATAGATTACCTAAGGGGATATCTCTAGTTTATCCCCCTTCCCACTGTCCGAAATGTCACCATAGGTTAGGTAAAAGCGAGAATATACCTGTTTTCGGCTGGTTATGGCTAGGGGGTCGCTGTCGCTGGTGTAAAACCCCGATTCCTGTCCGTTATCCAGCCGTCGAAACTTTTACCGGTTTGTTATTTTGTCTGGTTTTAGGAGATTTTAGCTTTTCTTGGCAGACCCTCGGCTATTGGATTCTCCTCAGTTGGTTATTAGCTTTAGCTTTGATCGATTTTGACACGATGACGCTTCCCAACTCCCTCACCCAATCGGGATTAGTTTTAGGGATAGTTTTCCAAACTCTTTTAGGTTGGCAAAATAATCAAACTGTTATCTATCTCTTTTCAGCGATCGCTAGTGCGGTTTTAGGAGTCTGGTTATTTGATCTGATCCGGTGGGGGGGGAGTTTTGCCCTCGGACAACAGGCCATGGGGGGAGGAGATGCGAAATTAGCGGCCATGATCGGCGCTTGGTTAGGATGGCAAGCATTATTAGTCACCGCTTTTCTGGCCTGCGCTATCGGGGCGGCGATCGGTATGACGGGCATTTTTATGGGTAAAATGGCCAAAAAACAGGCCATACCCTTCGGTCCATTTCTTGCCCTCGGCGCTCTGATGAGTGTCTTTTGGAGTGATAAGATCATCTCAGCCTATCAAACCATTTTTTTCCCTTTCTTGTAAAAAAGCTATCTTGTAATTAAATCTTGATACAATAGTCTTCCGTGTCTTGGATCACCATTAGAACACCCCCCAGTCTAGGGTAAGCCGATTGGCTACAGGAAATGCTCAAAGCTCACGACATCCCCAGTCCCGTTATCGCTATTGGCCTTGGTATTTATTGCGGCCAGGGGCATCAGGCCGCCCTACAAGTGCGTCCCCAAGATCGCTGGACAGCACTTTTGTTATTAAGTCCTCTAGAAGAAAGTCGATAAATTGTCTTTATTTTAAACTATGTCTCTATTTGATTGGTTTGCAAATCGCCAAAAAACAGAACCCAAGGTTCAACAACAACAGGAACGAGAAATAGCCGATGGTTTATGGACAAAATGCCCAAATTGCGGCGTTTTGGCCTATACGAAGGATTTATTAGCTAATCAACTGGTTTGTCTCGATTGCGGTCATCATAATCGGGTGGAAAGTGAAGAAAGAATTCGCCAGTTAGTCGATGCTAATACTTGGAATTGCCTCGATGAACAGATTCGACCGACGGATCCGCTCAAATTTCGCGATCGGAAAAGTTATAGCGATCGCCTGCGGGAAACCCAAGAAAAAACCGGTCTGACGGATGCTGTCCGAACGGGAACGGGGACGATCGATGGTTTACCCTTAGCTTTAGGGGTGATGGACTTCCGTTTTATGGGGGGTAGCATGGGATCGGTGGTGGGAGAAAAACTCTGTCGTTTGACGGAATGCGCTACCGATGAAAGTTTACCCCTGGTGATTATCTGCGCTTCTGGCGGGGCGAGAATGCAGGAAGGAATGTTAAGTTTAATGCAGATGGCCAAGATTTCTGGCGCTCTTAACCGGCATCGGGAGGCAAAATTACTCTATATTCCCGTCTTGACTAATCCCACCACGGGGGGAGTCACGGCCAGTTTTGCCATGTTGGGAGATATTATTATCGCCGAACCAAAGGCTACTATCGGTTTTGCTGGTAAACGGGTAATTGAACAGACTTTGCGCGAGAAATTACCGGAAGGTTTCCAAACATCGGAATACCTATTAAAACACGGGTTTGTCGATGCGATCGTTCCCCGTACCCATCTCAAGAAAACCCTGGCCCAATTAATTAGTTTACATCAGCCCTTTTTTCCCTTGTTATCCCCCCTCAACAGCCATCATCACTACAGTCAACCGGAGTTAATCCCTCTTAAAACAGTCCAGGGCCAAACAACAGTTTAATCCCTGTAGGACGGACCTGGAGTTGGGAGTGCCGGAGTTGAGAGCCTGAGCATTTGTACTAAAATTTCCCGATGGGCAGTTTCAATGTAGTACAGCTTACTTAACTGGGTTGACAGCGATCGCAAAGTCCAAAAAATTCGAGAGTGTGGTAATAAACCTTGAATTGGTGGGATTTTTCGAGTTTTTCTTCCAATTCGTGAACGGGACACTCATTAAAGACGATAGACCGACCGCAATGAATACAGGTAAGATGGTGTTGATCCTGCTGAGCGGAACTGTAGAGGGATTCTCCTGTGGCTAGGGTTCTCACCTGCACTGCACCCTGTAGTTTTAGGGATTCTAGGGCGCGGTAAACAGTGGCTAACCCCATATTTTGGTCACGCTGACGGAGTTCCACAAACAATTCTTGAGCGGATACTGCCCGATTTAAGGTTTTGAGTAAGTGGATAATGCGCTCTTGCGATCGGGTGCGTTGGGATTTCATATCAAAAAGGTCAGCGATCAAAGTTAATTCTATGCCAAAAAATTATCAGTGCTGTATTTATGTTACCCTGCGCCCCTCGGTGCTCGATCCGGCGGGTACGGCGGTAGAGTCGGGATTAAAGCAATTAGGTTATGATACTGTGGCCGGGGTGCGAATTGGTAAGTATATTGAGCTTACCGTGACAGCAGCGGACGAAACCAGCGCTCGCGCTCAATTGGCTCAAATGTGCGATCAACTATTGGCTAATCCTGTAATTGAAAATTATCGCTTTGATTTGCATTGTCAGGAGATAGGGGATAGGGATTAGGGGATAGGGAAATGGGGAAATGGGGGATTAGGGGATAGGGAAATGGGAGAATGGGGGAATTCAACTAAAACCCTAACACCCTAACAGCCTAACACCCATCTGATGAGAGCTTTCTGCAAAATGAATTAACCAAGTTAAAAATTATGAAGTTTGGGATTATTGTTTTCCCCGGATCGAATTGCGATCGAGATGTGGCAACGGTGACGGAGGGGATTTTTCGGCAACCCACCCGCTATGTTTGGCATCAAGAGACGGATCTAGGGGATTTGGATGTGATCGTGGTGCCGGGGGGATTTAGTTACGGCGATTATTTGCGCTGTGGTGCGATCGCTCGGTTTTCACCAGCGATGAAAACTGTCCGAGAAGAAGCCGAAAAAGGTAAATTAGTTTTAGGCATCTGTAACGGTTTTCAGGTATTAACGGAAATCGGACTGCTACCCGGTGCGTTAATTCGCAATCGCGATTTACATTTTATCTGCGATCGAGTGCCGGTAAAAGTGGAAAATAATCAATCTGTCTGGACGCGAGGCTATCAACCGCAACAGGTGCTTAATTTGCCGATTGCTCACGGAGAAGGGCGTTATTATGGCGCAGAAGATACGTTAAAATCTCTGGAGGATAACGGACAAATTCTCTTTCGTTACTGTACTCCCACAGGAGAGGCAAATGAGTCAGGGAATCCCAACGGTTCGTTAAATAATATTGCAGGAATTACCAATAAAGCAGGAAATGTGCTAGGAATGATGCCTCATCCCGAACGCGCCGCCGATCGGATGCTCAATTTGACCGATGGGAGTCTGTTATTTCAGGAGTTGATCAATTGTTGTTGACTAGACCTCTTGTAAAAATCAAAAATTGTTGTTAGGGTCAGGAGTCAGTAGCCGGTCGTCAGGAGTCAGGAGAATTAAAAATGAATAATAATCAATTAAATGGTCTATTTACCGACTTTAGGCAATTTAATCCTTATTTTTGCCCTTTTTCAACCCTCAAGTAGTTGGGTTTTTGGGGTTTTGGGGTTTTAGTTGAAATTTCCCTGATAACTGATAACTTACCCACTGATAACTGATAACTGATAACTGATAACTGATAATCCTGTGGCTGTTTTAAAAGATAATCGGGCTACCGTCCAAAAAGTTCTTTGGATCACCCTGCTGCTGAACATTTTGGTTATGGCGATCAAAGCGGGGGTGGGTTTGAGAATTGGTGCTTTAAGTCTGCAAGCGGATGCTCTCCATAGTGTCACCGATAGTGCTAATAATGTCTTGGGATTAGTAGCGATGCGGTTTTCCTCTCCCTATCCCGATCGAGATCATCCCTACGGACATCTGAAATACGAAGCGATCGGAGCTTTAGCGATCGCCGCATTTTTGGGGATTGCCTGTTTTGAAATCTTGCAAGGGGCGGTCATGAGTATTATCAAAGGAGGCAAACCCGTCGAGATTGCAGGTCCTGAGTTATGGCTATTAATTATCGTTTTAGGGGTGAATATTTTTGTCACCTATTATGAAAGATCCGTGGGGCAGCGTGTCGGTAGTGCGATTTTGATTGCCGATGCTCGTCATACCATGAGTGATGTGTGGGTGACAATTACGGTTTTATTGGGTTTAGTCGGGGTTTGGGTGGGCAATACGGCTAATATTCCCCAATTACAATGGTTAGATGTGATTTTGTCCTTTCCCGTCGCTTTTTTGGTGTTTAGCAGTGGTTGGAAAGTCCTGATGGAGAATTTACCTTTGTTAGTGGATGAAATGGCGATCGCTCCTGAGGTGATTCATCAAATTGTGATGCAGGTGCCGGGGGTGCTTAATTGTCATGCGATCGCATCTCGGGGAGTGGTGGGAAGACAGGTATTTATAGAAATGCACCTAGTTGTCTCCGCTCAAGATGTGGAAACTGCTCACAGGATCACGGAAGCGGTAGAAGCAAGATTAACCCAACAATTTAGCCCTGTGAGAATTTTAATTCACGTTGAACCGCCGGATTATCGTTCCGATCAGATCACTTTTGATGAAGAAGTGTGAAGCAAAAAGGCCTAAAATAAGTAGCAAACTTTTGCTAGAGGTGGCCATGACGACGGAAAATCAAGCTAGAAGCATAGTAATTACTGGTGGAGCAGGATTTATCGGCTCGAATTTTGTTCATCATTGGTGCGAGAATTATCCTGAGGATCGTGTAATTGTTCTTGATGCTCTTACCTACGCGGGCAATTTGAATAATTTAGCGACACTGAAAGATAGAAAGAATTTTCGTTTTCTGCAAGGGGATATCTGCGATCGAGCTTTAGTTGATGAATTATTTGCCGGTGAAAATATCGATACAGTTGCCCATTTTGCCGCCGAATCCCATGTGGATCGATCGATTCTTGGACCTGGGGCTTTTGTGCAAACTAATGTGGTGGGAACTTTTACTCTATTAGAAAGTTTTCGGCAACATTGGTTAAGTAATCATCAACCCGATAACTATCGTTTTCTGCACGTTTCCACCGATGAGGTTTATGGCAGTTTAGGAGTAGATGATCCGGCTTTTACCGAAACTACTCCCTATGCTCCTAATAGTCCCTATTCTGCCTCAAAAGCGGGGAGTGATCATCTAGCGAGAGCTTATTTTCATACCTACGGAATGCCGACAATTATTACTAATTGCTCTAATAATTATGGTTCCTACCATTTCCCAGAAAAGTTAATTCCTTTGATGTGTATTAATATTCTTTTGGGTAAACCTTTACCTGTTTATGGTGATGGTCAAAATGTTCGAGATTGGTTATATGTGCGGGATCATTGTCAAGCTTTAGATACAGTTATTCACAAAGGAAAAGTGGGAGAAACCTATAATATTGGCGGAAATAACGAGGTAAAAAATATCGATTTAGTCAGGATGTTATGTGAGTTAATGGATGAATTAGCTCCCGATTTACCCGTGAAACCCGCTCGGAATTTAATTACTTTTGTCAAGGATCGGCCCGGACACGATCGCCGGTATGCTATTGATGCCACTAAAATTCGCACCGAATTAGGTTGGCAACCTCAAGAAACCGTAGAGGGGGGATTAAGAAAAACCATTCAATGGTATCTCGATCATCGGGATTGGTGGCAACCTTTGTTATCCAAAGAATATCAAGAGTATTATGGGAAAGTTTACGGTTAGAGAAGGGTAAAAACTAGACCTCTTGTAAAAATCAAAAATTGTTGTTAGGGTTAGGAGTCAGTAGCCAGTAGTCAGGAGAATGAAAAATGAGCATTAATCAGTTAAATGGTCTATTGACAGATTTTATGCGATTTAATCCTTATTTTTGACGTTTTTGAACCCTCAAAAATTAATTATGCAAGAGGTTTAATTTAATCTTAATTTTGGGTGTGTTAGCGAAAACTAACACACTTAAACCTTGTACCTCACCATTAAGATATTGGCGTTATTTTCAATAATATCCAATGGCTGCCGACCGTTCCCTCGATCGCCACTTGTGGAATTACCGCCTGGATGAGTTAGAATCGGAAAGGAGAATTTTTGAGTAACCATGATCAAATTACGTCTAAAACGCTTTGGTAAAAAACGCGAAGCCAGTTATCGTATCGTTGCGGCCGTTAGCACCAGTCGTCGCGATGGTCGTCCCCTAGAGGAATTAGGATTTTACAATCCCCGCACCGATGAAGTGCGTCTCGATGAAGAAGGGATTATCCGACGCTTACAACAAGGAGCGCAACCGACGGACACCGTACGCAGCATTCTCACCAAACAGAAAATTTTCGAGAAAATCAATGCCTAGTACCCCCAACTATCTCGAACTGGTGAAATTTATGATCGAGCCGTTTTTGGAAGATCCGGCCAGTCTGAGATTGGATATCGAGCGCTGTAAGGAAAATGAACGTCTTTGGGTGCGTGTAGCCTTCGATGATGCCGATAAAGGCAAAGTTTACGGCCGGGGAGGACGCAATTTACAGGCGATTAGAACTACCCTAGAAATGGCGGCCGCGAGTGCGGGTCGCTCTCTTTATCTAGAAGTCTATGCGGCCGAAAATGAAGGCGAACAGCGCCGCACCCGTCGTTCTAATGGTAACTTTGAAGGTACGGAAAGAAGACCGAGTAATCGCCGACCACCCGCACCCCGGCAGCTCAACAACTAACGAGCGATTTTAGGAAAACAGGGAAGGGGTTTCATCCTCGACCCTCTCCAGTTGCTCTAATTGCTGCCAAACTTTGGCGAGTAAAGTGGTTAATCCGGCTCCCGTCACGGCGGAAATAGTCAAAATCTCGGCATTAGTGATTTTAGCAAACTGCTTTTGATAGTTATCTATCGTTTCCTCGTCCACAGCATCAATTTTGTTGAAAACCAGTATTTGCGATCGCTTTTCTAATTCCCGACCATAGGCGGCTAATTCCCCTTGAATAATTTGATAATCGGCGATCGGGTCTTCTGATGTCAAGGAGACAAGATGAATTAACAGGCGTGTGCGTTCGATATGGCGCAAAAATTCGTGTCCTAAGCCGATTCCTAGGTGCGCTCCCTCGATTAATCCCGGAATATCGGCGAATACCGTCCCATCTCCCGTGGGTTTGCGTACCACTCCCAAGTTAGGAATGAGAGTCGTAAAGGGATAATCGGCGATTTTGGGACGAGCAGAGGAAACGGCGGAGATTAGGGTGGATTTTCCCGCATTGGGCAGCCCGATAATGCCCACTTCCGCTAATAACTTCAATTCTAGGCGTAAATGGCGTTTTTCTCCGTCTAAACCGGGTAAAGCGTATTCGGGTGCGCGATTATTATTACTTAAAAAGTGGCGGTTGCCTAATCCCCCTTTTCCCCCGGCAGCCACGATTAAAGTCTGTTCGGGAGTGACCAAATCGCCGATAATTTCCTCGCTATCGAGATCGTAAACCACTGTACCACAGGGAACTTTAATAATGCGATCGCTACCGTTGGCTCCGGTGCAGTTGTTGGGTCCGCCCCGTTTACCATCATCGGCCTTAAAATAGCGACTATATTGGAAATCTAGCAGGGTTTGCAGGTTCTGAGTCGCCACGAAAATCACCGAACCACCTTTTCCCCCATTACCTCCGGCCGGACCGCCGGCGGGGACGTATTTTTCCCGACGGAAAGCGACAATTCCATCACCTCCCTTACCCCCTTCCACTTCTATTTCGGCGCGATCAATAAACTGCATAAGATTAAGTAGTTAAAGTGAAAAGTCAAAACCAAAAAACCAATTAGCTGTTAGGTAAGTAATCTCAATTAATTGTTAGATAGTAGGACAGGCTTCTGGTTCCTGTTTTTTAATTGTAACCGGCTACTTAGTTGATGACAGGTGGTGCGTTACGAAGGCTTGTTACCTTCAAGTCAAAGCAGGAATTTTTGCCGTCTAACGCACCCTACTGGACTGTTTCAGCTAATTTGGTGTATTAGAAAAATGCTAGAAATTCTATAATCTAAGACTTTAAGCCGAAATCTATTGCCCTATTTTAGTTGAAACAGTCCACTACGTTTTACTGTATTTTATCTTTAATTGTCAACGGCTACTTAGTTTGCCGCGACCGGTTAATCATACTCCTTAAAATAGAGCGAGAGTAAGTTTTTAGTACATCTGTTCGGGAATAAAAAACTTGTTTCTGGGCGGGGAATCCTTACAATGGAAAACAGGATAATTAGTAGCAGATGAAAACCGATGGGGCAGTTTTTTAAACAAACTTTCGCTAGTTGCTTGGGAACTTTACTGGGATTATTGGCATTTTCGGTCTTAGGTGTGGGGGGATTAGCATTTTTACTGCTTTCTTCCCTGATGTCTAGCGATAGCTCCTCAGTTAAGGAAAAATCAGTCTTAGTTTTTAACTTAGCCACCAATATCAGCGATGCTCCCCCTAGTTCCAGTTTAGCCGATAGTTTGACCGGTGAGAGTACGACCACTTTAAATTTACGACAGGTGATAGCGGCGATCGAAAAGGCCGCCCTTGATGATAATATTGTCGGTCTGTTACTCTATGGTCGCGACAATATCGGTGAATATGGCTATGCTACCCTGACGGAAGTGCGGCAAGCTTTGGCAAAATTTCGCCAATCGGGTAAAAAAATTATCGCCTACGATATGGAATGGACGGAAAAGGAATATTATCTCGCTTCCGTTGCTGAAAAGGTGATTATTAATCCCGTGGGGAGAATGGAAATTAATGGTTTAAGTAGTCAACAAACCTTTTTTGCCGATGCACTAGAAAAGTATGGTGTGGGGGTACAAGTGGTAAAAGTGGGTTCTTTTAAAGGTGCGGTGGAACCCTATACGCGTCAGGATTTAAGTGTCCAGAATCGTCAGCAGCTGCAAACCCTACTCGATACAATTTGGTCTAATTATAGTTCCACAGTGGCCAAAAGTCGCAATTTAACGACCCAAGAAGTGCAAACTATTTCCGATACTCAAGGTATTCTGGAAGCAACCACAGCGAAAAAGGCTGGTTTTGTCGATGAAGTGGCCCATTTAGATCGAGTAATTGTTTTAGCTAAAGAGTTGACGGGAGAAGCAAAAAATAAAACTAATGAGGAGGAAAATTCTGGCTCCTTTTCGCAAATTTCTTTAGCTAATTATGCTAGTTCTCTCGATGATGAGGGGGGAGATAGTAGCCATCAAATAGCGATAGTTTATGCAGAAGGGACAATCGTAGAAGGTCAGGGAGATAGAGGGGAAATCGGTGGGGATAAATTGGCTAAGGAACTGCGAAAATTACAAGAGAAGGAGGAGGTAAAAGCGGTAGTTTTGAGAATTAATAGTCCGGGGGGAAGTGCCACTGCTTCTGAGGTGATTCTGCGAGAAATTAAGCGTTTAGATGCGAAAAAACCAGTAATTATTTCTATGGGTGATGTGGCTGCTTCTGGGGGTTATTGGATCGCCATGGGGGGTCAAATAATTTTTGCCGATCATGATACAATTACTGGTTCGATCGGTGTGTTTGGATTATTGTTAAATATCCAGAAGATTGCTAATAATAATGGCATCGATTGGGATACGGTGAAAACTGGAAAATTGGCCGATATATCTACTATTACCAGACCGAAAAATCCCCAAGAATTAGAAATTTATCAAGGGTCAGTTAATCAGTTCTATGATTTATTTATCGAGACGGTGGCCCAGGGGCGAAAATTATCACCAGACAAGGTAAGAACTGTGGCCCAAGGTCGCGTCTGGACGGGAAAAGATGCGGTTAAAATTGGTTTAGTTGATCAAATTGGTGGTCTAGAAGCGGCCGTGCAATACGCGGCCAAAACAGCTAAATTAGGGGATGATTGGAGTCTTAAAGAATATCCTCGATCGCAAAGTTGGCAAGAAGAACTTCTCTCTAATTTCTTGCAAACCTATCTTCCTCCTCTCACTAAAAATAATCACCCTTTGACGCAGGAATGGCAAAATTTTCAGCAGGAATTATTGAAGTTACCTACATTTAATGATCCCCATAGTGTTTATGCTAAGTTACTTTTTAATCTCGATTTTCGCTGATACTTATGTAAAAATAATGCCCGCTAATTCTGAAATTCTTTAACAAAAATTTCTATGAATCGCCCTAATAGCGTTATTCTTGGTTTAGCCTATATTTTGGGATTGTTATCTACAGGTCTGGTAGATTTTAGTCCGCAGTTAAACCGGTGGCAAGAAGTGGTAATTAGAATTGTTATTCTTGGTTTAATTACCCTGTTAACCACAATTTTTATCCGTCGTTTTTGGTGGCAAAGTCCCCCGAAAAAAACTTGGCTGATAGCGGGATTAATAGCTATATTTGCCGTTGTTTATCTAGAAATTCGCACTCCTTACCCCAGCGCAAACGATATCAGTCATCTTTTAAAAAATAATGTAGTTAACTCTATTAAAATCACGGGGAATATTATATCAGAAATCCGTCTCAATCGCCGAGAAAATTTACAATTTTGGTTAGAAGTAAAAGAATTTAGCCTCAAGAATTTACCGACAGAAAAATCCACAGGTAAACTCTACGTTACTCTACCAAATCTAGCAGAAAATCAGGTTTATCCCAGACAAGAAATAACAGTTAAAGGATTACTTTATCGTCCCCGTCGTGCCAATAATCCCAATGCTTTTGACTTTGCTAATTATCTAGCGCATCAGGGTGCTTTTGCTGGTTTAAAAGGGGAAATAATTATCGATAAAAAGTCACCGACTTGGGGAGTTTGGCAGATTCGTCAGCGCATTGTTGAGGCACAAATTCAAGGACTAGGCCAAGAAAAAGGGACTTTATTAAGTTCGATTACCCTCGGACGACAAGCGGTTAATTTGCCAGCAAAAATCACCGATTTATTTATTAAAACTGGATTAGCTCACATTTTAGCAGCTTCTGGCTTTCATGTGGCTATTTTGTTGGGATTTGTTTTAACTATTACTCGCAATTTATCCCCTAAAAAACAGTTTATTATTGCCCTTACTATCTTAATAATTTACGGCACCTTAACAGGGTTACAACCTTCAGTCCTGCGGGCGATTTTGATGGGAATTGGTGCATTAATCGGTCTGCTTTATAATCGACAAGTTAATAGTTTAGGTTCCCTGTTACTAGCGGCTACTATTCTATTATTATGGCAGCCTCTCTGGATTTGGGATTTAGGATTTCAGTTAAGTTTTTTAGCGACTTTGGGATTAATTATTACCGTTCCTTTACTGAAAAATAAAATTGACTATTTCCCTAATTTAATCGCTGAACCTATAGCTATTAGTCTAGCTGCTACTCTCTGGACTATGCCTTTATTAATGTTTACGTTTAACTCGATCGCTCTTTATAATATCCCCATTAATATTATCACAACTCCCCTAGTTACCCTAATTAGTTTAGGAGGAGTTTTTACTGCCTTTTTAGGTTTAATTTATCCCCCTTTGGGCAGTATCAGCGCTAGTATTCTCTATTACCCTCTAGAGTTATTACTGCAAATTACCAACTTTTTTAGTCTGCTTCCTTTTAGTACCTACTCCACAGGTAAATTATCTTTAGGAGTGATGTTAATTATTTATATTTGCCTTACCTTAATCTGCTTTAATCTCTGGTTTCGTCAACGTTGGCATTTAATCGGTTTATTTATACTCGCTGTAATTTTAATACCGATTATTTATCAGCATTTAACTTTAACTCAGGTGACAGTTTTAGCCACCAAATCGCAACCAGTAATAATTATTCAAAATCGAGGAAATACTCTGTTAATTAATGGGGAAGAACCCGCAACAGCACGTTATACAGTTTTACCCTTTTTGCGACAGGAGGGAATTAATCAAATACAAGGGGCAATAACTGTCAATAATCCGGCGCAATTCTCAAATATCAGTGAGAGCATACCGATCAAAAAAACTCTTAATTTATCCCAGTTAGAAAATTTTAATCTCGGCGAAATTACCGGACAATTGATCGAGAAAAATTTATTTAAATTTCAGGTAAAAAATCAATCCTGGCTATGGATTATCAACCCGAAAATTTCCGTTAATTTATCCCAAGAAGTCAGCCCCCTAGTGTTATTATGGCAGGGAAGCAATCTAGATAAACAATGGTTAGAGTCAATTCGACCACAAACAGCAATCGCTGTCACCACCAATCTCTCCCGTAATGCCAGAAATCAACTGAGAAAGGCCGGTATTAAGACTTACTGGACCGGGAGAGATGGAGCGATTCAATGGACAGCAAAAAATGGATTTCAACCCTTTCTAATTAATGAGTGATGTGTACTACCAAAACTGAACAGGGAGCATGATGTACCACATAATTGCTGACACTACCTAAGATTAACTCAGATAAACCCGATCGACCGTGACGACCAACAATAATTAAATCTATCCCCTCTTGCTGGGCAACTTGACAAATTTTCTGCCCCGGATCACCGATATAATAATCAGCCCGAGCCGTGATATTATCTTCCTTAGCTCGATCGACTAAACCGTTTAACCAAGCTTGTAATTCCGCTTGCATTTCTTCCGTGATTTGTTGTTCTAAGGCGATCATATCGGGGGGATAACCGCCACCATAACCGATCAGATTACCGTAAATAAAAGTTTCCGTGTAGGGAGTCAAAGGTTGAGACAGACTATAAACAATTCGCAACTCACTAGCGTAGGTTTTCGCTAAGAGAATAGCCGTATTCAATACCTCTGGAGTGACATCTTGATAATCCACAGCCACGAGAATTTTATTATAGAGTTTGTTGGTATCCCGATCGACTGAGAGTGTTTCCGTATTATTCATAGAATTAACCTCCTCGATAGCAGATAAAGTCAGGGTTGAAGTTAATCTTTTTTCCCACCGGCTGCCAGCAATACCCTGGGGAAATAGCCAAAAATTGCTGAAAGCTGATGATTGATAGTTGACGCTCCTCTACCTCTAGTGTGACATTTTTCGGATAATGTAGCTGAATTAGCAAAAAAATTAACAATTTGGGGAGACTCCGAGACGATACCCTAGGGTTGATTCAAGGTAGGGTTGATTCAAGGTAGGGTTGATTCAAGGTAGGGTTGATTCAAGGTAGGGTTGATTCAAGGTAGGGTTGATTCATGAATCAACCCTACCCAAACCCCGGAGCGCATTAGCTTTTCGGTGGGATGCTTACAGACAGATGCTGATATGTATGTAATCATCTAAGAGTCACTGATAATTGCTGATTGTCGGTATTTCTGCAAATGTGAGATGCACCCCTAGATTTTTTAGAAAAGTATTTATCTTGAGATATAATACGGTTGAGATTTTTTGCAGCAGAGGATCTAATCAAATGAATGAAGACAGCAAAAATTATGAGATGCAAATTCTGGCAATGATGATCAATCAGTATTTAGATGATATGGTATCTCTGAGTGAAGAAAAATTAAATCAGCTAGAGGCAAACCGCGATCAGATTGTTTGGGATTTAGCCACAAAAATTTACAAGGAAAGTGGTCATAAAGTAGAATTTCATATAATACGAAACTTAATTAATTCTAGAATTGAAGTTATGAGATATCAGTTATTTTTCAGTCAATCCAGTCTATTGGAATCAAGGAGAATCGATGAAGAGAAAGCTATTAAAATAGCAGAACAAAAAGCTAATGCTGTTATTAACGATAAAAAAAATGATGATACCGAGAAAATAACGTCACAAGACAATGAACGAAAACTGGCAATTTTTATCAAAGTTCAAGAGATAATTAGTGATCAATTAGATGTGGAAAAGTCTGAGATACATATTGATGATGAACTATTTTATTTAAAATCTAAGGAAAACGTCGGTAGTTATAGTTCTTATAGTTCTTATAGTTCTTATAGTTCTTATAGTTCTTGTAGTTCTTTTGTCCGGAATAGTTGGTCTGACTTATTATCAAATTGGGGAGGAGATGAACTTGATACACTTGAATTAATCATGACTTTAGAAGAAGAATTTGATCTAGAACTTTCAGACGAAAAATGCCAAGAATTTACAACAGTGAAAAAGCTAGTTGATTATCTGGCTGAAAATTTAGGCAAGTAACAATCTTAATTTTTACCAAAATATCTCAAGTTATCAGCCAAATATAGCTATAATCCAATTAGAGCGAGTTCTAAACCAACAACTTATGATTAGTCGCTACATTGTCCTATGGCTCCCGATGATCGTAATAGGAATTAGTAACGGTATCCTCCGAGAAACCACCTACGGAAAATATCTCGATGAACTACGCGCTCATCAAATTTCTACCCTGACAGGAATCCTCTTTTTTAGTCTTTATATTGGCACTCTTGTCTATTTTTGGGGTCTAGAATCCTCCGGTCAAGCAATTACTATCGGTTTAATTTGGTTACTATTAACAGTGGGTTTTGAATTTTTGTTCGGTCATTTTATCGCCGGTCACTCTTGGTCAAGATTAGGTCAAGATTATAATCTTTTAGCGGGACGAGTTTGGATTTTTGTTCTCTTGATCATTACTTTTGCTCCCTTACTATTTTATCAACTTTTTTCTTAATTATGAAAGCTATTATCATTAATCGCTATGGCGATAGTAATGTTCTCCAATACACCGAAATAGAAAAGCCAATTCCCCAAGGGAAAGAAGTCTTAATTAAGATTATGGCAGCGGGGATTAATCCGATTGATTGGAAGATTCGTCGGGGAATGCTCAAAATAGCCACAGGTAATAAATTTCCCCTGCAATTAGGTTTTGATTATGGGGGAATTATCGTTGAAAAAGGTAGTCAGGTGGAACAATTCCAGATCGGAGATGAGGTTTTTGGTTTTCTCAATCAATTACCCGGTAGAACCTATGCTGAATATGCGATTATTCCCGCTTCCCTATTAGTTAAAAAACCGCATAATCAGAGCTTTATTGAAGCTGCCGCCACTCCTTTAGCCGCTTCTACCGCTTTGCAAGTCTTGCGCGATTTTGGCAATATTCAAGCAGGAAATCGGATTTTAGTTAATGGTGCATCGGGAGGAGTGGGTAGCTTTGCCGTGCAGATAGGGAAAATTTTCTCCGCACAAGTAGATGGAGTTTGTAGTAGTAAAAATATCGATTATGTCACCTCTTTAGGAGCAGATAAAGTTATCGATTATACCCAAGAAGATTGGAGAAAAACTGAGCAGAAATATGATATAATCTTCGATGCTGTGGCTAAGTCTTCTTTTTGGCACTGTCGTCAGCTTTTAAAACCCCAAGGGAGCTATATAACCACCCTCCCAAATCCCGGAATTATCCTCTTAAATTATCTCGGTGCTTGGTTGCCCCAAAAAGGGAAACTGATATTTTTTGCTCAAGCACAAGCGTCCGACTGGCAATTTCTCAAAGAAGCGATCGAATCGGGAAAATTAACTGTTAGAATCGATCGCACCTATACTTTTTCCCAGGTGGTAGAAGCTCATAATTATAGTGAATCGGAAAGAGTGCGCGGAAAAATAGTCCTGATCCCCGATTAAGGATAAATAGTTAGGGATTGCTGAATAAATCTGAAAACCTTGTTGGGTAACACTTTTAGACTTTTTTGAAATCAAAAAGTGCCAGCGATTGGAGTGATTGGGAGGAAAATCTCTGGACTTTTTCCCTGAATTTTAGGTAATTAACCCCCTGAAAATGGGTAAAACCCTACACCCCACACCCCACACCCCACACCCTACCCCCACCAACAAACTTTTTGCCGCAAACCCTAGTTAGGGTTTTTCCTGATTTTTTGGGGAACGAGTAAATAGTTTTAAGTAGGTAGAAACAGAGAATTCTTTAATTGGAAAGGTGATAAAAGTCAAGGGATTAATAGTAATAATAATATTGCGGCTATCCCTCTGTACCGCCTTGATAATCTGTTTAGCCACCCAATCGGCGGACATAATACCCACAGGATTTAAATTACTCTTAAAAGGGCCAAGAATTAGCTTTCTTACCACACAGGGGGCATCTAAACGACGCAGGGTAATCATATCACCGATCGCCCGTTTACTGAGTTCATAGAGGGGACTAAAGGCAGGATTAACCTCCGCTTCCGAGGTATTCACCCAGACTTCCTTGCGGGCAATTTGCTCGTTAGTGCGGACAGTTTTGAAGAATAATTCCATTAAACGCCAGACGGAAAAAGTATTCACTTGGTAGGCTAATTCGATCGCTTCTGGGGTTCTTTGGCCGTGGACATTAACGCCGTGATTTAAAATCAGTATATCTACAGACTTAAATAGGTCCTCAAGTTGCGTTTCTTCACCGATTTGCCATTTTACGGTTTTGACAGGTACTGATTCGCCGTTAATTTCAATAGCGATCGCATTATCTCCGGAAGTGAGAGCGATCACCTTGGCTCCCTTCAGTTGTAGGTACTTTAACAGCGATCGCCCTAAAGTTCCATTCGCCCCAGTAATGGCGATCGTTTTACCCTTGAGAGAAAGTGCCGTCCCCATCAATTTATCCATAAAGGTGAAAGTTCCACAATAATAAGCCTTTTGGTTATCAAAATGGTGTCGCCAGTGGTAGGTACGATTAACGCGCCATTGAGCGGGTAAACTCTCAAATTGCCCCGGACGATGGGTTAAATCGGTTAATTCCTCCAGATTAGCGATACCTAAACCTCGACCGATCGCCGTACTGAGAAAAGCCAAAGTATAAAGGGAACCTAACCAACCCAACCAAGGGCGATCGAACCCCCAAGAGTAGGCCAGTAGTACCGGTAAAACACTGGCAGCCAACATCACCAAGGCCTCCGGTACATCATTGTACCAGTGGGCCCGACGATAAATTTCCTCGCTCATTACCGACAGATCGGGACGAAAAACCCGATGATGCCAGACGTGCAGACGATAAAGGGGCTGCCAATGGTGGGCCAGAGCATGATAGCAATCACGCACGATCTCCACCCAAATAATTGAGCCACAAATCAGTCCGACACAGAGGAGCAGGTTTGACATAGGGGATAAATGTTAAATTTTCTCAACGAATGTAAACAAAGCAATCTTAACCGAAAAAGCG
The DNA here is from genome assembly GCF_032027425.1 of Microcystis wesenbergii NRERC-220. Classification (NCBI taxonomy): domain Bacteria; kingdom Bacillati; phylum Cyanobacteriota; class Cyanophyceae; order Chroococcales; family Microcystaceae; genus Microcystis; species Microcystis wesenbergii. The sequence continues at coordinate 2,947,621 of NZ_JAVSJA010000001.1, read as the reverse complement.
CATTTATCGGGTAAAAGGAACCAATAGCCTGAAAAACTGGGGTTTCTTTCCCGAAAAAACTTAAGATTCTGTTAAAAATTTTAACAATTTTCGGTAAGATAAAGCAAGAAATAAGCTTCTATTTGAACAATTACTTAACCTGAGTCGATTATGGCAGAAAATTATTGGTCGCGAGAGGATGATAACGAAGAATTAGACCCGATTGGTTCCCTCCTATCTGACTGGTCCGATCCCGAAGACGAGGAGGACGAATTTAGGAGCGAAATTTTTCAAGGCCGATCGGGACGCAGACAGAAAGCGGCTTTTAGCCTGATGGCGATCTGGACAATAATTATCGGACTTCATTGGCTTAGTTGGGGTTATTGGGCAATTATCGCCTTAACTATCGTACTATCGGGGCAAGCTTTGCGGCTGCTGTTCACCAAACCGGAAACGCCGCCAATTCCCTTACTGGATAAGGATTTAGCCTCTGTACCTAGGGTGTCCCTCTTAGTAGCGGCCAAAAATGAAGAAACCGTAATCACGAAACTGGTTAATTATCTCTGTCATCTAGACTATCCCCAAGATAAGTTAGAAGTTTGGATCGTCGATGACTATAGTACCGATAACACCGGTGCAATTCTCGATCGCCTTGCTTTAGAATATCCCCAATTACAAATTCTCCATCGTGCTGCTAATGCCGGAGGTGGCAAATCCGGCGCCTTGAATCAGGTTTTATCCCTGACTAACGGGGAAATTATCGGTGTATTCGATGCCGATGCGGGATTATCCTCCGATTTACTGCGTCATGTCGTCCCGATGTTCGACGATCGAGAAGTGGGTGCGGTACAGGTGCGAAAAGCGATCGCCAATGCCGCCGAAAACTTCTGGACAAAAGGACAAGCGGTAGAAATGATCTTTGATAGCTGTTTTCAACAGCAACGGATCGCGGTGGGAGGGATCGGAGAATTGCGCGGAAATGGTCAATTTGTCCGTCGTAGTGCCTTAAATCGTTGCGGGGGTTGGAATGAACAAACGATCACCGACGATCTTGATTTAACTATTCGTCTCCATATCGATAATTGGAAAATTAATGTCTTAAATTTTCCCGCAGTAGCGGAAGAAGGGGTGACAACTGCGATCGCTTTATGGCATCAGCGCAATCGCTGGGCCGAAGGTGGTTTTCAGCGTTATCTCGACTATTGGAAAGCAATTTTAAAGTCTCCCATGCCTTGGCCGAAAAAGTTTGATTTAATTGCTTTTTTGATCGTTCAATATATCTTACCTGCGGCCGCTATTCCCGATCTTTTAATCACTATTACCCAGCATCAAGCTCCGATTTTAACTCCTTTAACTGGTTTGGCTCTTTCCCTTTCTCTCTGGGGTATGGTGACAGGATTAATCCGAGTCAATACGGGTAAAAAATTGACTTTTGCTCTCGGTTTAGACATCCTTGCTCAAACCATTCGCGGCATGATTTATATGATGCACTGGTTTATTATTATTCCCAGTGTCAGCCTGCGGATGGCTTTGCGTCCTAAACGTTTAAAATGGGTGAAAACCGTTCATCTGGGGGAACATCTCAGTGCCGAAGTTTAATTTTCGAGGATAGACTCAAAAAACTTTGGCCTTATAAGGCTTGAAATCCCCTGTTAGTAAAGGTTACAGCCCTTACAAGCCCCTCTTGGAAAAATTTCCAATTTCCTTAATCATGCTTGCTGCCAATAATGTGTTAATTTAGATACAGAATTGAATTCCGTGACAGCACTGGGGTAGCGAAAAGCGCTCGCTCCAGTTTTTTTTATCTAAATCGGGGTTGGGGGTTAGGGGGAGTAGGGAGAAAAAAGCTGATGGCTCTCTTGGGTTTGAATGTATTCTAAGATACAGTCCTGCGGGGGAGCGAATGGAACGAACCACAAAAACACAAAGGACACAAAGATTGATCGCTAAGCTGCCCGCGCATTTAAATTGCTTGTTGAGACGAGGCAAGAGGCACTCTTGCAAGAGGCAACAGTAAAGGGATTGGGGGAGATTCGGCTAATCTTAAGAATAAGCGCTTTAAATGCGTCTTAGCTTACCATTGAAAATATGGCAATTATTGGAGTCATGAGGTACAATAGAAGGCAAATAGACAAATAATTGAGAGCCAGAGCAGACATGAGACCCTATTCAGTAGATTTTCGCCAAAAAATTATCGATATCTGGGAAAAAGAAAAAATTTCTATTCGAGAACTGGCCAAAAGATTTAATGTGGCCAAAAGCTTTATTCAAAAGTTATTGAAACAATATCGAGAAACTGGAGATATCCGTCCTCGTCCCCAGGGAGGCAGTCCCCCAACCAAGTTAAATAGTGAGCAATTAATAATTCTTGTGGAAATCATCGAAGCTAACAGGGATGCAACCCTGCAAGAATTATCTAACTTACTCTATGAAAAGACACAGATTAAAGTCAGTAGAGCCACCCTAGGGCGAATTACCAAAAAACTGAATCAAAGTTTTCCCAAAAAATTCCACAGGAGTCCGAGAAAGTTGGCGAAAAAGTAACATGGTTTCCCATTTGCTCATCGATGAAGTATTGAGCAATTGAGTCTAGCAGAACAAAACCTCAAAAAAGAAGCCAAAATATGGCGATATAGTCAATATTTATCGAGTGCATCTCGGTACTTTCTCCCAATTATGATCAGCAGCAGCAGTTATTAAAAGAGGGTGAATGCAATTCGTCCCCACAGGCTGCATCTCACATTTGCAGAAATACCGACAATCAGCAATTATCAGTGACCCTTAAATTATTACAGATATATCAGCAGCTGCCTGTAAGCATCCCACCGAAAAACTAATGCGCTCTGGGGTTTGGGTAGGGTTGATTCATGAATCAACCCTACTATAGAGTTCTTGTATAATTAATTTTTGAGAGTGCAAAAATGAGATGCACCCTCCCTACAAGCCCAAAATATGATATAGATATTTCTATAAAATTGAGCTGCAGCCTTTCACTGTTTACTGTTTACTGATTACTGAAAGGTCTCCTATCTCAACTAGAAAATTAATTTCTCACTACTACTTATAGTTAATCATGTATTTCTGGCAATTTCGTGTTTATCAGCGTCCTTTGCTGCGTCCCCTACAAACCCATCACGGACTATGGCAAATTAGGGAAGGAATTATTATTCGCTTAGAAGCGGAAGATGGACGTATAGGATGGGGAGAAATTGCTCCTTTACCTGAATTTGGTTCAGAAACATTATCGGCAGCAATATTATTCTGTCAAAATCTCGAAAATCCCCTATCAATAACTTCAATTTTTTCTATTCCCGAACAATTTCCCGCTTGTCAATTTGCCTTTGAATCAGCTTTAGAAGATTTAAATATAGAGAATCAATCGAGAGAATTAGAACCGAAAAACTATAGTTATTTATTGCCCACTGGTGCGGCAGTATTTCCCTGTTTGGATGATATTTTAGCCGCTAATCAAACTAATACTTATAAATGGAAAATTGCGGTCAATTCTCTCCCACAAGAGTTAAAACTATTTGAAAAATTAATTGACCGATTACCCAGGAAAATTAAATTGCGTTTAGATGCAAATGGGGGATTAAGTATTGCTGAGAGTAAAATCTGGTTAAAAATTGCCGATGAATGTAAAATAATTGAATTTATCGAACAACCTTTACCCCCGTCTCAATGGTTAGAAATGTTGCAATTAAGTCAAGATTTTACCACAGGAATTGCCTTAGATGAATCGGTGGCCAATCTTCGACAAATAGAGGAATGTTATCAACGGGGATGGCGAGGAATTTTTGTGATTAAACCTGCTATTACTGGTTCAATACAAGGGTTAAGAAATCTCTGGAAAAAATATCCCTTAGATTTAGTATTTTCCTCCGTTTTAGAAACTAATATCGGCAGAAAATCCGCTTTACGTCTAGCACAAGAATACCCCCGAAAGGAGCGAGCTTTAGGTTTTGGTGTGCAACAATGGTTTAATAATAGTGACCCCGATTGGTTAGAAAAACTGTGGACGACATCAGCAAACAATTAGCATATCTCAGTCAAAAAGATTGGTTATATGGATACAATAGCCAGAAATTTTATCAATTATATCAGTCCTATTCTCAGCAATTTATCGCCGCAGATAATCCTCGATTAACTATGCTGCTGGCCGAAGGCAATCCCATTAAATTCTTAGCGATATTCTTGGCTGCCGTCAGGTCAAAAAGTTGCCTATTTTTAGCTAATCCTGACTGGAAAACTAACGAATGGGAACAGGTTTTCTCTCTGATGCAACCCGATTATATTTTTGGCGAAAATATCAAGGTTTTTAACTATAATTCTCCTCCTGTTAATCCTTTGACTAATTCTCTGATGATACCCACGGGAGGAACCTCGGGAAAAATTCGCTTTGCTATCCATAACTGGTTAACTTTAACTGCTTCTGTCAAAGGTTTTTCTGAATATTTTCAAGTCAAGCGGGTTAACTCTTTTTGCCTACTGCCCTTATATCATGTTAGTGGTTTAATGCAGTTTCTCAGAAGTTTTTTAACGGGGGGAGATTTTGCTGTTATTCCTTACCATAAAATCAAAGAAAAGCGGGTAAATAATCTCAATCTTCAAGATTATTTTATCTCCTTAGTCCCCACTCAATTACAATTCTTTCTAGAAAATGATCCTCGATGGTTAGCCAATTTTAAAACAGTTTTACTAGGAGGTTCCCCTGCATGGCCATCTTTACTAGAAAAAGCTAGAGAATATAATATTTCTCTGTCTCCCACATACGGAATGACGGAAACTGCCTCACAAATTGTCACTCTTAAACCAGAAGATTTTCGACGAGGCAATAATAGTAATGGACAGGTATTACCCCATGCTCAGATAAAAATTAATCCCGATAACCAGAAAATTATTATTGAAGCGAAATCTTTATTTTTAGGCTATTATCCCCATCTTAATCAAGCAAGCTACTTCGAGACAGATGACTTAGGTTATTTGGATGAAAGTGGTTATTTATATATCATTGGTCGGGATAGTCAAAAAATAATTACTGGAGGAGAAAATGTTTATCCTTTTGAGGTAGAAACTGCCATTAGACAAACTAATTTAGTTAAAGATGTGGTGGTTTTAGGATTGCCAGATTCTCGATGGGTACAGGTAATTGTCGCTTTTTATGTACCCGTTAACTCTCAGATAAGCCAGAAAATTATTCAATCCCAGATTAAAGATAAATTAGTCAATTATAAACTGCCGAAACATTGGATAAAATTACCAGAGATACCAAAAAGTCTTCAGGGTAAGATTAATCGAACCACTTTAATTAAATTAGCTGAAACTTTTTTGACACCGAGTCAAACTCTCGACGATACTTAACCAAACCTTGCGCTCCTGTTAAAAATGCGGGTTTCCTAAAACCACCACTGCATCAATTCCTCTAGCGGCACATTCCCTTAGACTATATTGAGTTAAAAGAGAACCGATGCCCTTGCTTTGATAATCGGGTAAAATGGCTAGGGGTGCTAATCCCAGCAGATTTAAATTAGGTTTATCTTCCGACTCTAAAGACACTGGACTATAGAGAATATGACCGATAACTTTTTCTTCTTTTACAGCAACAAAAGAAAAGACAGGGACATTATTTCTGAAAGCATTGACTAAATTGGCTTCATTTTCCCGGCCAAAAGCCAAGGAATTTACTCGGTATATGGCAGCAAAATCGCTGTTTTTTTCCCGACGAATTTCTGGTAATGGTAATCTCTGGCTCATTTTATTAATAAATGTTAAAAGTTGATAGCTATCTTGCTAAAGATTGACCGCTTAGGCAATAATATTAAGTTTATCATCCCCATTAAAGTAAAGAATGCTCAACGCTTTTATTTGGCTACCGATTATAGGGGCGATACTGATTGCCTACACGCCTCTAGAGGCGAAAAAAGTGCGAGGATTAGCTCTAACTCTTGCTGTCGTTCTCTTACTGCTTAATATTCTTCTTGGCTGGCAATTTGACCCTAGGAACCCGCAAATGCAGTTCACGGTTAACCTGCCTTGGATTAATTTCCTCGGTTTCAATTATGCCCTCGGGGTCGATGGCTTATCATTTTCGTTACTTTTTCTTAACAGCATCTTGACAATAATTGCTCTTTATGCTAGTGGGACAGAGGTTAACCGACCGAGATTTTACTATTCCCTGCTCCTGTTACTCAATGCCGGAGTAGCGGGGGCCTTTCTAGCGCAGGATTTACTGCTATTTTTCCTATTTTACGAATTAGAAATCGTCCCGCTTTACTTTCTCATTGCTATTTGGGGGGGGCAAAGACGCGGCTACGCGGGCATGAAATTTTTATTATACACGGCAATTTCAGGCTTTCTAGTGCTAATCTCTTTCCTCGGCTTAGTTTGGCTAACCGGTGCTAATAATTTCGCCTATAATCCCCTTTTATCGAATAATTTAGACGTTAAAACCCAATTACTGCTCCTCATCCCCCTTCTCATCGGATTAGCCATCAAAATCCCGATTTTTCCCTTTCATACTTGGCTACCGGATGCCCACGTCGAAGCATCTACCCCCGTTTCTGTGCTTTTAGCGGGAATATTACTCAAATTAGGAACCTATGGACTGCTGCGCTTTGGAGTCGGTTTATTTCTCGACGCTTGGGTGACTATCGCCCCTTGGTTAGCAACGATAGCAGCTATCAGCGCCCTCTACGGGGCCAGTTGCGCTATTGCCCAAAAGGATATGAAAAAAGTAGTGGCCTATTCTTCCATTTCCCACATGGCCTATATTTTACTAGCGGCGGCGGCCACCACCAGATTAAGCATCACCGCGGCAATTTTGCAGATGATTAGTCACGGTTTAATTTCCGCTTTGTTATTTTTGTTGGTGGGAGTAGTGTATAAAAAAACCGGCAGTCGGGATGTGAATTATTTACGCGGTTTATTAAATCCAGAAAGAGGTTTACCAATCACGGGAATGTTAATGATTTTAGCGGCTATGGCCAGCGCCGGCATTCCCGGAATGGTAGGATTTATCGCCGAATTTTTGGTCTTTCGTGGCAGTTTCCCGATTTTCCCGATACAAACCCTCCTATGTTTGGTCGCTAGTGGTTTAACCGCAGTATATTTTCTCCTGATGATTAATCGGGTTTTCTTTGGTCGTTTAACCCCCGAATTATCGCGCATTCCTCGCAGTACCTGGCCCGAAAGATTTCCCGAAATTGCTTTGGCTTTATTTATTATTGTTTTGGGATTACAACCGAGTTGGATGATTCACTGGAGTGAAAACCAAGCATCAATGTTATTAACCGGGACGGCAATCAGTCAAAAGCAATCATAGAAACCTTTTTCGGAATTTTTAAAACCTAGACCCAAACTAACTTTTGGATAGGATGCACAGTTGGCATTCATACCTTGATTCAGCAACAGCTAAAACTGAATTAACCATTGACTAACGCCTCCCCTTTAATATTTTCTCGATCGATCGGCTTTTGCGTACCCAAAATCCTTACAATGGGAGATAAAGATAGCCTGAAAAGTTGGAGAATATGAATTATCTCATTGCCGTGTTAGCTGATCGCATACAAGCAGAAGAAGCTGCCGTTGCCCTGGAAAAAGCGGGAATTCCCCAATCTCAAGTGACCATTCTCGGTCGCGGCTATAAAAGTGCCGATGAGTTCGGTTTGATCGATCCCTTCCAACAAGCCAAAAAACGGGCTACTCTCATGGCTTTTTGGCTAATTCCCTTCGGTTTTGCCGGTGGCTACCTTTTTAACCTGATTACGGGATTGCATACCTTTGATTGGGCCGGAGAACCGGGCAATCATATTGTTGGCGGCATTGCCGGGGCGATTGGGGGGGCGATGGGCAGTATTTTCGTCGGTGGTGGCGTGGGTTTGTCGTCCGGCAGTGGCGATGCACTTCCCTATCGCAATCGTCTCGGTGCTGGAAAATATATTATTATCGTGCAGGGTTCAGAAAACCTAAAAAATCAAGCGACTCTTATCCTCCGTCAATTTAACCCCGAAAATCTGCAAGGATACGCCCTAGAACGGTGAACGGTTATTAGGAATAAGTTATCGGTCATCTGATTTTTTCCTAAGAATTTTTGATTAATTACCAGAAAACAATGTTACCAAGAGAAGAATTACTAAAGGGTGTCGAGAACCGCGAGGAGATAGCGAAAGTTATTGATAAAGCCGAACAAGCGATCAAGACTTGGGAAGTGACGGTGACAGACTTTCTTTCTCCTGCGGTTTTGGCAGAAGTAGAACGGGTTTTTCAGCGTTTAACCGATGTGTCAATGCAAAAATCGGGCGGTTATCCCCAAGCAGAAAGACAGCGCCTCGGTATTGCTAGAGTTGATCTACCTTTGGCAGTGACAGATATTCCCCTATCTGCCCTTGATATTGCCGGTAATTTTCTTTTTGATACCGCTAACCACCGGGATTTTTTAGGGGCGATGTTGGGGACGGGGATCGTTCGGGAAAAAGTGGGCGATATAATCGTTTTAGGTGAGCGAGGAGCGCAGGCGATTGTAGTGCCTGAATTGGCAGATTTTTTATCTGCTAATTTGCGACAAGTGCGTTCAGTTCCCGTGAAAACTAGCCCGATTCCTTTGACGGAATTAAAAGTTAGACCACCGCAAAAAAAAGAAATTAATACTGTGGAAGCTTCCCTACGTTTAGATGCGATCGCATCGGCGGGTTTTGGCATTTCTCGCAGTAAAATGACCGAGGCAATTAGCGCTGGGGATGTGCGAGTTAACTGGAAAGATATCAGTCAATCTAGTTATAACGTTAAAACCGGTGATTTGATTTCTTTTCGGGGAAAAGGTCGTCTAGAAGTGGGTGAGGTTACTGTGACCAAAAAAGAGCGCTATCGGGTTCATTTAACTAGATTTATTTAGTTTTTTCTGTCTCTAGGATTTGTTATTAGACAGATTAATTGCCATGGCTGAGAATTTCGCCGTAATCGTGCAACTGTGTCAAGTTAGTCCCATCGGTAAACTATTACCGGGGGCGCTTTATGTTCATCGAGAAGCATTACAGCAACTGGATCCTATTCTCCAGAATTACGAACAACAAGCAAGAATTAATCAGCATTTATCTGAGGCAACAATAATTAAATTTAGCACCGATAAACCGAAAATATCCTATCTTTTTTATCCCGATTTTGATCGGGAACCTCACCCAGTTTTAACTAAAAGTTTAGTGGTAGATATGGGGACATTAATCTTAAGTGAATGGAATTATCAAAATGCTGATAATCCGCCCATTTTACACCGAAAAGAAACTTTTGTTACTAGGGACTATCCTCTTTATCAAGAATTCGAGCATCTCACAAAAATCGAGAGTGCTTTAGGACTTTTAAACAGTTCTTATCCCATCGGTACTAAACAGGAATGGCAACGGCTTTTAAGAAAGCATCACCTTGATTTTGCAGGAGATTATTTAGTTTGTAATCTAGAGGGACAAAAGGAAAAATCGATAATAATTGATCGCCACAAAGCCGCTCTTGTTCGCAAAACCCTTTCTCGTCCGACAAGATTAGCATTAGCGGCGGGATTATTCCTTCCGGAAACCACTTTTTTTGATTACGGTTGTGGTTATGGAGGTGATATAGAACGCATAGCTGAACAGGGTTATCAAAGTGAAGGTTGGGATCCTTATTATCGTCCCGATAGTCCTTTAATTGAATCTGATATTGTTAATTTAGGCTATGTAATTAATGTTATTGAATCCGCCGAAGAACGGCAGGAAGCTTTATTAAAAGCTTGGCAATTAACCCGTCAAGTTTTAATCGTTTCGGCACAGATTTTAATTGATGATAGCGAACGGGGTTTAATGGCTTATGAAGATGGAATTATAACCCGTCGCAATACCTTTCAAAAATACTATCAACAGGAAGAACTAAAACAGTATATTGATAGCAGTTTAGGAGTTGATTCTATTCCGATAACTTTGGGAGTTTATCTAGTTTTTCGAGAGGAAGAAAAAGCGGAAGCTTTTCGTTTATCGAGATGTCTTTCCCGCGCTACCACTCCTAAAATTAAAACCCATCTCAAACGCTTTGAAGATTACGAAGATTTATTAACTCCCCTGATGGAATTTTACACCCAGCAGGGACGTTTACCCGTCGCAGGAGAATTATTACAAGAGGAAGAAATTAAGGCAGAATTTGGCACTTTTAGACGCGCTTTTCAAGTGATTTTACAAGTAACAGAAGCGGAAGAATGGGAGATAATTGCTGATAAAAGACGCGCCGATCTTTTACTTTATTTAGCTTTAAGTCAATTTAGCCAATGTCCAAAAGTACGAGAATTATCCCCCGCTACCCGTGCCGATTTTAAAGCTTTATTTGGCAGTTATCGCAATGCTTGCGCTTTAGCAGAAGAAGTATTAATAAGTGCGGGAAATCTGCCAGCGATCGCTCGTACTTGTGAAAATAGTTCTTTAGGCAAACTTTCCCGTTATTCCCTAACTATTCATATTAGCATTCTGGAAAAATTACCGATGTTATTACGCTTATATGAAGGTTGTGCTAGTCAAACTATCGGACGGTTAGAAAATGCTAATGTTATTCGTTTATCTTTTCGTCAACCCAAAATTTCCTATCTCTATTATCCCGATTTTGATACAGAAATCCATCCGATTTTAGCTACTAGCATGGATGTATATTTAGGTTCGGCTGATTTTAGTTTTCGCGATTATCGTGATAGTCCTAATCCGCCAATTCTACACGAAAAAGAGCTTTTAGTAACGGCGGATTATCCCAACTATGATAAATTGCTTCGCTTAACTAAATTAGAAAAGGATTGGGGATTGTTAGAAGATAGAAAAGCGATCGAACGTTTACAGGGTTGGCAAAAATGTTTAGAGGATCATTGTGCTACAATCAAAGGCTATCAGATTCTGTGGCGAAAAGATGCTGATCCCTATAAAGTTAGGGTTTTACGCGCTAAAATTAACGCCAGAAGAAATCAAAATAAGTCTTCCTGAGTAATTAAGTAAAATAGACGAGGTAATTAATTTTATGATGACTACGATTCGGTTACAAGGATTAGAAGGTTTCGAGTTAAAAGCTAATGATCCTGAACAAAGAATGTTAATTTCTGGGGTTAATTGGCAACAGTACGAAACCCTCTTAAAACATTTAGAAGATAGTTCCAGTTATCGCATTACTTACTTAGATGGAATGGTAGAAATTATGGCTCCTAGTCGTCGTCATGAAGTTAGCAAAGAAGATATCGGTAGATTAGTGGAAGCTTATTTAGAATATGCTGAAATTGATTTCTGGGGATTAGGTTCCACCACGTTGCGAAAACAGGAAAAAGAAGCTGGGAAAGAACCTGACAAATGTTTTTGTTTATTTACAGAAAAAGAGTTTCCTGATTTGGCGATCGAAATAATCTTAACCAGTGGCAGCCTGAAAGTTTTAGAAGTTTATAAAAGATTGGGAACTCAAGAGGTTTGGTTTTGGCAAGATAATCAGTTAAAAATCTATTCTTTGCAAGAGAATGGCGAATATATTTTAATCCCTAAAAGTGCTTTATTACCAGATTTAAATTTAGAATTATTAGCCGAATACGTCAACCATCCTAATCCCCGTCTTGCCGTCAAAGAATTTCGCTTGCGTTTAACAGAAAATTCCCAGTTATAATAACTATTATTTTTCCATGAATTATCAAGTAAAATTTAACCTATCTATCCTAGCAATATTTTTATTTTCTCTGGCGATAAGATTCTGGAATCTCAGTCAATTTAATACTCTTGTTTTCGATGAAGTTTATTATGCTAAATACGGCAATGAATATCTCATCGGTAAAGATTTTTTCCAGTCTCACCCACCGTTAAGTCAATATTTAATTGCTATTGGTATCTGGATTGGTTCCCATTTTCCTGCCGATCCTGAAACCATTAATAATTTAACAGGTTCCCTGCGCTCAACTTTTAGTTATCGCTGGTTAAATGCTTTGACTGGTTCTTTTATTCCCCTAATTATTGGCGCAATTGCTTATCAATTAACCCAGAGAAAAAATGTATTTTTAATCACAACTTTGCTCGCCAGTTTAGACGGATTATTTCTGGTGGAATCCCGCTATGCTCTCAATAATATTTACTTAATTTTATTCGGTTTGTCTGGACAATTATTTTTTTTATTAGCACTCCAGAAAAATCAGAAACTCAATTGGCTATTATTATCGGGGGTTTGTTTCGGTTTAGCGGCAAATATTAAATGGAATGGCTTAGGATTTTTACTGGGAATATTTATTTTTATCGGTATTGCTTGGTTAATAAAATTATTGAAGCAAGAGCAGTCAAAAGATCATCTTTGGACAAAGGCAACTAACCTGAGATTAGAGGACATTTTTATCGCTTTAATTGTCTTTCCCCTAGTTACCTATAGTTTACTGTGGATACCGCATCTTCTCGTCAACCATCAATATAATTTTTGGCAAGTACATCAGGAAATTTGGTCATTTCATCAGAGAATAAAGGGCAATCAAGCTGATGTTCATCCCTATTGTTCTCCCTGGTATAGTTGGTTAGTAATGGGGCGACCAGTGGCTTATTATTTTGAGAGAGTAGGTGATAAAATTTATGATGTTCACGCTATGGGTAATCCGTTTTTGTGGTGGCTTTCTACGGGAGCAATTCTAGTGGTTTTTAGTCGATTATTTAACCGAAAAGAGCGATTAATTTCCGCCTATCTTATCTGTAACTATATTGCCAATCTGCTGCCCTGGTTAAAAATTAGTCGCTGTACCTTTCTCTATCATTATATGGCTGCCTATAGCTTCACTTGGATTGCCCTAGCTTGGCTCTTAGCCGATGGTTTAGAAAGTTCCAGTCCTATTTATAAAAATGGCTCGCGCTCGCTGATAATTTTGATAATTTTTGCTTTTATCTATTGGCTACCAATTTATTTAGGCATTCCCCTGTCAGTGCGGGATTATTATCTGAGAATGATTTTTCCCAATTGGATTTAGGATGAAATTACCCGCAAAAACTGATACAATGAAATCATGATAAAAAGCGATCGCAGGAGTTATGGGTAAACAAAGAATCTTATCTGGTGTGCAGCCAACCGGCAATTTACATTTAGGCAATTATCTCGGTGCGATCCGCAATTGGGTGGAGGGACAAAAAGACTACGATAATTTCTTTTGTGTGGTCGATTTACACGCGATCACTGTTCCCCATAATCCCGCCACTCTTGCGGAGGATACTTTAGCAATTGCCGCTTTATATTTAGCCTGCGGAATTGATTTAGAATATGCGACTATCTTTGTCCAATCCCACGTTAAGGCCCATACGGAATTAACTTGGTTATTGAATTGTATCACCCCTTTAAATTGGTTAACCGACATGATTCAATTTAAAGAAAAAGCGATTAAACAGGGGGAAAATGTTGGCACAGGTTTACTCGATTATCCCGTACTGATGGCCGCCGATATCCTACTCTACGATGCCGATAAAGTACCCGTGGGAGAAGATCAAAAACAACATTTAGAATTAACCCGCGATATAGCCGTTAGAATTAATCATCTTTTTGGACAACCGAAACAACCAATTTTAAAACTTCCCGATCCGATGATCCGCAAGGAAGGAGCGCGGGTGATGAGTTTAACCGATGGCCGGAATAAAATGTCTAAATCCGATCCTTCCGAGATGAGTCGGATTAATATTCTCGATAGTCCCGATGTCATTGCTAAGAAAATTAAACGCTGTAAAACCGATCTAGTTAAGGGTTTAACTTTCGATGATCCAGAACGTCCCGAATGCCATAATTTACTAACTCTATATAGTATTTTATCGGCAAAAAGTAAAGAGGTGGTCGCGGGAGAATGTGCCGATTTAGGTTGGGGACAATTTAAACCGATGTTAACAGAAGTTACCATAGAATCTCTGAAACCTATTCAGGAAAAATACGCTCAAATTAGAGAGGATAAAGATTATTTAGCCACAGTTTTGCGGCAAGGTCGTCTCAAAGCAGCAGCGGTGGCCAATCAAACTCTCGATCGAGTCAAAAATGCCATGGGTTATTTACCACCATTTTAGGGATAATTTTCGGGTGCATCTCATAATTATCAATCTACTCAGTTGAGATTTTTCAAGGAAAACTCGCTGCTTTATCAGTCAATCTTTGACTCTTGGTGGGGTTCTACCCCCCCCATCCAGGGTAAGGGAAGGAGAATGATTACAAAAGTTATTAAATTAAGCACAACTCCAGTGATATTTTGGTAAAATAAGGGCATAATTGAAACTATCAAAATACTTACCTGTCCTTTGAGATTATGGTTGTAGAGTACCAGGGGAAACAAAAAAAACTATCGTCTAGGGAAGATGAGTCTCGTCCAATTGCCAATAAGGAACAAAACTCTTATCTAGCAGAGGCAATTGTTGATCATCAATCAACTCAGATTGCCCCTTCCTCCTTACTACAGCCATTTTCTCCAGAGTTAGAAAAAGATAGAGCCAACAAATTTAATTTTCTTCAAGAAATTCTGGTTAGTCATCTTGGTCAACCTTTTTACTCAGACAACGGCTTTATTCTTTATCAAGGAGATGCCATAGACTTTTTGTCTAAACTATCTCATAGTGACATAAAAATTGACCTCACTGTTACATCACCACCTTATAATATTGGCAAAGAATATGAACGAGTTCTTTCAATCAATGACTATGTTGATTGGTGTGCTAATTGGCTGCGGCAAATTTATCAGATTACTCAAGATAACGGTGCTTTGTGGCTAAATGTCGGTTATTTAGAAGTACCAGAAAAGGGATTATGTGTTCCGATTCCCTATCTTCTTTGGGATAAGTCTCCCTTTTATCTTTTACAAGAAATTGTCTGGAAATATGGGGCAGGTGTTTCTACAAAAAATCGTCTTAGTCCTCGCAATGAAAAATGGCTTTTTTATCTCAAAAATTGCCAAGAATATACTTTTAACTTAGATAATATTCGTGACCCTAACGTTAAGTATCCCAATCAAAAGAAAAATGGTAAATATCGTTGTAATCCCCTCGGTAAAAATCCTTCTGATGTGTGGGAAGTTCCTAAAGTCACTACAGGAGAAAAGCGCAGTTCTAAGGAAAGAACTGGACATCCTGCACAATTTCCTTTAGCAATTGTCGAGAGAATTATACAAGCTTCATCTAATCCCGTAGAAATAATTCTTGATCCCTTTGCTGGTTCTTGTTCTACAGGAATAGCGGCCTTGGGATTAGGAAGAATTTTTGTGGGTTTTGAAATTCGACAAGACTATTGCGAGATAGCTGCAGAGAGATTTAAAAGATTTAAAAAAGAAAGAAGCAATACTCATATTCAAGGATCATTATTCTAGATTTTTCCAGACAATTGGAGCAATTTATAATTTTCTACATCAGAGGAAAAAGGCGATCTCTGTGGTTGAGGAAAAAAAACCTGCCCCTAATGCCGATGATAACGAGAAAAGGGACAGATTGGCTCAATTGAATGAGATTATTTTGAGAGGCCAGACGGCATCAGGAATTACATCATACCCATGCCACCCATGCCGCCCATGCCGCCCATGCCACCCATGCCACCCATGCCGCCCATGCCGCCCATATCGGGGGCTGCGGCTTCTTTAACGGGTTTTTCGACCACGAGGGCTTCGGTCGTTAGGACCATACCGGCGATGGAAGCGGCGTTTTGAACGGCTGACCGCACCACTTTAGCCGGATCGATAATTCCAGCGGCGATTAAGTCTTCGTACTTGCCGGTGAGGACATTGTAACCGACGCTAAAAGCGGTCTCGCGCACACCTTCCACGATCACATCGCCTTCCACACCGGCGTTGTTGGCTAACTGACGCAGGGGGGCTTCTAGGGCTTTGGCGACGATATCGGCGGCGACTTTTTCCTCATCGTTAGTCAAAGAAGCTTTGAAAGCCTTCACCTTAGAAGCCAGATGAATCAAGGTTGTACCACCGCCCGGGACGATACCTTCTTCCACGGCGGCTTTGGTGGCATTGAGGGCATCTTCGATGCGGAGTTTGCGATCCTTGAGTTCGGTTTCTGTGGCTGCCCCGACTTTAATGACGGCCACACCGCCGGCTAATTTAGCGATGCGTTCCTGTAATTTTTCCTTATCGAATTCAGAATCGGTTTCTTCTAACTGTTTTTTCAGTTGGGCGAGACGTTTCTGCACATCGGCTTTATTGCGGCTGTCCCCGGAGGCGACAATAATTGTATTGTCTTTTTCTAGGGTGATTTTTGCCGCTTGCCCTAGCAGATCGAGGCTAACCGTGTCAAGACTCAAGCCCACTTCTTCGGAAATCAGACGACCGCCGGTGAGGATGGCGATATCTTGTAAAACCGCCTTGCGACGTTCCCCAAAACTGGGGGCTTTGATAGCGACGACATTTAAGACTCCCCGGGCCTTGTTGACCACTAGAGTGGCTAAGGCTTCGCCGTCCACATCTTCGGCGATAATTAATAGGGGACGACCTTGACGGGCAACGGCTTCGAGGACGGGGACTAATTCAGCGATCGCACTGATTTTTTTATCCGTAATCAGGATCAGGGGGTTGTCGTACTCGACGATCTGTCTTTCTTGATCGGTGATGAAATAGGGAGAGATATAACCGCGATCAATCTGCATCCCTTCCACTACTTCTAATTCGGTGGTTAGGGATTTCGATTCTTCCACGGTGATTACGCCATCGGTGGTGACTTTTTCCATGGCGGTGGCGATCATTTGTCCCACTTCTTCATCGTTGCCAGAAGAAACGGTGGCCACTTGAGCGATCGCATCTCCAGCGATCGGTTTAGCGACGGCGGCGATTTCTTCCACCAGATAGGCGATGGTTTTGTCTAGTCCGCGTCTTAAAGCGACGGGATTGGCCCCGGCGGTAACGTTTTTCAGACCTTCTTTAATTAAAGCCTGGGCGATGATGGTGGCGGTGGTGGTGCCATCTCCCGCTAAATCTTTGGTTTTTGCCGCTACTTCCTGAATTAATCTCGCCCCGGTGTTTTCGAGGGGATCGGACAATTCGATTTCTTTGGCCACGGTGATGCCGTCATTAACGATCTGGGGGGCGCCGTATTTCTTTTCTAACAAGACATTGCGTCCTTTCGGACCGAGGGTGATTTTTACCGCATCGGCCAAGGCGTTGACACCTCTTTCTAGGGCGCGACGGGATTCATCTTTAAAGGCAATGATTTTGGACATGGTATCGCTGTTGTGATAGGACTCCTTATAGTTAATTTAGCACTCTTAGGGCTTGAGTGCTAAGATGCGGCCGCGGTCATTGAGGGGATAACGATGTTGAGGAGATAACGATGTTATGTCCCCACGGCAGACTGAATTGAGTTAAAAAAATAAAAAAAGACCAAGAGAGCCTTCTAGTTTGACAAAAAAAGGATAACTCCGATTAACCCGAAATCGGGTTAATCGGAATGGCGATCGCTTGAACTTGAATTTTTTTTAACTCGGATGTTCCTGACTCTTGGTTTCGATATTTTTAACTTTTTCTTCTCCTAATTTGTTAGATTTTTTGATAATTTTAAACTATATTAATAATCTAATTCCACAGTTAATGTCGCATTTTTTATTGTCGATACTAACGATATTTAACCGAATATAGCGTTTCCTAAGCTAGTGAGGTACACCTGTTTTTCTTCCCCTTTGCCTTTTGCCTCTTGCCTTTTGCCTAAAACCCATAACTTTTGTACCTCAGCAGACTGAAAAACGCTATAACTGCCATCTTCTTGTTCACTTCAAGGGAAGCTCCACAGGCAACTAAAATAGTTTTTATGACAGTTATAATTGATATTCTGATGACTACTTAGTTTTCAAGTAAGAGCCTCCTTAATGAATTAAAAGAATAATATTGATCTTGTATTTGCTACTAAGGATAAACAGGATTACGCCTATACCAATCAACGTAAGTTAAACTTTTTGGAGAAATATTTTGCATAAATTTTTCCAAGTTTTGACGCTCATTTGTGTTAGTACCTAATCCAAAATCGAGAGAAGATAAAACTGCTCGGCGAATAGTTGGACTTTGACGATCGAGAATGGCAACTAAAAATTTCGGATTTTGATTAGCCCATTGTACAATAACTCGGGCATAATTTTCTTCAACTATTCCATCTATATACGGAGACATTTTAACCAAAGTTTCTGCATCTTTTTGATAGCCAATTGCTGCTTTTTTTCCAAGTTTAATTATAGTCGGCAGTCCCAATTCTATAAGTAAATCACGACCTTGATCACAAGAAATTCGAGAAATTTGACTACCAGCTAACCAACCGGCAAGAGGTAATTTAATTTTCAGCCATTTTTGATAACGCTCACTTAATTGTACAGAACTGCCGCTAGGTAAAGTGGCAATAACGTTATTTCCTTGTATTTGAGGATAGGAACGGATATTCACATAACCATCGCGGGCGGTAACAAAAAATTTTTGACAAGATTCTGCGCTAACAATTGAGTTACCTGTTAGCAATAAAGATAAGGAAAAAATGGTAATTGTGCCTAACATTTATGGTTAGAAAAGTTTTCAATGTACCAATAATTACTAGAGACAATTGAATCATCATTAAACAATTCAATTGCCCCTTATTAAAGATAGGCTAGGGTTTGGGACAAGTTCCTAAACCCCAATCCACAAAAAAGTCTCGTGGGAGCATCTCACCTTTGTAACCCCTAAATCAGGTTTTATGTCAAGATATTTTGAAAGCCTTGCTAGAAACCAGTTTTAGGGACAAGTATAATTACTCACTTGCATAAATGAGATGCTCCCAGTCTCGTGGGTCAGTTTCCCGAAGCCAACGAACAAAACGTTGATAATCGCCAATCGTATAAATTCCCACACATCCTGCGGTACCAGGAGACTTCTTGCGGCGATTCCAGTCGATGTGAATTTCAATAGCACTTCTACGGGTTGAATTGGGCTTTTGATAAGTTAAAGGCGTTGACACTGGACCAACTCCAGGATCAGGAAATACAAATTTTCCAGAGTAATCATCTTTGTGTGCAGGACCCCCTGCCCATTTAATATTCTCAATTCGCCATAACCCTTCTGGTAGCGGCTCAAATGATTTAGGTACACTAGCGGTAGCCGTCTTAAAAATCTGTCTCGATGGCGTACCAGAACAGACATTAAGACTGTCTTTCAGTTGTCCATCTTTAAAGTATTCCATTTTTAAAATGAAACAACCAAATTCATCTTTTTTGTTGGTTTTGGTTAATTTAAGATAATTTTTACCCGGACTGGATACGCCGACAGGAGGAGTTACAGGAACTGGATTTCCTTCCCACAGTTTTTTCCAAGTCAGGGGGCCGACTTTGCCATCTGCTTCATTAGCTCCAAAAAATTTGGCTTGGAAAGCTTTAACAGCTTGATCCGTTCCTGAACCAAAGTTGCCGTCAATTTCCCCTTGATAGTAGCCCAAATCTCGCAAACGTAACTGCAATTCCTCAATATCTTGCTTTAAACTGGCGGGAGTATCTTCGTCTGCTCCCATTCCAATTATTAAAAGTTGATTATCCAATGAGGGAGGAGCATCAACTTTTGTGATTGTCGCAAATTCCCTTTTTTGAATTAAGATTCTTTCCCCCGCAGGTACTTGTTTTTCCTGGGGGGCAATGAGGAAATTTTTAGCATTAGGATATTGACGTATGACGGTAATTAAGTCCTCTTTATCTGGGCTTTCTACAGTCAAAATTTCTATAACATCAGAGCCTTTTCGAGCCACAATAATCGTATCATCATTATTTCTGTCTCGATAGCCCTCTAACCAATCAACTTGAGCTTGTAAGGAGGGTTCAGGCTTGTCTAAAGGTTTTCCTTCACTTCCAGATTTTTCAAATAAAGCCTTTTCCTCACGGCGACGATTAGTTAAACCTTCTAAAACAATTTTCACTCCGTTTTGTGTTGCTTTATTCCAAACTAAAAATTGTTCTGCCGCTCCAGTAAAATCACCACTATTAAGTTTTTTCAGTAGGGTACTTCCTTGAAACGCCCCACCACCGACGTTGTAGCAAAAAGAAACTAGAGCATCGAATTGATTCTGATTGAGTCCTACTGTTACTTTTTTGGTAACTAACTCAGCAAAATCGTCAGCTTCTAATTTTAATAAGTCCTCCGCTTCTGCTTCGGTGACAATATCTCCTAACTCCACAGGTTGCCCATTGGGATAACGAATCGTTCCATAACCAATAGTAGGTATTCCCACTGGATCTAAGTAAGCATTGGCACGAAATCCTTCCCATTTTTTAATTAAGTCAAGACAGATTTGCGAAATTTCCATATTTAATTTTCCTCTTAATTCTCAGAATTTGCTCACGGCAAAATATAGTCAATAACCGACCCCAACTATTGCTGGACAGTTACCACTAATCAACTGTTTACCTAGCTTGAAAGCAGCACTTAAACAGGCAAACCAAGGGCCGATGGTTCCTCCCATTGACGTAATGTCAAGGCAAAAGGGTTTGGGATCAAAGATTGGTTAGTTAGGGAAATAATTGGGTAACACTTTTAAGTTATTCAATGATAACTATAGATAAGCAAAAAAAATACTTAAATGTAACAAAAAAATACATAGGTGGGGAAGTGTAATTAAATATCAGACTTATCGAGGTTGAATTGAGACACGAACCCCACAACCGGCATAGGTGATCAACTGGACTAACCTATATTACAAAGTGCGAAGCCGATTGACAGCCTTTCTGATCAAGATGAAGTATAACCTAACCTGGTATCGACGACCGACTCCCCAAAGCGAAAACTTTGTACCTCACCATTAAGATAACTACCATCAAAACGCGGATATCACTGCCAATAGAGTTCGGTTTTACCGTTATGGAATGAGCATTAACAGGGGTAATATTCTAGGTAAGGAATTTGTATCTAGTCAGTGATGAAGACGATGTTAAAGGGGTCTTTACCGAAATTAAGCGATATTTTCCCGCCGACTGACCATCAGGACCGGGAAACTTTCACCCCCAATGCTTTTTATCCTAATTTATCGGAATGGCTCAAGCGCTCGCAACTGAAAGCGGAAAGTGAGTGGTTCGCAGCGATCGCCGCTTTAGAAAATATCTTATTACAAAACCAAAATCATGCTGCCGCCGGTCGGGGTTTAATTCTCTCCGGTCCGACGGCTTTAGTTAGAGAAAGCAAGGCTTTAACGGGTTTTGAATTTGGTGTTTTCACCGTTAAAGCTTTAAAACATTTACAATGGCCGGGTTTGCAATTGCCTTCTCAGGAAAAATCCGCCGCCGATGTTTCCCCGACGGAGATTCATGAATTGCCTCTCTTGCCAACGGATCCGATTGCTAATGAAAGGTTTTGTCTGGTTTTTAGCGAAAGTTTCGCTCTTTTGCTGGTTTTAGGCGAGGATCAGTGGGGTTTGTCCTCTTTTCAATTTTCCTTTGATCCCGTCCTCACTCAGCAAGCTTGGCAGCAGTTGCGGCAACGATTAGTTAATCTGCGTTATCCGCAAATCGGGACTTTAGAGGCAATTATCGAGGCTAATGGCAGTCCCTCGCCGGATTATCGTCTAGTTAGCCAATTTAGTCGCCAATTACTGCAAAATTTACCCGACCAGTCTAACTTAGACCTGAAAAAAACGAAATCGCCTATCAATGCCGAAATCACTCCCCCAGAGGAAGATAATTCTAATTTAGAATCGGGTTGTGATTTGGAGTTATTGCGCGCCTTAACCCACGAAATTCGCACCCCTTTAACCACCATTCGCACCATTACCCGATTATTGTTAAAACGGGCAAAAGTAACGGAAGATGTGCAGAAATATTTAGAAACAATCGATTTAGAATGTAGTGAACAAATTCAGCGCATGGAATTAATTTTCCGAGCCGCAGAATTGGGTATTAATCCTCTGGTAGATAAACCGATTCAATTAATTCCAATTGCTCTAGAAAAAGTCTTTCAAGATAGTATTCCCCGGTGGCAAAAACAAGCTAAACGGCGCAATGTCAATTTAGAAGTTAATGTACCGAAAAAATTGCCTTCGGTAATTAGCGACCCGAATTTATTGGATCAAATGTTAAATGGAGTCGTGGAAAAATGTACTCGCAGTATGGCTAGTGGTGGTCTGTTACAAGTACATATATCAACGGCAGGAAATCAATTAAAAATGCAGTTCCAAACTCAGGTAAAATCGCCTAATCTTACTTTCAAAGATTTAGGAAAAGTCTTAATGTTTCAACCAGAAACGGGTAGTTTAAGCCTGAATATGAAGGTGACTAAAAACCTTTTTCAAGCTTTGGGAGGTAAATTTATTGTGCGTGAAAAACCCGAAGAAGGTGAGATTTTAACCATTTTCTTGCCCCTCGGACGCATTAAATAAGTTGGGATTATGCTAAAATTTTCATCTTGGAAAATAGCCAAAATTGCCAAGAGGATGCTATACTAGGGCAAATATTATTGATAGTTGCCATGGAAAAAACTGTTTTAATTTTAGGTGGCACTGGTCGCATTGGTCAAAGTGTCGCCCTAGATATTATTAATCATACTGCAGCTAAAATTATTATCACAGGACGCAAGGAAAAAGCCATTAAATTACTGCCAAGAATGCAGTTTTTGGCTTTGGATTTAGAAGAAATAGACAAGCTTAGACAGGCAATTAAAAATAGTGATTTAGTCATTCATTGTGCCGGTCCCTTTCACTATCGCGATGGCAGGGTAGTAAAAATTTGCATCGAAGAAAAAGTCAATTATATTGATGTTAGTGATCATCGTTCTTTTTATCAAAAGTTAATCCCCTATCGAGAATTAGCGATAAAAGCGGGAATAACTGCCGTGGTTAATACGGGAATTTTCCCCGGTATTTCTAATAGTATAGTGCGGGAGGGAGTCGAACAGTTAGATAGGGTAGAAACGATCCGTTTAAATTATGCCGTAGCCGGTTCAGGAGGTGCGGGATTAACTGTGATGCGGACTACTTTTCTCGGCTTAAAAAAGCCTTTTTTAGCTTGGATTGAGGGACAATGGCAAGAGATTAAACCCTATACTGCTAGAGAAGTAATTGACTTTCCCGCTCCTTTGGGTAAAACTGGTGTTTATTGGTTTGATATGCCAGAAACCTATACTTTTGCTGAATCTTTTCAAGTGCAAAATGTGATCACAAAATTTGGTTCTATTCCCGATTTTTATAATCATTTAACTTGGATTACTGCCCATATTTTTCCTGATGCTTGGGTAGAAAGTTCTCGGGGAATCGAGTTTTTTTCCCAAGTTAGTTATCGCATGACAGAAGTAACCGATAAATTTTCGGGAATTGGGGTGGCAATGTTGGCAAAAGTCGCCGGATGGCAAGGGCAGCAAAAAGCAGTTTATCAAGCAACTATGCTTCACGAAAACACTGCCCAAGCAGCGGGTTGGGGAACTGGCAGCGTGGCAGAATTAATCTTAGCGGCAAAACTCCAAAAAGCCGGGATTTATCCGGTGGAACAGGTGTTATCCACAGAACTATTCCATGCTACGATGAAAAAAAGAGGTATTAAACTCGATCGCTCCTGTGCAATTGTGGCTTAGAAGATGAAAAAAATCTGGCGTTACTTAGGGCTGTTTTGTTTAGTTTTGTTACTGACTTTATCCCCCATCTTCATGATAGCAGCCCAGAATAATCCTGCTAAACAAGGACAGGAAACACCCCTGGAAACTTTGGGAGAAGTTTTTCCCGTCATGCTTGATAATCAAGAACTTTTTACGATTCGGCAAGGAATAGGTTCTTTTTCAGCGCAAGAAAGAGCGAAATCGATTACAGATAGAATTGAAAAAATTGCCGATGACGATGCTCTTTCTCCTGAAGATTTAACTATAAAAATCGATCCTGAAGACAAAAACCCTTCGATTATTTTGGGAGATACGGTTATTGCTACTATTACTTCTAGAGATGCCAAATTACACGCGGTCAGTCAAGAAGTATTGGCCGAACGAGCTTTGGCAAAGATGAAAGCAGCCATTGTCCGTTATCGTCAAGAACGTCAACCAGATAACCTCTTCAAAGATGCAGTTTTGACGGTAAGTGCTACCTTGGCCACGGTCTTAATTTTCTGGGTAATAATTTTTATATCTTCGCGGGTTTTTCCCCAGATTCAGAGATTAATCACCTCCCTAGTTCCTGGGGTCGTATTCCAAAATTTTGAGATTATTAGTTCCCAGACAATAGGAATTTTTTCCCTAAGAGTTTTGCAATTTATCCGCACTCTGATTATTTTAACTATTCTCTATTTTTATTTAACTTTTGTCCTTCGTCTTTTTCCCTGGACTAGAAAATTTGGTGATGGTTTTCTACAATACTTTTTTAGTGCTTTGGAAGTTATTTCCCAAGAGATAGCAAAATATTTACCCAATATTTTTATTATACTGATAATTGTTTTTATAACTCACTATCTGTTGAGAGCAATTAAACCATTTTTCACTGGATTGGAAAGAGAAAATTTAGTAATTAATGGTTTCTATCCCGATTGGGCAAAACCAACCTATAATTTACTGTCACTGCTGATAATTGCCTTAGCTATAGTCATCGCTTTTCCCTATCTACCCGGATTTAATTCTCCGGCTTTTCAGGGGGTGTCGGTATTTTTAGGGGTGCTATTTTCCTTGGGTTCCACCTCTGCTATCGCTAACGTGGTAGGAGGAATTATCCTCATCTATACCCGCTCTTTTCAACTAGGAGATAAAATTTCTATTGGTGATGTTATTGGAGATGTGATTGAAAAAGGATTATTAGTCACCCGTATTCGCACACCAGCTAATAGAATTATCACGATTCCTAATTCATCGCTGTTAAACACCAATGTGATTAACTTTAGTGTCTCTCAAAGGGAATTCAAACAGCCTTTAATTTTGCAAACCACAGTCACTCTCGGTTATGATTTACCTTGGCGTAAGGTTCACGCAACCCTGAAAGAAGCAGCCTTAGCCACTAAATTTATTGTCTCAGAACCTGCTCCTTTTGTCTTGCAAACCAGTCTCGATGATTTTTATGTCAGCTATCAGCTAAATGCCTACACCGATCATCCTAGCAAAATGGTGTATATTTATTCTGAATTACATCAAAATATTCAGGATAAATGTAACGAAGTCGGTATCGAAATTATGTCTCCTCACTACAAGGCTCTCCGGGATGGCAATCACAGCACTATTCCTGAAAATTATCTGCCGGAAGATTATCAAAGTCCGGCTTTTGGTATTCAGTCAAATCCTCAGAAGTAATAATTTTCCTAATAGCTTTAATCGCTTTTGTCAAGCCCTTTTGAGTTATTGTTGATAATTCTTCACCAAATTCACAGTTAATAGCAGGAATAAATATTCCCCAGGCCCTGGGAGTTTGTTGATAAATTGCTTGAGTTAATGCTAATAAAGAAGCGGGACTTTCTGCATGACCGAAATTATTCCATTCCGTAACTGCCGCTAATTTTTCTATCCGGATATCGGTTTGATTAGATAATACCGCATCAACAAAAATAACTAGGGAAGCATCAGCCATATCGGCCGCTAACTCAGGAGTCAATTGATGGGTAGCGATGACTTGCAGATGAGGCCAATTCTCCTCGGCGATAATTTCGGCTATTCTCACTCCCACTCCGTCATCATTTCTTAAAGTATTACCGTAACCGATGAGCAGTATTTTAAAATTATTCATGGTTATAGCATTTATCTTAATGATGAGGTGCAAAGTTTTCCTTTTTGGGGAGTCGGTGGTCGATACCAAATTAGGTTATAAGCTAAGACGCATTTAAAGCGCTTATTCTTAAGATTAGCCGAATCTCCCCCAATCCCTTTACTGTTGCCTCTTGCAAGAGTGCCTCTTGCCTCGTCTCAACAAGCAATTTAAATGCGCGGGCAGCTTACTTCATCTTAACGAGAAACGCTGTAAAATAAGTATAGGATATCTTCGATGCTCTCGATGCACAGCTTAACCTAATCGATAAATTAACTGAGTCTGCTAAGAAAACTTAAGCCTTGATAGTAGTTTCTTGATGAGCCAAAAATTATGCTATCGACTAACATAGTTTCCTCTAATATTATTCCCCCTCTCGAAAATGGTGATAGATTAACTCGTCCCGAATTCGAGCGCCGTTATCAAGCAATGACAGAGCTAAAAAAAGCTGAATTAATCGCAGGAGTTGTTTATATGGCAGCCGCAGTGAGAGCCAAAAACCACGGTAAACCCCACGCTAATATTATCGGTTGGTTAACTGCCTACGAAGTGGCGACACCGGGGGTAGAAACACTGGATAATACTACTGTGCGACTTGATGGGGATAATCAACCACAACCAGATGCTTTATTAAGAATAGAAACCGGTGGACAATCAAGCATTAGTGAAGATGATTATGTAGAAGGCGCACCGGAATTAATCGTGGAAATTGCCGCTTCTACCGCTTCCTACGATTTACACGAAAAACTCAAAGTTTATCGTCACCATGGAGTACAAGAGTATATTATCTGGCGAGTTTATGATGTTCAATTGGATTGGTTTCGGTTAACTGATGGGGAATATTTGCCCCTAGAATCAACTCAAAATAACATCCTTTGCTCTCAAGTTTTCCCTGGATTATGGCTAGATAAAAATGCTTTATTATCGGGTAATTTAGCCGAAGTTTTGGAGGTGTTAAAGCAAGGAATAGTTAGTCAAGAACACCAAGATTTTTGTCAAACTTTGGCTAATCAATAACCCAGATAAATTTGATTTTTTTCTTAGTTGCCTAGGGATGGCTCAGAAAGATTAGCTGACTTTTCTTGCCAATCTTGACCGGTTTTAATCGTCACATCAGAAGCGAGATTCCCCGTACTTTCCACCAAAACTTCCCCGACACCAAGACTGTTATGCAGGTCAGAAGCGAGGGAATTATCCCCTTTTTGAGCAATAATTTTGGTAGTTTCTAGAATTGGCGATGAAGACTTAGAGACAAAAACATTTTCATAACCCAATGAGCGCAGATATCTGACTAGAGTTTGCACCGCTTCTGGATTATCGGTGCTGTCTTCCACAGCTATGCGAGTCGGTTGCGTCGTTTCCTCAATGTCAGCCATAAAAGAGCCGTGGTTAAAATGTTGAGCCACTAGCTCTTGAATTTTACTTTGATTGGGCAACCAATAACTGATCCCCTGCCGACCATCACCATTAAAGTCTCCGGGTAGCAGTAGCATTTGCACATCAGCGCGCTGAGTTTTGGAGGCAAAGCCGGCTAGGGCGAGTAACTCCTCTAAACTGAGATTAGTATCGATATGATTGCGGATAACCTCGATAATATCGGGAATTTTCAATAAAGTTGCTGGTTTTAGGGTTTGTTCCACTAAAGACCGCATTAATTGCTGTTGTCGTTGGATACGACCGATATCGCCGTTAGCATCGTAAC
This sequence comes from Microcystis wesenbergii NRERC-220, assembly GCF_032027425.1. Classification (NCBI taxonomy): domain Bacteria; kingdom Bacillati; phylum Cyanobacteriota; class Cyanophyceae; order Chroococcales; family Microcystaceae; genus Microcystis; species Microcystis wesenbergii. The sequence continues at coordinate 2,920,291 of NZ_JAVSJA010000001.1, read as the reverse complement.
GAAAACGGGCAAACTGGAGGAATTTCTCGCCGTTGAGGTGTTGTTCCCCTTTTTTCAGGTCAATGTAGAGGTGTTGACTAAAATCTTTGTACTTCATGTCTTTGGGAACATATACCGTCACCCCCCCCAAAGCATCAATTAATTTTTCCACACCCTGCACATTAATGCGAACATAGCGATCGATAGCCACTCCGTCCAAAAGATGACTAACCGTTTCCGCCGTTAAAGCAGGTCCCCCGATGGCGTTAGCTTCATTGATTTTTTTCTCCCCGTAACCCTCGATATCGGTGCGGGTATCCCGGGGTATGGAAAGCATGGTTAACTTCTGTCTTTGGGGGTCAAAACGCAGTAACAGCATGGTATCGGTTAAACCAGCCAAGGAATTAACCGGGGCATGATAACCCAGATCTGGGGTTTGTGCCTCCTTGACATCGGATGTCAACACTTTCGCGCCAACTACCAGAATATTAACGGGACGGTTGAGGGCGGGAAGTTGCAGATTTTGATAGGATATGGCCTGCTGATTGTTAAAAGCGGCGGCTTCTTCGGGACTAAGAGCAGTTTGTCGCAAAGGTGTGGAGGAGAGAGACACAGCCAACATAGCCCCCGCCGTAGCGGAAACTAGGGCGCAGCCGGTGAAGCCTAGGGCTGTCAGGAACCATTTACCGGACAATCGCCGCTTTTTAACAGGTTTAGCCGCTAATTTGCTTGATTTTCCGCTTTTAAGCCTTGATTTTGTCTTATTAACCACAAATTGCCTCACACAATCACTAAATATCTCCCTAAAACCATATTTAAAGAGATAAACTATTTGTTTTCTCAGATACCCGGAAAATATTACGAAACTAATCGGGTTTTTTAGAGAGTTAGCAGATAATATAGCAGAATTTTTCCCTATAATCGTTCTGCATCTCAATTTTGTACAAATATCTAGGGTTTGTTTCGTGGGAGCGGGGAGTGGGGAAGTGGGGTGTGGGCTTCGGCCGTGAGCTTTTGCGTTCGACAAAAGCTCACGCCGAGGTCCGAACGGGTGTGGGGTGTGGGGTGTGGGGAAATGGGGAGAATAAATAAAAATAATCTCCTGACGACCGAATCCTGACGACCGAATCCTGACGACCGAATCCTGACGACCGAATCCTGACGACCGAATCCTGTCTCCTATCTCCTATCTCCTCATTGGCTGATTTTCTTGTGCAGAAATAACTTTTGTGGTCGATTAAATAACCAATTGCTCAACCAACCGTCGGTTTTTTGCAGACGATAACCGCTACTTAAGTAGAGTGACTGGGCCGCTAGGTTATTATCGAGAACATGGAGGGAAAGTTCCTCAAAACCCCATTCTCTAGCGATCTGTTCACACTTGAGCAGCAATCTCCGGGCCAGACCAGCACGCCGGCGATCGGGACTAACGGCTAAATTAGAAATATAAGGAATGGGAACAGCCAAAAAAGAACTGGATTTTAAGCTGATTTCCGCCGTAGCGACAATAACTTCCTGAGAACCCGTGGCGGTGACACTGGTTTGACTGACTACCAGACAGTGATAGTGAGGAGTATCGCCGCGCAATCGTCCCCGTAAGTCCTCGTAAATGCCTAATTTAAAGATGGGACGCAGAAAAGACCAATAATTGGCCGTGGGGAAAAAACTATCGGTGAGAATCTCCGCCAAGCTTTTGAGATCTTGGCTTTGGGCCAAACGCACCTCGACGGTAATGGTGGCAGTGTCACCGGTCGCTTCCGAGTCAGAGGGGTTAGACAATAGGTATGAGATAAAACAGGAGTCCACTTTAATCACAGGAGTCGGCGGGGAAGGTGGGGATGGCAGTCCTTATCCGGGAAAGGTAAATAGGGGTGGGAGCTAGTTGGGAGAATCAAGCATCTATCTTAGGGAGAATACCGCAATTTTTCAAGACTACTGAATCAAAATCTCATCCATTCTACTGCCTATAGCCCCAGTTGGGGGAAAGACCGCTATTTTTCGGTAATTTTTTTTGATCGCCGGGCAATGGTTAAGAGGGGATGATGCTGGTCAGAACTAATCTCTTTCTTTTTGGGTCAATTAACTATATTCTTTAATCTAATCTATCCTCCTATCCCCCCTCCATGATCAAAGAAATTTCCGCTTATTTGCAAGTGTTCCGCAGTCAAAAAATGGCGGCTTTGTTATTCTTAGGTTTTGCTTCCGGATTGCCCTTGTTGCTCACCAGTCGCACCCTGCAAGCTTGGATGACCACCGAAGGAGTTGATCTGAAATCGATCGGTTTATTTAGTTTAGTCACCCTCCCCTACTCTCTCAAATTTCTTTGGTCTCCCTTACTCGATCGCTATCTTCCCCCGCTGCTTGGTCGTCGTCGCGGTTGGATTTTAATCGCTCAAATTTGTTTAACTTTAGCGATTGGTTTTATGGCTTTTCAACAACCAAAACAATCTTTAGAATTATTGGCAATTAATGCTTTACTGATTGCTTTTTTTAGTGCCAGCCAAGATATTGCCTACGATGCCTATCGCACAGATATTTTAGAAAAATGGGAGATGGGTGCTGGGGTGGCGATCGGGGTTTTAGGTTATCGTTTGGCTTTAATTTTAACTGGTTCGATCGCTTTAATTTTAGCCGATCACTTTCCCTGGCCCCTCGTCTATCTTTTCCTAGCGGGATTAATGGCTTTAACGATTATTTGGTCTTTTTTCGCCCCAGCTACTACCCCTAGAGATGATCATCCCCAAACCCTTTTAGAGGCGGTTTGGTTGCCTTTCCAAGAGTTTTTTCAACGCTATCGATTCGGTCAAGGAATCGGCATTCTCGCCTTTATTGTTCTCTATCGTTTAGGGGATGCTTTAGTTAATAATATGGTGACTCCTTTTCTCTTAAAAACTGGTTTCAGTCAAACCGCTATCGGGGCGATCCAAGGCGGCCTGGGCATGATAGCAACTATGGTGGGAGTTTTATTAGGTGGTTCCCTGTTAAGTCGTTGGGGAATTAATCGATCGCTCTGGATTTTTGGTGTCTTGCAAGCTCTTAGTAATTTAGCCTATTTTATTTTAGCAAATTTAGGGCAAAACTATCCTTTTATGGTCTTAGCTATTAATATTGAAAATTTCTGCGGCGGCTTAGGCACTGCCGCTTTTGTGGCTTTTTTAATGAGTCTTTGTAATGCTCGTTTTACCGCTACTCAGTACGCCCTCTTATCAAGTTTAATGGCTTTTAGTCGCGATATTTTGGTGGCTCCCGCCGGAGTTGTAGCCGAGGTGATCGGTTGGCAGTGGTTCTTTTTAATCACGGTAATTGCCGCTTTACCTGGGTTAGCTTTATTGCCTTTATTTGCCCCTTGGCAAGAGGAGAATTGAGCTAATTGATGATTTATTCCTCCGATTTCACTCGCATAACTACTAAAGTCATATCGTCGCTACCGTCATTTTCCAACCCGGTAAAAGCGGCAACTTTCCCAAATAAATATTCGAGAATCTGTTCGGGATCGGTGTACTGTTGACAGGCTTCCTTAACTGCCGATAGCCAATTTTTCTGATCAAATCTTTCCCCTTTCGAGTTAACTGCATCGGTAAAGCCATCGGTATAATAAATCAGTGTATCTCCCGCTTCTAATTGCACTTGGGCATCATCATAGATAGAATCGGCCTCTAAACCAACTAATGTCCCTTCCGTGTCGAGAGACTCTAACTCTCCCGTTTTGGCCCGCCACCGGAGGGTGGGATAATGGGCAGCATTACTGTAGCCAAGACGACGCGTCAGGGGATCATACTCGGAATAAAATAATGTCACGAAACGATGAGAATTATCGAGATCGGCATACATAACCCGATTGAGATGACGCAAAATCTGGGCCGGGGAGTGACGATTTAACACTTCCGCTCGCAACATTCCCCGGGTCATGGTCATCAATAATCCTGCTGGGACACCTTTACCCATGACATCACCGATCACTATACTCCAAGGAGCGGTACTAGCTTCCATTTCCGCCTCCCTTGCCGGTTTAAATTGATCGTAGTTGCAGGGGATAAAATCATAATAATCGCCACCAACGCGATTAGCCGTTTTGCAGTGGGCTGCCAATTCTACCCCCTGAATTTTCGGACATTGCCGGGGTAAAAGACGATTTTGGATTTCGGAAGCGATTTCTAACTCTCGATCCTGACGTTCCTTGGCCCGTAATTCGACCGTTAATTCATTATTAGCTATAGCCACCGCCGTTTGATCGGCCACTAGCTGCAACAGTTTACGACGGGTGGGTGTCCAACCATAATCGGGATCGCGACTGAAAACGTATAAACGCCCCCGCTCACTGTTTTTTATCAAAACAGGTGTACTATAAACCTGCGTACCCTGTCCGAGAGTTTGCCGGATTTTATGGTCGAGACTATCGAGAAGCGATCGATTATTTTTATTCTCAAGTGCCGCTTCTTGGTTTAATTGTCGGATAATTGCCTCTAATTGTCGGCGTAGTTCCCCATTAATTTGATTATCTTGGCAATGCAGCTGATCAAGCGCCACTTGACCGTTATTTTTGCTCAAAATCAACGCCCCTCCCTCCGCGTCTGCCACTCGTGCGGCCATCAAGGGGGTAAGATCGAGGAATTGGTTTAAATTATTGAAACTCCGCAGGGCAAACCCGAGGGAACTTAAGAGATTTTGAACTTTGTTTTGTTCGCGATATAAACTGGCGACCAACTCTTTTAAGGCTAAAATTGGCTTGATATCGGTACTGTGATCGCCCATATTGACGGTGGCAGTGGTGAGGGTGTCCCTCGGTTCCGGCTCAGAAAGCATAAAATGATTTTTGTGGCGGTGACATGATTATAGCTAGATGGTCATTGGGTTATGACCTGTTTAAGTTTAACAGTATAGTCGATCTTTTCCTGACCGCCACAATTTAACCCTGATGTTTTACTATTTCTGTTTTTTCACACCTAAGACTGAGGCTGATAGCTTGACCCTATAATAATTAGGAATATGTAACTCAATCAACTGACTTTATGACCTTGCCTCTCGATGTTCCCACGGCGATTAATCAACGTCGTTCCATTAAAACTTTTACCACCGATCCGATCGCCCCAGAACTGCTGAAAACCCTAGTAGAATTAACCGTTGCCGCACCTAGTAGTTTCAACATCCAAGATTGGCGAATTATTTTAGTACAAGATGAGGCACAAAAGGCCGCTTTAGCCGAGGCCGCTTGGGGACAAAAGCAAATTATCCAAGCGCCGGTTACTTTTGTTTTCGCTGCCGATGCTGCCGCAGGAGGAGGAGAGCTAACTCCTATCTATGAACAGGCTCTCAGTACAGGTGCCTGGAACGAAGGCACGGTAAAATATTTTCAACAGGCAATCCCGGTATTTCAAAAGAATTTAGGCGAAAAAACCCGGGAATACGCGATTAAAGATGCCATGATCGCCGCTACTCATCTGGTTTTAGCTGCCGAAAGTCTCGGTTTATCTAGTTGTTTTCTCAACGGTTGGATCGAGGACAAGGTAAAAGCTGTGATTGGTGCTGCCGATCATCCCCATCTGGCGATCGCTGTTGTCGTTCCCATCGGTTACGCGGCGGAACCGCGGCTTAATCCGGGTCGTTTACCCTTAGATTACAATGTTTTTGTGGATCGCTTGGGTAATCCCTATCAAATCTAAACTCTAGCGATGATTTTCTCTCCCTCAGCTTGGTTAACGCCCTTTTTTAACACTCCCCTTTGGCGCGCTGGGGGTGTGTCCATCACTCTTGGTTGGATTGTTAGTATTTTTGTGCTGTTTGTTCTTGTCACCTGTCTGACGATCGCTTTTAAAAGTTGACTAAAAAATCGTCTGCTGAAAAGTATCGGTTTTGATGAGGGTAATCGAGAAGCGATCGCGACTCTGGCTAGTTTCGCTTTTGGGGCTTTTGGTTATATTATCCCCCTACAATTGACTGGATTCAATCTCGCTTCGATCACTGTTTTAGCCGGTGGTTTGGGGGTGGGTATCGGTTTCGGTTTGCAGGAGTTAACCAAAAATCTCACCAGTGGTTTAACTTTGTTGGTGGAACGCAAGTTAAAAGTGGGCGATTTTATCGAATTTGAGCAAACAAAGGGTTATATCTGGGAAATATCGATTCGTTCTACCACCATTCGCACTGTTGATGGTGCAGAGTTAATCGTTCCTAACACAATCTTAACTAGCAATCGCGTCCAGAATTGGCATTATACCGACTCGCGCATTCGAGTCATTGTGCCGGTGGGAGTTGCCTACGGTACAGATGCTTTGATAGTAACGGAAATTCTGATGCAATCAGCCTATATGTCGGGAGAAATTGCCTTTAATCCGCTTCCCAAGGTGATTTTTAACGGTTTTGGTGATAGTGCTTTAAATTTTGAGTTGTGGGTATGGGTGGAAAAAGTCGAACAGGCCGTTTTTCTGAGAAGTTCCCTACACTTCATTATCGAGCATAATCTGCGTCATCGGGCCATAACGATTCCTTTTCCCCAGGGAGAGTTATGGTTGCATAATACCGACAGTTTTGAGGCAGTTAAGGAACAGGATCAGGAGATAGTTAAACCTTCAAAACCGCTATCGTTAAAAGAAATGTTATTGGGTGATTTCTGCTCAAGAAGATAAGCTGCCCGCGCATTTAAATTGCTTGTTGAGACGAGGCAAGAGGCACTCTTGCAAGAGGCAACAGTAAAGGGATTGGGGGAGATTCGGCTAATCTTAAGAATAAGCGCTTTAAATGCGTCTTAGCTTACCTGATAGATTAAAATAGGGGAAATGGCGAGTAGGAAAGAAAAAAATGGTGTCTATGCCAGAAGATACAGCCTTAACCCCCTCTCAAATCGAAGACTTACGTTTTGCAGCTAAAAAGATGACGGGAGCTTCTCGGCGAGCCTTTCAAGGGAGGATTTGTCAAAAGTATTTTGAAGGGAATGCCAGAAAAACGGAAAAAATCTTGGGTTGGGGGCTCCCGATCAGTCCAATGGGGATTAGAAGAACAAAGAAGCGGAATAATATGTGTTGGGCGACAGTCAACTCATAGTGGAGCGAAAAAATGGGAAGAGAAACAACCCGAAGCTGCCGAGTCTTTAAGAAAAATAGCCGAGTCATACGCACAACAAAATCCAACATTTAATAACCCCATTGCTGATACTCGAATGACGGCTTCTGAGGCGAGAAAACAATTAAAATTATTGGGATATAAAGAGAGTCAAATTCCTTGTCTAAGCACAAGGGCAGTGGTGTTAAATAGAATGGGCTATCGGTTAAGAAAAGTAGTAAAAGCTCAACCTAAAAAAAATGCCAGAAACCGATGCTATCTTCTTAAACTTAAAGAAAAGAGATGAAGAAAATTCGGAAAAAGTGAAGCGGATTAGCATGAACTGTAAAGCGACAGTAGAACTGGGAGAATATTCCCGTGGCGGCAAAACCAGAGGAAATAATCAGGTCCTTGGTTATGATTTAGGAGAAAAAGAAAAATTTATTCCCTGTGGCATTGTTGATGAGGATAAGGGACAACTTTATCTTAACTTTGGAGGTTCTTAAAAAACGAGTGACTTTATGGTAGATAGTCTATATCAATGGTGGGAAACCCTGAGGGAAACCGAAAAACAAGCAACAGAAATTATTCAAATAAAAATGGATAATGGCCTAGAGAATAGTGGTGTGAGAACTCAATTTTTGAAGAGGATGGTAGAGTTAGCCGCTCAGATTAAAAAATCATTTCATCTTCTTTATTTTCCGCCTTATCACAGCAAGTATAATCCGAGAGAACGTTGTTGGGGAATTTTAGAACAACCTTGGAATGGAACTCTATTAAAGGATGTTGACACTCTGTTAGGTTGGGCAAAAAGCATGACAGGGAAAGGATTACATCCGATTATTAGCCTGAGTCAAAAAGTTGCTCAAAAAGGAATTACCTTAACGAAAAAAGAGATGAAAGAGGTTGAAAGACATTTAGAACGTGATTCTAAGTTGCCGAAGTGGGATATTTTTATTCGACCCAATATGGCCTAATTAATAGTTTTGTCCTCATGAGTGGAACAGGTCAATAAAGTTGAAGTTAGTCAAGTTTAATTAGCGGAATTAATCTGCTAATATTTGTCTTTTATTTACTTGTCAAAAAACCGTCATTAGAACTTGAAAATCAAGTTAGGTTAGCGGAAGGTGTTCGCTAACTATTTTCCCCTTATTTTTTAAGTTGATTAGATTAGGTAAACTCTTTGTCAGAAATCACCTAAGGTCACGGATTTATTGGTTCAAACTCTTCTTTACCTACAGCAAAAGTCCGATTTCTCGGTCTCGTCGAGCCGATCCCTAGTCAAAAACTCCGGCAACAACCGCAAGCTGACCCCCCATATCATCGGTCGAGATTATCGCATCAGAAGCGAGTCCGATCCCGATGTCCGCACCGACCGTCAGTACCGCACCCATTGGCGTAGGGGTTTCTATCGTTGGCAACCCTACGGCCCCAGAGAACGACCCGATCGCAAGCTGATCTGGATCGAGCCGGTTCTGGTTAATGGCTAAATCGCTAGATAATAAGCGTGTACTATTTTGATGGACTGACGGCTTTTTTCAAGATTTTTATTGTTGGTATAGATTAAATGACTAACTTATGCTATTTCACCTATATGTCTTGATGTCAAGACTTAATAGTGTCAGAACTTAATATGAAAACCATCGTAATCTCATCCTTATCGGGAGGGCAGGGCAAAACCACCACGGCTTTCTTTTTGGGTAAAATGCTGGGCCGAACGGCGAGGGTTTTATCGGTCGATGCCGACCCGCAGGCGAACCTGACTTTTTTTTCGGGTCATGAGGTGGAACCGAATGCGCCGACGCTTTTGGAGGTAATCAAGGGGACGGTAGCGGCGACGGATGCAGTTTATGCCCTCAACGATTCTAGGTTTCTTATCCCCGCAGATGACGGTTTGAGCAATGCCCAAGAGTATTTGGCTTCTAGTGGGATGGGCGCGCTAATTCTCCGGACGCGGCTCAAACTCCCGGCGGACTATTTTGATTACTGCATCATCGACTCCCCCCCGGCCAGGACACAGATATCTATTGCCACCATCGGTGCGGCCGACTATTTGCTGATCCCCGCCGAAGCTTCTACTAAAGGAGTCAATTCTCTGGTTCGCACCCTGGAACTAGCGGACAGTCTCTCAAAATTAGGGGCTTTCACCGGAACGCTACTCGGTGTCATTCCTTTTCGAGATCGCTGGTTCGGTCGTTCTCACTCAAAGGATAGCACGGCGGCGATTGCCGCCATGGCCGAGGTTGCCCCCGGGGTGAAAATTTTCCCATCAATCTTGGAGAGCGAACGCTATAAACAGGCACTCAACCAAGGCAAACTATTGAGCGAGATCGGCCACGAAGACATGGAAACTTCTTTTCGAGCCGTGATCGAATTACTGGGTACTCAAACCAAGGAGAAAAGATGAGCAACGCCCTCGATCGATTGGTCAACAAGAAAAAACCTTCGGTTCCCCCCCGCATCGATGTGGTCGAAGAAATCCTGCCAATTCCTTCACAACCAAAAGAAGAAATTGCTGAATTAACTCAAGATGCTATAAAAAATTTAAGTCAAGACAGCAAGACATCTTTGAGTCAAGATACTAATACCGAAACAGATCTGGATGATTTCGAGACAGTTCGCAATACTATCCGTCTCGATCGGGCGATCGATGATTCCTTGCGTCAGTTGTGTCAGGACGAGAGAATTACCAAAGAAACACTGCTGGAGGCAGCTTATCTTTACCTAGATGCTCATCCCACCGAGTTAGAGGAGGTGGTAAGGACGGCACGGCAACGGCTACAACGACGCAAGGAGATCGCCGACTATAAACGAGCCAAAACGATGCAGGAGAGATTCTTAAAGTCTTGATGTCAAGATACTTTAGCGTCAAGGTGTTTTAATGTCTTGATATTAAGACACTTTTTTGTCCTAGTGTCAGTAGAAGTCCGTTCTTTTAGCGATGGGAGTGTCAATTGGGTCGATTTCTCCACTAGAAAACCTTTTAGTCTTGAGATAATATTAGGTAGAGGTCTGATGATCTCCGAAACCAATCGGTACGTCGATAATCAGCCCAGACCGTGGAGACCGTGTCTTTGAGTCAGAGAATAGCGGAGAATGGCAGCGATAGAGGCGGGGGGTAGGGGTAAATAATAGACTTGTTGCTCCCATAAGAAAAAGCCGAATGAATTGTTTTGTGAGAAGTTCAGCTGGCTTCTCCTTTTAATTAATGCTTATGCTGCCGCACCCATAAAAATTCCATAAGCCGTTAAGATTAATTGAGCATCAAAATTAGCTACACGATTCCTATAAATATCGGAAACTGCACGGTATCTTTTCACCCCAGAAAAAGCATTTTCACCCACAACTCTTTCTTTGGCTAGTTCTCGATTTTCTTGTTTTTGTTCTGCTGTTAACTCTCCTCCCTTCGGTTTTTTGTGGGGCAAACGGATATTTACATACTGTTTTTGCACTCCCTGAAATCCTGAATCAACCAAGACTGGGATTTGAGCAGGGATGCCGCCAATTAAGTCTTCTTGTTCTTGTATCTTTTTATCATGGGTTTTTCCGCGCTTTCCTAGGGGTTAACAGCAAAATCCTCTTGTCTTCTGCACTAGCTGCTAGGTTTTTTCGGGTGCATCGCTTTTTCTTTCCTGAGTAGTTCTCTTTCTGTTTTTCCGCGTCTTTGGGACGAGCTATCGGTATGAAGGTCCGAGGGACTATCACTTCTTTCACCTCTGGAAAATGTTGGATAAATTCCTCGAGCCTCTCGATTTTTCTAAGGGGCAGTACCTTTTTTTCTCCTAAAACCTTTTCTAAAATTGGTTGTAGGCGATGTACCCATCTATTCGCTTGTGAGCGGTCAAAATCGAACCATACTGCCGCCAAGTCAAAGGTTGGATAGCACTTGAAGTAAAACAGGATATAGAATAGACCTCGACCTAATTTAATTAAATCACAATAATAGGATATAATAAAACAAATATTAACTCAAAAAAAGCCTTGAAAAACTACCCTTGGCAATACATTAAAAAATATCCGAAACAAACTAAAAGACTATTAGGGATTGACTACCAACAACTAGAACAACTGATGGCCCTTGGAAAACTTATACATCGGAAAAACCAATCAGAAATCGAAAAAACCAAAATTAGGATTAATCAACCAGGAAGCGGAACACCTCCTAAATTGTCAGAAGAGGAACAAATTGTTCTAATGTTGGTTTATTTAAGACATCATCTAAGCTTTCAAATCTTAGGACTAATGTTTCAAGTGAGTGAATCAACGGCTCATAATATCTTTACCTATTGGCAAAAACTTTTTGAAGGAGAGTTACCGCCAAGTTTGTTAGAACAAATAAAGAAGTGCCAAGAAGAGGAAATAATAATTGAACAATTAAGGAATTATGAGTTGATTGTCGATAGCGCAGAACAGTTCCTGGAGAGGCCGACCGATTATCAAGAACAAAAAATATATTATTCGGGAAAGCAAAGAAGACATACTTGAAAAAGTCAATTTATTGTCTTGCCAAAAGCTGAAGATATTGTTGATGTAGTTATTGGTCAACCTGGTCCGACGAGCGATATAAAAATCTGTGGGCAAACTTTAAGCAAATTCGATTCTCAACAAACTTTTATTGGAGATAAAGCTTACCTGGAAGAAAATCAAATCAGAACTTCTGATAAAAAACCTAAGAACGTAGAATTAACCGAGAATCAAATTAAAGAAAATAAAGTTTTATCATCTCGGCGAATTTTTGTTGAGCATTTAATTCGAGTTATCAAAGTATTTAAAGTGGTTCAAGAAAGATTTAGATTAAATAAAAGTCGATATAAATCGGTTTTACTGACCGTTTGTGGCTTAGTAAGATTGAGAATTAGTGCGCTAATTTTAGAAGTAATAGAATGGGAGCAATCAGGGGAAGTAATTGACGTTATAATTAGCCATAGTTTTCCGTCAAAATTCGATTTTGTCTCTTTAAACCCTGATTAATCGGTTTTTAGAGCTAATTTTGACTCTTGGTCTAATCTGCCTGTCTTCCTTGCTGTGACTGACTTATAAATTTTTGGAGATGTCTAATAATTTCTCTTTGATGCTTTGCAATCTAGCTTTCCTGCCAGCTCCGATTTTTCTTTTTCTTGGCTTTTCCCTGTTGTCTGCTTCCGCCAAATACACCTGTTCAAATTTCTCTAACAAGGTCTCAAACGCTCTTCTATTGAGTCCTGTGGTCGCTCTCAAGAGTCTATCTTGATGCAATATTCGGCCAATGTTCAGCATTCAAGGGGATATCCAATCATTGTTTCTTCCCCATTATGCCACTATTACACAACAAGTCTAATATTACAACCAACGGTTACATTTTCCGTTAAAGTAATCGTCTCCGGTGTCACCCCTAATTCGGAAGCAATAATAGTACGGGTTGCCTGAGATAATTCCGTCAAAAAACCTGTTTTATCATTATTGATTCGACGAGAAAAAGGATCATCTTCCTGTAACTTTTGATAGCAGCAATAGATAGCATCTAGAGCAGTTCGGGGAAGCAGTCCTTGTCCCCCATAATTAAAGTAAGCTTTTTTCTCCAAACCGAGAAATTGCTGTCGATAGGATGTTACACTTTCGCGCATAAACTTAAATCGTTGAGTTAATTCAGTAACACCCGACTCACAAACATTGCCGGTCTTCTCGACTTTCTATTATAATCAGTGCGCACAATTCGTAGGGGTCTTGCTAGGCAAGGCTTTGAAGATTATACTTCTGGAAAATTATCCCTATTCTTCTTCCTTCCACACAGAAACGAGAAGAGCCCCATTGCTATTGCTTAAGAGTTTATTTGGTGATATACTGTAAATTATACTATAGCGGGTTTCAGTCTAATAAGGTATAGTAAATCCCTTGATAGATAGGCGTTTCAGAGTTTCAATCGGGACTCACTTCTGTGAAAACCGCTATATATATAAATCTGAAGCTAAATACAACATGAAACAAACCCCCAACTCCCCAAGCTCCATCAAAGAAGTACCGAATCAATTTGATGTTTTGGTGGTCGGTAGTGGCGCTGCCGGACTTTATGCTAGCCTTTGCATTCCCTCTCATTTACGGGTGGGATTGGTAACAAAAGATGACCTTAAAAGTGGTTCTAGTCCGTGGGCGCAGGGGGGAATTGCTGCCGCTATCTATCCTCCAGATACGCCCAACCAACATTTGGAAGATACATTAAAAGCGGGAGTGGGATTATGCGATCCCGAAGCGGTAGAGTTTTTGGTGAATCATGCTACTGAAGCGATCGCCTTTTTGCTGAACCTGGGGGTTAATTTTGACCGCCAGGGGGAAAATTTAGCCACCACCTTGGAAGCGGCCCATTCTCATCCTCGAGTTTTGCACTCTCGTGATACTACTGGGCGGGCAATTGTGGACGTATTGGTTGCGGCGGTGTTGGAACGCCCCAACATTCAAGTTCTCTCCCAAGCCGTTACCCTGAGTTTGTGGTTGAACGCCCAAACCCGCCACTGTCAGGGAATAAGTATTCTCTCCCAAAACCAAATTTCTTGGATTCAAGCAAAAGCGGTGGTGTTGGCGACGGGTGGCGGTGGTCAGATTTTTGCCAAAACCACCAACCCAGTCGGGAGTACCGGAGATGGAATAGCGATCGCTTGGCGGGCCGGGGCAATAGTTCGAGATCTGGAGTTTTTCCAATTCCATCCCACTGCATTAATGAAACCGGGGGCACCTCACTTCTTAATTAGTGAAGCAGTACGGGGAGAGGGGGCTCATTTAGTCGATCAGGAGGGGCGACGCTTTGCCTTTGATTATCACCCTTCTGGAGAATTAGCGCATCGAGATGTGGTTAGTCGGGCGATATATTTTCACTTGCAAAAAACTGCCGAAAATCCTGCCAATGCCCATGTTTATTTAGATATGCGACCGATAGAACCTAACAAAATTCGCCATCGGTTTCCCAATATTATTCAAGTGTGTCAGCAATGGGGAATTGATGTTTTTAACGAGTTGATACCGATTGCCCCCGCTGCCCATTATTGGATGGGAGGCATTGCCTGTGATGTGATGAATCGTACCTCAATTTCTGGGTTATATGCCATTGGGGAAACGGCAAGTACGGGCGTTCACGGCGCTAATCGGTTGGCGAGTAATTCCTTGTTAGAATGCTTGGTTTTTGCTTCCCAATTAGCTAAAATTGAAGACGATTTGTCTGAGGAAATAAATCAAAATTTCCCCTCATCCCCAGAACCAGTATTCCTAGAGCAAATTGAAATTAACGATCGGGTTGCTCCATCTGCTGATCGCCTTGCTACCTACCGACAGGATTTAGCGGCTTTAATGTGGAATAGTGCTGGGATTTGTCGTACCCAAACCGTTATGGAATCTGCGATGGCAACTGTCAAAACTTGGCAATATGAGTTAAAAAACTGGAAAATTAGTCAATATTTGCTAAACCTAAAGCCTCAACAATGTGTTCAATTTACCTCCCGAGAAGTTGCCGAATACTTAAAGTCTTTAGCGGCAATCTTGAACTTATTAGATGTCGCCTATTTGCTTCTCCAAAGTGCTACATTTCGCACCGAAAGCCGGGGTGGACATTACCGCTTAGACTATCCAGAAAATAACTCTGAGTGGCAAGTTCATACTGTCATCAAAGGTGATTGCTGTACTTCAGTTCCTACCAAAAAAGATTAAAATTTATGTGTGGTATTGTTGCCTTATTTGGTTTCAAAGGGATAATTGCAGAATCTCAGCTTAGGCGATCAGTATTGTCACTAAAACATCGCGGACCCGATCAACAAAGTATCTGGATTGCTGACAATTTTCGGATTGGCTTGGGACATACTCGGCTCAGCATTATTGATCTTAATTCTGGCAATCAACCGATTGCTAATCGCGATGGTAGTTTACGAATTATTGCCAATGGAGAATTTTATGATTTTGAACGAATTCAGCGACAATTAAAGCAATGGGGATATTCGCTACAAACCAAGTCTGATAGTGAAATTGCTTTGCATCTTTATGATCGTTTTGGCACCCAGTGTTTATCTTATTTGCGGGGTGAATTTGCCTTTGTTTTGTGGGACGAACGCAACCAACTTGTATTTGCTGCCCGCGATCGATTTGGCATCAAACCCCTATATTATACCATATATCAAGACACTCTTTACCTCGCCTCTGAAATCAAAGCAATCCTAGCAGCCGGAGTCCCTGCTGCTTGGGATTGGGAATCATTTCATTTGCTTGACAGTGGTGTTTTACCACCGCACAATACCCTATTTTCTAATATTTATCAAGTGCCACCAGGCTATTTTATGCTTGCTTCAGACGCAGGCATCCAACTACATCGTTACTGGGATTTTGATTATCCCCAAATTGAGACCAAAAAACCGCAAATTTCAGCACAAGAATATGTGGAAGAACTGCGAGAAATTCTTGATGAAGCAATTCGACTTCGTTTAAGAGCAGATGTTCCGGTTGGCTGTTATCTCAGTGGTGGTTTAGATTCATCAGCTATATTAGGCATGGCATCTCGTTATACTACTCAATCGATTCAGGCATTTACCCTTAGTTTTGAGCGCACTGAATATAATGAACAAGCCATTGCTGCTGAAACTGCTCAATACGCAGGAGCGAATCTCCAAGTTGTTCCTATTACTCAATCTGACTTAGCCGAGAATTTTGCTGATGCCGTTTGTCAGGGTGAAATGCTTTGTTATAACGCGCACACAACCGCCAAGTATATTTTGAGTCGTGCCGCCAGAAATGCCGGATATAAAGTTGTACTGACTGGAGAAGGTGCAGACGAAATTTTCGGTGGCTATATTCATTTTTGTGTAGATATGTTGCGTCATGTAACTCAAGGGTTAGCAGAGTCGAGAAGACAAAACCTTTTAGAAGAATTACAACAAAAAAATAAAATTTCTCCTGGTCAATTTGGCGCGGTAGAAACTCAATATCTGGCAAGTATTTCTAATAGTTTAGGATTCACCCCAGCTTGGATGGAAAGAAGAGTCCGACTCAAATCTGTTCCAGTTTATTCCGCCGCGTTTCGTAATCGCTTTAGGCAGCGAGATGCTTATCGTTTATTTTTAAATAATATCGATTTTGTCGGACAACTTCAACAACGAGAACCAGTTAATCAATCTTTGTATTTATGGTCAAAAACTCACTTACCTAATTATATTTTGAGAATGCTTGGGGATGGAGTAGAGATGGCTCATTCTTTGGAAGGACGCTTACCTTTTTTGGATCATCAAGTTGTAGAATTTATTGGTCGGCTACCAATTACTTTAAAAATTAATGGGTTGACCGAAAAATATATCTTGCGAGAAGCTACCCGTCCTTTTATTACAGAAACCATTTATTCTCGACAGAAGCATCCTTTTCTGGTTCCACCTTCAAGTTTTCAACCCCAGCAACCCTTGCATCAATTTATGCAAGATACTCTTCGTAGTTCGGCAATGGCTGCTGTTCCTTTTTATAATCATAAAGCGGTGATTGAATTACTTGATCAACTACCAGAAATGAGCGAAAGCCAGCAAGCGTCAATAGATGTTACATTGATGAAAATGCTCAGTGCTTGTTGTCTTCAAGAACGTTTTGGACTAACTTAATTGATAGTCTAATTTGATTGTGAACAAGAGAGCCAAAATCTAAAATCTAAAAATCTCCGCCGATATTTTCTTTAATTAGAGTAGCATATTCTTGACCAAGAGAATCTGGTAATTGCATCGAATGGTAATCTACACCAATCTCTTTCATTCTTCTGAAAGCTTCTTCTAATAGTGCTTCATTTTGCATGACTATTAGCCGGATATATTGTTGTCTTTCTGGATTAAAAGAGCGAATAGTTGATAATTTAACATAAGCGCGACTGAGGACGTAATAATCAAATAATTCAACTGCGGTAAATTCCCCTTGAGATTGTAGATGCGGTGGGACTGAGAGTAAATATTTAAATCCTCCATCTGGAGAGTGAATCGCTTCTGGCGGCCATCCCATGCTTTGCCATCCGGCGATAGATTTTTTAATTAAATAGCCGACATATTCATTGATTTCTGGTTTTTGGTGTTCCGCATTAAAACTGTCTAAGGCTGCTTTTGCTGCATACTGACAAACCTCTGGAATCATCACAGAAAAAGTTGAATTGTGCATCCGAATTACATTGATTGCATAATCATTTCCGGCCACCAAACCAATTCGTAGTCCGGGTAATCCAAACTCTTTACTCAGGGATAATACTGTGAGGCTACATCGTTTTGCTTGGGGAATTTCTAAAATATTAACCAAATCCGTTTCATTATTGTGAGTAGTGTACCACGAATCCATGTCGTGTAAAATTAGAATTTCCTGTCTTAAGGCAAATTGTACTAACTCATTTAGATACTCCCATTTAGCTACTTTTCCGTTGGGATTACAGGGAGAATTTAAATACAGAAAACGGATAGATTTTTCAGGCAAATTATTGACGATCTTTTCTGCTTCAATCAAATCGAAAAATCCACATTCTCCGACTGGTAAACGGATTAATTTTGCCCCATTACCACCAGCAATAATTGCTACTGTGGATAACGTAAACTCTGGAATCAGCACATAAGTTCCAGCAAAAGACCGAGATAGAGCATCAAAAACTTGAGATGCTCCAGTGGTAATCATAATTTCTTGATGCAAATCTAGCTCGACATTGAACTGAGTTGACATAAAGTCTTGAAAAGAACTACGCAGGGAAATTAAACCGTAAGAAGATGGATAGTGTAATACTTCATCAGCGTAGCTTCCTAACGCTTGTAAAGCTTGTTTGGTTGGTTCGTATTCATGATAAAATGGGTAATAGTAGTCAGTTCCCATGTCAATCAATTCAATTCCTTTTTCAATGGCATTTAATCGCATAATTCGATTGGCGACTAAATGCACTCTTTCGATTTGACCTATCTTTTCTCCTTCAAGCAAATTGGGGGAGATACTACCACCAAGATTGGGTAAATTTTTCGAGATTTTCATGCTTTTTAAAGTTATTAATTGCAATAGTTTGACACAATAAAACTGCGAGGCAATTTTTTTCCCAAAGTCTAATCACAAGAGTGACTTACCTTCAAAATATTCAGGAGATGGTACTCCCATCAGCTTTAAAATTGTTGGTGGTAAATCTAGGACATGACCCTTTGGAAGTTGAGAATTTGGCGCAATTCCTAACCCTTTCGCAATCAAAAATCCTTCCGGTGGATGACCACCAGTCCGATGATAGGGAACTGGACCAATGCGCCCAAATTGGGGACTGTCAACTACATCACTGGGACAATCTGCCATTACCACTACGAGATCAGCATTAGGCAAATCTGGGTCTTGATTGAGAATATTTTCTCGAGTCCGAACAACTTTTTTAATCACTGATTTTCCCGTTCGAGCATCTTTAAGATCATAGAGATGCTGAGTTAATTCTTCACACAGTTTATCATAATTTTCAGGTTCAACAATACCGTTAGGTTCTCGATCTTTTAAATTAATCCGAATAAATCCTTCTACCGCAAATGTCGGGAGCGCAAATGCTTTCATTTTTGACCAAAAAGGTTTATACCACATGGTAGGTTGCCAAGCGTACAAAGACTTTTCTTTGTATAATTGAAAAGGAGAATCTAAGTCGGGTGAATTTTTTGCGCTCAACCATTGATCGATTGCCTCTTGAAATTCGTCAGATACTCGCCCTCTTAAAAACCTTTGAATTGGATTACGATCCCACTTCAATTTCCAAACTTCACTCGCCCAAGTTTTGCGATCCAAATGAGGGAATATAGGTGGAGAAAGCTGATCTTTTTCCCCCGCTGCGAGGGCGACTTTCCCAGGAAAACTAAACCGATACAATAACTCTGGTAAAAACACCATACTGGGTAAATCAGTGGAGTTATTTGTCATTCCTTGTAGGGAATAAATCAGAATATGAGCATCTTTAGGTGCAGCTTCGATTAGTTCTCCAATCGCAGAATCGGTCGCTTCGTAGAGTTCGAGCATCAAATCGTCAACCGCTCCATTTTGATCTTTATACGGGTATAAAGGATGATCGGGTTGACTGAGATGATAATAGTGATGACCAGCAGGATGAGGTTCACTAAATCCAGTTAAAAATAAGTCCCAATTTTGTTGTTTTAGTAAAAATTTACAAATATCGGTTCGACGAGAAATTCCCGTTTTAAGATCGTTACAAAACTTGGTAACTATTTTTGGGTCCCACCAGTTATTGATAAAATCCCGCCGGAAAGTCGGATGCTCACCGAATTTGCTCACTAAGTCTTCTAATAATTGAGGTGGTTGGGATTGATTGACTACATAAGGAGCATGACACCCCCACCCCAAAACCTGTACGCCTTGAACTTGATCCGATACAATCGTTTGTGGTATATCAAAAACAGCGATTTGAGATTCTTTGGCTAAACTGTAGAATGGTGGATATTGAGTAAAGTTATATGACTGCTGCTGACGTTGCATTTCGTATGTACCGTCATGAAACTTTAAAGGACCCCAATATCCAGTAGTTTTCGGCATACAACCAGTTAAAAAGATTGTCCATTTTGTTTCGGTTGTATAGTAGTCGATATTTTCTAGTGTTCCTGACGCTCCTCCTTCTAACAACTTGGCTAAATTTTTCAGGTTTCCTTGAGAAACCCAGTTATTGATTAAATTGAGATCGCCAGCACCAATTTCGATGGCTAAAATGGGATGATTCATTAATTTTAATCTTTCTATTGAAGAAATTTCAATGGCAATTGTATCATTTATCACAATGACTAGCAAGTAGGGGGGGGATAGGAAATCTCAAAATATAGCGGTATGCAGTTGTATGAGGTACAGGGACAAGTGGCTTAAGCCACTTGTTAAAATCCTTCTCCCACCCCATCACCAGCCAATTGAATTTTTCAGCAAACCCTATTTAAATATTCGGGGATTACCTTCCCATAAAATAGGACAAAAAACTGGATCAGTGTAATCAGGTGTTCCGTCTGCTAATTTACGACAGAGACGATCATTATTGTGAACGTGAATATTACCGTTTTCTTGGCGGTGAAGACGATATTGATTGTCTTTATCTTGTAGATGGAAAGCAATCGCAATTCTCGGCTGACTGCTAGTATTAGAAGGACTGCCATGAAAAGTCAAACAATGATGAAAACTGACTTGTCCCTTTTTGAGATTCATGGGGACTTTATCAATTGGTCTTCCTTGAGCATGAACCAGCAAAATATTCTCTTGTTCGTTTCGATCAGATTTAGCAAAATGGGAAAACCCTTGTGAGATTCCATTAGGTTCAGTCCACAAATGACTACCATCAATCATCGTCAAAGTTCCCATACTTTCATCACAATCGTGTAGAGGAATCCACGCACTAATCATATTATCTGACCTGCAAGTTTTCCAATACCCACGATCATGATGCCAACCGATGGTAGTTTCCACCGATTGAGTCTTCGGTGGTTTATAATACAGGCTACTGCTGAATAAGCGAATTTGGGGGCTACCTGTTAGTAAAGCAGCAATGGCTCCAATTAGATAATTCTGGGATAATTGATGAATTTGTCGGTTTCGCTGAACCAGAAATTCATTAATTCTTAGCCCGTCTCCCTGATTCGGTGTCCAATCCTCAAAATCTGGCAACGCGACGGGTAATTGACTATCGCGATGACCTTGATAAAAGCGTTCAATTCCTTCCTTAGCTCGATCAATTTCTGATTCTGAAAATAGCGGTTTCGAGATATACCAACCATGTTGTCGATAGAATTCGATATCTAAATCAGATGGAAGAAGTTGACGTTGCTCTGAGTTTAGTTCCCAAATTCGAGGATTTTTTTCACAAATTTCCATGTTTGTTATATTTTTATAGCGTTTTTCAGTCTGCTGAGGTACAAAAGTTATGGGTTTTAGGCAAAAGGCAAGAGGCAAAAGTCAAAAGGGAAGAAAAATATGTGTACCTCACTAGCTTATAGCGGTGTGCAGTCGTATTAGGTACAGTGTCACAAGCTATAAACCATGCTAGGCAAAGCTTGGTCTGTATCTCACTCAAGCGCTTACCGCTATATAACTTCACTAATCTACTACATTTGGTTCCATTTGTCAATAATGGGCTTCCAGGCTTTTTCTAGCTTAACCATTGTTTCTTGATCCAGCTTTTTTTTACTTCTATTGTCTCGCTCTTTATATTCCTTGTGTCTTTTGGTTTCTTCTTCAATGAAATGAGCAAATCTGGGTTTTGCTTCTGCAAATCCGGGTAGGTTAAACTGTTGATAGATCTGGCTTAAAGTTTCTATTTCATTGCCAATGAAATTTTCATACTTAATTTCTACTAAGTTTTCTGGAGGAATTAGATTTTTGTCAAGGAAATATCGATTCATTAGTTCTTGATAAAAGAACAAAATATTTTCCTTCATTTCCGCTTCATTAATTGTTTGAAATGTCCATTCGGGAACAATGATTTGATACAGTTTCACCGTCGAAGCATAAACGTCATAGGGATTTCTTAAAATATGAATAAATTTTGCATCTGGGAATAAATCTAACAGTAACTTTATGCGACCGCCGTTGAGAGGATTTTTGATGAGAAGTCTTTTACCACCTACACTTAGATGAATCCTTGACAACATTCGCTTATAGTCATTTTTCCAAGCTGTTTTCTCTGATTCATCACCTTGAAACAAAACGCATTTTTGAAAAATAAACTTAATCTTTTTAGGAAAATAAAACCCTTCATAAAATGAGGATAGACTACTATTAACCAGCGCAATTTCTTCCTCGGCTGGGTCATCAGCGTGCAAGACTAAAGAATCGGTTTTTCTCGGAGTTGGGTAAACCCGACTTGCCCAATTTTCAACTTTTTGAGGACTTCCCAGAAAAAATTCTGAGCCACCCACTAAGACTTGAGCTTTGGTAATATATCCCCAATTGGGATCTTGACCGATTAAATGATGTAAATAGCTTGTACCACTGCGACAATGACCAATAATAAAAACAGGAGAGTTTTCAAGTTGAACGTTCTCAACTTCTTTGTCAAACTCAACTCGTTCTTTTAGAATTAAAGGGGTATTTTTAATACTTTGAGCCGAAACATACAAGGCTTTGGGTAAATATTTTAGATCGATGCCCCCATTTCTCAAAATCAATTTGATCCAGTGGATTAATGATATGCCAGTAATGGGCAAAGGTTTATAAGTCTTAGAATTTTGGTTTTTGGGTTCCATAAGTGTCAGGTTTAATTAGCTTGCTTGAGCAGTGCAACTCCAATCATAGCATCTCGCATCACTAGAGTTTCTAGTGCTTCTAAATCTAGTTTCTCTGTTCCTTCTGGTCGCTGCGGCAAAACTAAATACCGCATTTCAGCCGTGCTATCATGAACACGGATTTCTACATTATCTGGTATGATTGTGCCAAATTCTGCTAGTACAGCACGGGGTTCTCGGACTACTCGTGAGCGATAGGCTTTATTTTTGTACCAATCTGGAGGCAATCCTAAAATCATGCGTGGGTAGCAAGAACATAGAGTACAAACAATTACATTATGAACTTGTGGAGTGTTCTCGACAACCACCACGCGACTGCTACCAATATCAATCCCTAATTCCCAAGCTGCGGCTTTACAATCCTTTAGCAAACGCGCTTTGTAGTTTGAATCTAACCAGGCTCGTACTACCATTTTCGCCCCCAAAGCTGGACTACGAGCATCCATTGCTTCAATTGTTTCTCTAATCTGAGTAGCAGTGACAATTCCTTTTTCAATTAGTAGTTCTTGAATCGCCAGTGTGAGAAGTTGATAGTCCGTTAATGGCTGCTCATTATCAACGATAATTTCGTGTTCGTGATGGTCGTGGGAGAATGGATTTTGCATTATTTCAGACTGGTTCTAGCCAGTGTTCATAAATATCAACAGTAATTGTATCTTGAGGAGAGCCTGTATAATTATCCCACACATGACTTTGCTGAAATTGTACGCAATAAAGCCAGTGTAATTCCGGATCATCTTTTCCGTAAGCGAGGGCTTCTGGATTGGGAAATTTTCCCAAAACGCGCACAATTACACCAATTTTACCACGAATATAAAAAGGTGTGCGAGTATGACCAAGAGGATACAACGCACGGACAATCACTTGCTCTCCCAGATTAAAGTATTGGCTCATATAGCAATAGTATCATCTTGCTCAAGCTAAAAGGTTCTACCGAATCTGTCATGCAAAACTAACACTTTAAGAGGAGGGAACAGGGAACAGGGAACGGGGGGGGGATTGATGTCACTATAGTGTTTTCAGGCGTTTTAAAGGTAAGATTTGGGATCAAATCGAGATGAGATTTCCCTGATTTTCTGTTCTAAGTCATCAACAGTAAATAGATTTTTCTCAAGCAAAATGTGACGAATAACAACAATCCAACGTTCATAGTAGTCCAGTTTTTCGTAATCATCAGCATCTAAGTTTTCAATCCCTCGTCGCAATTCATCATCGCGGACTAAAGGGGGATTCATTTTGCTAAGAAGTGCTTCGATAGCATCAACCTGCTTTTCCCACAAAGCAATATCGTGTTCCGAACTTTCAATAGTTCCAGAGGGTAAACCTCCGATATCATGATGACCTCTCATGGTAAACTCTTCCATTATTTAGATTTTTAGGCCAAGCCAAACCGTTCTTGCAGAAAACAAGCACTCAACATTTTCATCAAAGGAACTTCGAGCGCTGTTTTTTCAATATCATCCATCTCGGGAATTCGATCAAGTAGTTGAATCGCCTTTGTTTGATTATAAAAGGGAACGGCTGCCATTACCGATCCTCGCAGTGTATCTTGAACCAATTGAAAAAAGGCTCCTTGAGGATCAAACGTAGAAGGCGGTGCGAGTAAAGAATGTTTTTTGCCAGCATAAACTGTATCAGTGAGAAACGGTCGTGCTGCTTCTCGCAAGATATATTTCCCAGTAAATTTGTGAATTTTTAGTTCTCCAGGAATCTGAGTTGCTAATTCGACCACTTTGCGGTCTAAAAATGGTAAGCGTCCTTCAATCCCGTGGTATCGAATTACACTCTCTCCCATCACCCGCAACACATAGACAGGTAAGTGAGTTTTACACCATAAATACATCGATTGATTGACCGATTCTCGTCCTTTTAGTTGTCCGATAACATCAATGTGATTTAAAAAGATACGATAGGCATCTCGCTGAGAAAATTGAGCCATAAATTCATCTGAATAAATCCCATCAATTTTGAGCCGAACCCGCCGTTCCATCCAAGCAGGAATAAATCCCAGACTTTGACGAACACTTTCTAAGGCTTCTGCGCCTCCTTCTACAAATAAAGCAGGAGAGATTTGTTTACTATTTTGCTTCAACTCTTCTAGTAGCTTTCTGGTTGTCTTTTCATCTTGTCCCGCCGTAATTTGTCGTAACATATCTTGGCAAAAGTGAGCATATCCTCCAAAAGTTTCGTCGGAACCTTCTCCGATCAAAACTAGGTTACATCCTGCATTTTGCGTTGCTCGACTCAATAGATATTTAGCGGGAGTATGAGCATTATAAGTGAGCATTTCTCCTTGGCAAACCGCATCAGCAAAATGTTCTGCTAGCTCTACATTACTGAGAGAAACGACGTGAAAATCAGCCCCGATCTGCTGGGCGGTTTCGCGAGCAATTGCTTCTTCGTTATAAGTTGCATGATCAAAACTAATAGTGAAGGCTTGAATCGGTTTGCTAGTATGAGTTGATGCCATCCCCAGAACTGTCGAGGAGTCGATTCCTCCGCTGAGATAGCAACCGATGGAAATGTCACTTCTTAAGCGAATTTTGATCGCTTCATCTAAGGTATGGCGGAGTTTTTCAATATAATCTTCTTGAGTTAGTTGAGTGGAAGAATCGCCGATTAAAGGATAATTAAAATCCCAATATCGATGAATTTGGATACCTGAATCAGAAGCAATTAAAAAACATCCACCTGGAACTTGATAGATATTAGCAAATAGCGTATTATTTGGCGGTAAAACACCACTGTCAGTCAAGAAAAAAGATTCCTGATCCCAGTGAGCAGGAACACCAGCAGCAAATAAGGCTTTAACTTCTGAGGCTAAATACACTGTTCGATTATAAACAGTATAGTATAAGGGTTTAACGCCAAAGCGATCGCGAGCAGCAAATAATAACTGGTTACGTTCATCCCAAATCGCAAAAGCAAATTCACCTCGAAGTTTATCCAAGCATTGAGTTCCCAGTCTATCGTAGAGGTGGAGGACAATTTCACTGCTGCTATCAGTTTGAAATGAATAGCCTTGTTGTTTCAATTGTTGTTTAACCGAACCCAAGTCATAAAACTCACCGTTGGCGACAATGTAGCGGGTTCGCTCCCCATCTGAGAGGGGTTGATCCCCACTCAGATCATCGATGATACTCAGTTTGGTATGACCCAAACCCACTTTTTCATTTTCCGATATCCAAATATTTTGGCGATGCAAACCTTGATGGCTTAAAGCATCTAGGGAGCGCTTGAAATTCGTCTGAGATATCGGCTCGTCTTGAGAGCGAAAAATCACAATACCACTCATTCAATTTCTCCTTTTTTAGTTAATAAATCTCCAAAATTTAGCTAAAGCTCAAATTGAGGTACGACCTCTACTTCGGAATTGGCATCTTGAAGCCATTCTTGGACAGATGGAAGTGCTAAAATCGCTTCCATATAGTCTTTAGACTCAGAATTAACTTTGACCTCGTAAGTGTGAAAACGCAAGACTTCCGAAGCGAACATTGCATCAATGATTGTGAATTCACCAAATAACATTTGACCGCTACCACCGAATCTTTGCCGACAATCTTGCCAAATTGTCGTGATGCGATCAATATCTTTGGCGACTTCAGGTGTCATTCCTTTACCGGGCAATTTTGCTCGACAATTGAATGGCATTTTTTGGCGCAGATGAGAAAAGCCTGAGTGCATCTCTGCACAAATAGAGCGTGCTACTGCTCGTTCTGTTCGTTCTAAAGGCCACCAGTGAAAGTTAGGAAACCGTTCCGCTAAATATTCAAAAATTGCTAGAGAATCCCAAATCTTAAGTTGATCTTCTACGAGAACTGGCCTTTTCCCAGTTGGTGAATATTGTCGAATTTGTTGTTCGGATTCAGGAGTATAAATCGGAATCCGAATTTCGTTAAATTCAATGCCAAACTGCTTCATTGCTAACCAAGGTCGTAGGGGCCAAGAGCAGTAGTTTTTATTACCAATTACCAGAGTAAGCTGTGTCATTATTACAATATTTCTTGAGATTGACGTAATTCCTGTCGTACAGCCATTAAAATTTGTCCCATCCGGTTTTTTCCGTTTCCATCCTTACCCGAACCCCAATATTCCTCATGGGGTGCTTCTTCTATAATCTGTTCGTCTCCTGTACTTAAAAGAACTTGGCGAATTTCTTTATTAGTTTGAAATTTATGCAGAACTCCACGCTGCATGATCGAATCTTTCACGTCTTCCCAATCGGAACGCAACGGACGATTGCGATCGCGTCCCATTTTGGTGGCCTCAGTTGGAGTGACAGCTTGTCTGATGGCTTCAACATGGTCAGTTCCGGCGAACTTTTGAGCTTGAAAATAATGTTCTGATGTCGGCCACCAGACACCATCTAGTTCAAATCCGTAATCCGAGAAATTGGAAAAGCACCCATAGATTGGATCGGTTTCTTTGAAAAAATAAATGGTCATTACAAGTAGAAGAAAATGAAAAATGCCAAGATTGATTATAGCAACTTAAAGGGAATTGTCAACCCAGTCCAAGTAGAATATTAGCATCAAATATCTAATATCTTATGCTAAATCTACCTGAGAAAATCCAGTTGACAAATTTCCTAGTTAGTAAGCTAAGACGCATTTAAACTGGGTATTGTTAAGTTAGCTAAAAAAGCAGATAACCCGTACTGTTCACCGTTCCCTGTTCCCTGTTCCCTTATCCCCATAGACCAATTTAGATGCTTAACAGCTTAGTAGCGACTTCAGTTGTCCCTGATTATAAGCTCATAAGCATTTAAGTGGAACAGGATTCTAGCCTGTGTTTTATATTTAATTGCAATGAGTTACTTACAGCTTATCACTGATAAGTATAAGGGATGCGACAAACTAAATTTGCCCAAGATTCCCAGTCGAGAATTTCAGCAAAATCTTTGGGTTCGAGTTTTAAGGCTGAATGTTCTTCCCTCCTCAAGGTCGATAGGCGTTCAACTAGACGATCAAGATGAGTTCCGGGTACGGGTTTAATCCCTTGAGGAAGTCGCTTGTTCGCCTGTTTTCCTGAATACATCACCCCTTGAACCTGTCTGACTTGACCCTCCCCATCGACATACTCATCTCGTCCGTGCAGAGTTGATTGATTGGGAATAATAATAACTTCATTGGCGTAGGCATTAAGTCGGATATAATTACTTTCTTGTTGCAGATAATGAGCGATAATTTCTAAACCTTTTTGAACTCGATGGTAATTTTTTCCTGCTTGAGGAAGCATTTGTCTGGTCTGGTCGTTTCGATAATAAATGAAGATTTGATTATCTTGAATTTCAAAAACCGTATGTTCTTTGCTGCGGCTACCATCTGCGATTTGGGAAATGACGCAATTGGGTTGACATAATGCTAAAAACTCTTCGGGATAATACCGAGCCAAAAAATGTACAAGTCTAGCTCCCCCAGCCACACGGGTTAATCCTCCAGATTGAGGGTGAGAAAGATGACAAAATACGATAAATACTGGCGTAATAGAGGAAGAAGTTGTTCCATCTGTATGGAGAGAGAGCGAACCACGAGAATTGAGTGCAACCTGATAGGAAATAGCCCTGGGATCGTAGGTTAACAAAAAGTGATTTTTATCTGTTTCTGCTTGCAGATAGACTTTTTCCGAGGAAGGAGAATCATAGGGAAATTCTTCTCCTAATACATTTTTGAGAGAGGCTAAATTAAATTTATTTTCTGAAGACGAGCGAAGGACTGCAACTTGATAAGTTGTTAATTTTGTGGCGATCTCTTCAACAATATCAACTCGATCAACTTCAGAACTATCAGTGAGGGAAACAACAAGCTGTTCTTTCGTCAAATAAACAGGGTCAATATACATAAATAAACCTTGCTAAATCAAAGAAAAAAGTTTTACTTCTTCTGAGCAATTATCAGTTCCAGACTGAAATCTACTGGAAAAGAACTATAACCTATAGTATCACTAATCTTGCTTTCTAAGTCGGTAACGTATTGTTCGGGATTGGCCAGCGTTTTTACGTAAGCTGAGCAATAGGATGTGCTACAAAAATAACCGATCAGTTGTTGAGTATCCCAGAAAATCACATGAGGAACCGTCAAAACCTGAATTGCTTTAAGTTCAGATTGCTCAGCAATAAACCGACGAGAATAATCCTCATCTAAAAGTCGAGGATGTCGAAATGAATGCCAACGTTCGGTTAACTCAGTTTCTAAAATGCCTCGTATCGTTTCAGGAGGACGAGGGACTCCATAACGATAAGCAGCAAAGATGCCTTCTTGGCGAAGCCAGTTTAGGACTTTTTTTTCCACCACAGAGCGATCAACCCAATAGAGTACATTTCCCAGCGTAATCAGGTCAATACTTTCAGGTCTTTCACTGAATTCTTCAATGCTGCATTGTCGAACTTCTATTTTGGGGGACAAATTCCGCAACTTAGCAGCCATTCCTTCATTCGGTTCGACAGCTAGAACTTGGTTAAACCAAGGACACAAAGGTAAAGTTGATAAACCCGTTCCCGCTCCCAAATCTAAAGCTCGATCGCGAGGAAGAGGAACGCGGTTTATTATCTCTTGAAATAGAGCCTCTGGATAATTAGGTCGAGTGGCCACATACAAGTTAGGAACTAGGTAACCAATTTTACGAATATGGGTAGATTTATACTCAGGACATGGCATTTAGGTCATACATCTTCTTGGTAACGGTTTTGTTCGAGTACAAGGTGATCGTTATTTTGCTTGAACTAAGAAGTAGAACCTCATTGTGAACTACTCTCAAGGTCGTTGAGAGCTTCCTGCTTCAATGGGATGCGCTTTCTACCCCGAAAGATAGCCAGTCTTACCTTCCCTCCACCGGCATCCGTCCTAGTTCCTAAGACCGTTCGGCGGTTCGGACTTCGGCGTGAGACTT
Source organism: Microcystis wesenbergii NRERC-220 (assembly GCF_032027425.1). Classification (NCBI taxonomy): domain Bacteria; kingdom Bacillati; phylum Cyanobacteriota; class Cyanophyceae; order Chroococcales; family Microcystaceae; genus Microcystis; species Microcystis wesenbergii. Next base: position 2,891,153 of record NZ_JAVSJA010000001.1, on the reverse strand, counting down.
CGGACGTTCGGCGAGCTCAGTCGAGCCGCGTGAGCTTTTGTCGAACGCTCGGTCGAACGCTGATCTCACCGTCGAAGCCTGATCTCACGGCCGAAGCCCATACTTTTTCTGGCAACACGACCCGTTGAGCTTGGTTATCGCTTAAGGAATAGTGGTCAAGATATGTTCATAGTAGCATCGGTTTTTGAGAATTGTCTATATAATCCCGTGTGCAACAAAGAAAAAAAGTGGCAAAGAAAGGTCTCACTCAGTCATCCTAGAAGTATCAACCCTCTAGCCCTAGTGAAACCTATGATTTCTATTGAAGATTTTATCATCTCCGTCTTTTGTTGTGTGGACGACTTAAGTAGCTAGGCAGAATTAAACTTAAAACAGTGAGTTTCGTATCCTCCTTTTTGAGCGCGAGCTTCGATCCCTTGTTTAACAGCGATCGCTAAATCGTCCTCATCGGGAAAAATTTGACCTGCCAGTTCGTGAGTTTTCAATTGATGCCATTCAGTTGCAATAAGATTCATTTCAGAGGAATATTTGGGCAGTTGAAAGAAAAATAATCCCTGCTGCTGCCACTTATCCCAATATTCTCTGACTTGCTTACTTGTATGAATGGGATGATTATCTTGAACGATGACGGTAATCTCCCCCGTCTTTTCAAAATGTTGGGCAGCAAGTTGGGCTTGCCATTCGAGAAGCTTAATAGACCTCTTGCATAATTTTTTTATGGTATAATATAAGGTTTTGCTTTTTTCTCGATTTTTAGATTGAAGTTGAAAAAAGAATAAAATGTGATCTTAGGTCAGGAAATCATCTATACTTTTGCTATATTTATTAGCAAAAATATGGATTATCAAAACTTATCAGCTGAACAGTTCAAACGCCGTTTCGGTGTGTATAAACAAACCTATAGAAAGATGGTAGAATCAGTAAAAAGTGTTGAAGCCGACTCTAATTCACCATCTAAAAGGGGACCGAAACCTAAACTATCTATAGAAGAACAAGTTTTAGTAACGTTAGAATATTGGCGAGAATATAGAACATATTTTCACATTGGTACAAGCTGGGAACTATCAGAATCAACTATAGGTCGGATTGTAAATAAGACGGAAAAAATGCTTTTACAATCGGGAAACTTCCGTTTAAAAGGAAAAAAAGCTTTACTCAATCAAGCAGAGATACCGGTCGTAACGGTAATGGATGTAACGGAAACTCCCATTGAACGCCCCCAAAAGAAACAGAAAGATTTTTTGGGGGGTAAAAGAGGTTATCATACTTTAAAATCCCAATTAGTAGCTGATCAAAATACAGAGGAAATTATCTGTGTCTTTTGTGGGAAAGGCAGCGGTCATGATTTTAGTTTATTTAAAAAAAGTCGAGTTCGTTTTCATCCTTTAACTACCAGCATAGAAGACAGTGGTTATCAGGGAATAGCTGCATACCATAGTAATAGTTATACACCGAAAAAGAAATCGAAAAATAGAAAATTAACAGAGTTAGAAAAAGAGTATAACAAGGCTTTAGCCAAAGAAAGGATTATCATTGAACCTATAAATAGGAAACTCAAAATCTTTAAAATCTTATCCTGTAAATATCGGAATCGTCGTCGAAGATATAGTTTAAGAGTTAACTTGTTGGCGGCTATTTATAACTGTGAGTTAGGGATAGGTATAGCAGCTTCTTAAAAGTTGCCTAAAGATTAATCAAGTCAAGGAGAATTTATTCTCAATTATAAAAATTGAGATAGTTTGTGCCGCTTAAATAAAGAGGTTTTGATAACCAAATTAAAGCATATCTAAAGAGTTTTGAGTTAAAAGTTAAACTTCAAGTTTTCATTCAGGACGAATGTACTGGTTAACTAATTTTCCCAAAAAAATTAGTTAAACCATCATTATAACATATAATTAATTTGCAAGAGTTCTAGTAGATATCTGGCTCGTCCCAGTTCATTTTCTCACACTTTCTGGTATAGTTCACTTATCATTTTCGTTATTTAGGTCATATATGGTAAATATGACTGATCTTTTTTGGGAGTCTGTGTCTGTATTCCATGCTACATAAGCTTTTCAGCTTGCTTGTCCCCCTGTCAGGGAGCCAGGCTTCGGCCGAAGCCTGACGACCGGCTACTGACTCCTAACCCCACCAACAAACTTTTCCAGCAAACCCTAATTATGCAAGAACTCTACTTATCACAAATATCCCGATACGTTCGAGATAATAAAGAGAAAGTTTTTAAATATTTTCCCTCAAGTTGAAGATTTAAAAATAGAATCTTTAGAACTATCCGAACTAGGTGATATTGATATGCGTGTTTTATTAACTCGACTTGATTCACTTAAAAACCAAGCTTTCATACAAATAAAAGGCCAATTCAAGTCTGAATTGCATCACTGTCTGATCTGGCCATTTTTTGGAGATGTCCATCAATTTTCCCCCCATACTCATTACCCATGTTCCAAAGACGTGTTCTACCTTCGCCCTGGTTTTTGATTTTTCCCGATTATTAGCTGAATGGATAGTCAGTATAGCCTGTAGCATCTCCACCAAAAAATGTTGCTCGATTATAAGAATTTAAGTGGACATTTAGAGCAAATTTTTCAGGTAAGTCTGGGTTAGAAATAAAGAGCCTACCGTAAGCAATGAGATCGGCATATCCGGCGGCTAAAACAGTGTTTCCGAGATCCTTATCGTAACCTCCTGCTGAAATAATCGTCCCCTTAAAAAGAGGACGGAAGTAGCGACAGGGCAACCCCACTTCCGGTTCGTTGGGGTCGATATCTCGTTGAACCCAGCGATTAAAAGCATCCGTATTTGATCGGGGTTCAATCAAATGTAGATAAGCAAGATCAAAATTATTGAGAGTCTTGACCACATAACTAAACAAGGCTTGAGGGTTGGAATCAAACATACTGTAATAATGATTACTTGGGGAAAGGCGAACTCCCACCCGATCGCTACCCCAGATCTCGACAACTGCTTCCGTTACTTCCATGAGTAAGCGAGCGCGATTCTCCAAGGAACCGCCATAGCAATCTGTCCGTTGATTTGAACCATCTTGCAGAAACTGATCCAGCAAATAGCCATTAGCGCTATGAATTTCCACACCGTCAAATCCAGCCTCAATAGCATTCTTAGCCGCATGACGATAATCTTGAATAATCCCAGGAATCTCTTCAATTTCCAGGGCGCGAGGGGTAACAAACGGGCGCTCTCCGTCCTCTGTAGAAGCCATACCAATAGTTGCGGCAATCGCACTCGGAGCAACAGGTAGATGACCGTGAGGTTGCAAGTCAGGATGGGAAATGCGCCCAACGTGCCATAGTTGAAGAAAAATTAACCCTCCTCGCTCATGGACAGCTTGCGTTACCAGTTTCCATCCCTCGACTTGTTCGACTGAATGGATTCCTGGGGTATGGGGAAATCCCACTCCTTGAGGAGAAATTTGGGAAGCCTCAGCAATAATCAAGCCAGCGGAAGACCGTTGCGCGTAGTAGAGAGCATTGAGGGGTCCACAAGTGTTTCCCAGTCCGGCTCGATTGCGCGTTAAAGGAGCCATCACAATTCGGTTTCGCAGGGTGTATGTACCGAGCTTGACGGGCGAAAATAAATTTACCTCAGCACTCATCGTGATATTTTTCCAAGAACCTATTTGAAAAGATGGTTGTAGAGTAGAAGGGTCTAAAAGGAGACCCCAAAAATGATAGGACTATCATACGACACAGACCTCACAGTTGACCAGTGGCAAATTTTAGAACCCCATGACCTGCCAAAATGGCAGAGTGTTTACACCTATTTTCGGGATTGGGAAGCAGATGGCACTTGGCAGAGACTAAACGATGAATTGCGAGTGATGGTGCGGCTACAAGCAGGAAGAAATGCCCAACCGAGCGCGGTTCGTGTCGATAGTCAATCAGTGAAAACGGCAAGTGGTGGAGAAGACATCAGTTTTGATGGCGGCAAGAAGGTCAAAGGACGCAAGCGAACGATTTTAGTCGATACGATGGGATTGATAAGCTAAGACGCATTTAAACCGCTTATTCTTAGATTAGCCGAACCTCCCCCAATCCCTTTACTGTTGCAAGAGTGCAAGAGTGCAAGAGTGCCTCGTCTCAACAAGCAATTTAAATTACGAACAGCTTATTCTGGTCGGATTTCATCCCCCGCAAAGGTGAGTATCTTGTCGAAAAATGTAGCGGGGGCATTCATCCGACATTTTAGGTAAAGATTATGAATTTTTGCCCACGACTAGCGAAATGATGATTTTTGCTGCTATGGTACATTTAATGGTTCGACGATTAAAGCCTAAATCTCAAGCTGGTTAGGCATTCCTTTAACTTTTCAAACAGCTTCTAAACGTTCGATCAACTCAACAGCCCGCGCCGGAGCATCCGCCGGATTAAGTCTGGGACAATCGTATCCCAAAATTCGGTTCATCGCAGCACTTGCTTGGTCAGTAAAAATCACTTCACCGTCCGCTTCAATCGATTCAATCCCATCGCCAATCAGTCCTTGCGCTTCAATCTGTTGGGCTGCTTCTAGAGACAAATGGCGTGGGTAAAGAACTTCAGGGTAAGCGCACCTCAAGCGAACATCATACCCCCCACTATGACCCAGGGGACTGCAAACATGAGTTCGGGTCGGATCATTCCTCACTAAACGCATAATATTTTTCACCGCCGATTCTCCTGTCCGAACCGCCATCACTCGGCCGCGGGGAAGTTGTTGTCCCGCCAACTGTAACAAGGTATGGGGATTTAGTTCGGGCGTAATATCGGTTCCGCCATGAAAAACCCTGAGCCAATAGGGTCGATTTTCTAAAGATTCAACCGCTGCTAAATTCCCCCAAAAATAATTACAGTGAAAATGATGGGCGACCATTTCTACGATGATTTCTTTGGGCGGAATTCCCAAACGACGAGAGACGATATTGGCGATCGCTGCGTGCAGAAACTCAGAGTTTCCTGCGCCACAGGTAGGAGCTAAATTGAGTTGATTTAAAACGGGATTGACGAGATCGGGAAGAGCAAGATTCACTACCGGGGTATTGGGGAGTACTTGCTGTCTCGCTTTCATCAGGTTGAGGGTCAAGGTGAGATGAAGCGGTAGCCAAGGACCCTGGCGTGCTTCTAGTTGTAACTGACGCTGGATTTCCGGTGGAAATGGCATTGGCACCCACCAGGCTCGTAGGGTAGTAGTATTGACGATTACATCAGGTCGGCTCTTGGCTAAAGTTTCCGAGAGCAGAGGGAGATTGCGTAAATCGAGGGATTGAAACTGGATGTCTAGGTGGCGATCGCGATAATAGGCTATTGTGGCGATATCGGCTACTATAGACTCAAGACGCTGAACATTCAGACTGAAAGCCCAAATCCGGCTCACTTCTGGATAGGTCACCAGACCCCGTAGAATCGACTGACCGATATCCCCTACTCCAAAAATTGCGATCGTTGCCAAGAGTTGATCTCCCGTTAAAAGTTAAATTATTTACTAATATATGAAAGTTTTTCTCACCGGAGCAACCGGATACATTGGTAGTACCGTAGCTGAGTCCCTACAAACAGTCGGACATCAGGTTATCGGTTTAGCTCGCTCAGAGCAAGCGGCTCAAAGTTTAGAGGCTGTTGGGATTGAAGTAGTGCGGGGAGATTTACACCAACCGCTGAAGTGGATAGAGGCGCTGTGTCAGGTGGATGGAGTGATTCATACAGCAGCGACGAAAGATGAGAAAATGCCGAATTGCGATCGCATCGCTGTTACGGAAATGTTGTCAGCTTTGAGTGGAACAGGAAAGGCATTTATCTACACCAGTGGAACCTGGATTTTGGGCAATATTAACTCAGATGTTAACGAACAACCGCCGCTTAATCCTATTCCTTTGATGGCTTGGCGTTCAGAGATTGAACAGCAGGTTTTGGCGGCGAAAGAGCGTCAGGTGCGGTCGGTTGTTTTGCGTCCCGGGATGGTCTATGGTCGTGGTGGAGGGCTGGTGGGACAACTGGTGGCCGGCGGTAGAAGCAATGGGGTAGTGCAGTTTGTCGGGACAGGAGACAATCACTGGGCTTTGGTTCATGTTGAAGATTTGGCGCGTTGTTATGTTAAAGTGATTGAACAATCGCCAGGGGGAATGGTTTTTAATGTTGTAGATGAATGTTCTTTGTCTTTACGAGAAATTGCTCGTTTAGCCAGTCAAGCAGCCGGTATTTCTGGTCGAATTCAAGGACAATCTCTGGAAGCAGCACGCCAGCAAATTGGACTCTTAGCAGATGGGCTGGTACTTGATCAACAGCTTTCTAATACTCATGTCCGACAAATTTTGAATTGGCAACCAATTGCTCGGTCACTGTTAGAAGAATTAGAATTAAAGGTGGAGTATATCTAATTGTATAAAAACCAACATAAAAGAGTATTTTTTCTTTTTTTTTGTGTCATATTGACGCTCATATTACTGTTAAGAAATGGACAGAATCAGCCAGGAATTGTGATAGCTAAAACAGAGGTTCGCCCGGCATTAATCCTGGCTACTTCATCAGAGTATCCTCCCTTTAATTATCGAGATACAGCAACAGGAAGCGACGAAATTATTGGTTTTAATATCGATCTAGCCAAGAGAATTACCAATTATCTCGGTTATAAAATTGAAATTCTCGATACAGATTTTAATGGGATTATTCCGGCTTTGCAGTCTCGTCGGGCTGATTTTTCCGTCGCTAGTATGGTTCCCACTGAACAACGCAAGCAAAATGTAGATTTTTCTGATTTGTATTACGAAACCAAAAGTACGATTGTTTCTCGCAAGGGAAGTGGCCTCAAAACTGACCAAGATTTGCATGGTAAGAAAGTGGGGGTTGCTTTAGCTTCTGTCCAAGAAAAGAGAGCAAAAAAAATTCCTGGTGTAATTCTTGAAAGCCGCACAAAAATGAGCGATCTTATCGAAGAAATAAAGATAGGACGTTTAGATGCCGCTTTAGTAGAAAGTACAGTTGCGCCAGGGTTTATCGCACAAAATCCCCAATTAGAATATCACATTATTCCTAATTTAGAACCTTTGGGATATGCCATCGCTTTTCCGAAAGGCTCGCCACTGCGTGATCGCTTTAACTCGGTTTTAAAGCAAATGAAACAAAGGGGAGAAATTGACCAATTAGCGAAAACATGGCTCAATCAACCACCACCAAAGCCGAAGAAAAATCAGCTTTCTGGGATTTTTTCATTTGCTCAAATTATTCCCAGTCTACCTTTTATTGTTAAAGGTATTGGCGTAACCTTACAATTTACTGCTCTATCAGCAATATTTGGCTTGATTTGGGGAACGATCCTGGCGCTATTTAAGATTTCTCGGATAGCCCCTCTGATTTGGTTTGCTCGAATTTATACTTCGATCTTTCGCGGGACTCCAATGCTGCTGCAAATCGCGATTATTTATTATGCAACACCACAATTAACAGGATACAATATTTCTGCCTTATTCGCCGGAGTAGCAACTTTTACCCTCAATTCCGGCGCTTACATTTCAGAAACAATTCGGGCGGGAATTTTATCTGTAGATGTTGGACAACGAGAAGCCGCTTTATCTTTAGGTGTGCTTTACCCGCAGATGATGGTAGATATTATTTTACCCCAAGCTTTAAAGAATATTTTGCCCGCCCTGGTTAACGAGGCGATCGCATTACTAAAAAATTCAGCTTTAGTCTCTACCATTGGGGTTACTGATTTGTTTCGTCGCGCTCAGATTGTTGGGGCTGAAAAATATCTTTACTTTGAACCGCTTCTATTTGCTGGGGCGATTTATTATTTGATGGTGATGCTCTTAACCTGGAGCGGTCACATTTTAGAAAAGCGACTTCAACGGAGTAACTAGGGTGAAAATGCTATACCATGATCGCAGTGTGATTATTAAAGTTGAAAATCTTTGTAAATCTTTTCAAAACCTTAAGGTTATCAAAGGTATTTCTACAGAAATTTTATCTGGGGAAGTCGTGGCAATTATTGGACCTTCAGGATCGGGAAAATCAACTTTTTTACGATGCCTAAATCTCTTGGAAATGCCCAGTGCGGGAAAGATTTATTTTAAGGGAGTGGAAATTACCGATCCAAAAATTAATATTGCCAAGATCCGCCAAAATATTGGCATGGTATTTCAACAGTTTAACTTATTCCCCCAGATGACCGCTTTAAAAAATGTCATGTATGCTTTAGTGAAAGTCAAAAAACTTTCGCCGGAAGTGGCGCGACAAGAAGCCATTCATCAGCTTCAAAAAGTAGGATTAGCAGATAAGATAGAGGTTTATCCCGCTCAGTTATCCGGTGGACAAAAGCAGCGAGTTGCGATCGCCCGCTCTTTAGCCATGAACCCGGAAATCATGTTATTTGACGAACCAACATCGGCTCTTGATCCAGAGATGATTAAAGAAGTCTTAGACGTGATTAAAGCCCTGACTCACACGGGAATGACGATGATCATTGTCACCCATGAAATGGGCTTTGCGCGGGAAGTTGCTGATCGCATTTTATTTTTGGATGAGGGAAAAGTGATTGAAGATTCGCCCCCAAGAGAGTTTTTTATTCAACCCAAGCAGGAACGCGCTCGACAGTTCTTGGAAAAAATATTATGATTAAATGTTCAACTCTGGACGCAATTTGCGCCAAGGGGTAGCTTGTTCGTAAGCATTTCCGATTGCTAACACTGTCGCTTCTTCAAAAGGCTTACCAATAATTTGCATTGACAACGGCAAACCCTTCTGATTAAATCCACAACAAACCGCTAGTGCTGGCAAACCCGTCACACTAAATGGCATCAAGGGATCGGCACTAATTGCCTCATCAAGGTTTCGCGTTTTAACAATAAGAGGTGCGGCTCGAAATTCTGTTGCTGTTACCAAGACATCTACATTTTGCATTACTTGTTCTACCGCGAAACATAGTTCCTGGCGACGACGGACGGCTTGCAAATAATCAGCAGCGCTGATAAAAGCTCCCATCAACAAAAGACCGCGTAATCCTTCCCCGTACAAATGGGGTCGCTGTCGTAAGTCTTGTTCGTGAATAGTAAATGCTTCAGAGAGCATAATAATTTGACAGCAAGCGATAAATTCTGCTAAAGCTGGCAATTCGATTTCTACTAATTCTGCGCCCAACTCTTCCAAGATAATATAAGCTTGCTCAAGGGCGGCACAAACCTCGATATCTGCTAGTTCGTCGCGCTCATAAAAATGACGAACAATGCCAATCCGACGATCCTTCAACCCGGTTTCTAAATCGCCAGTGAAGTCAGGGACAGCAACGGCGACACTCGCCGGATCATTGGCATCGTAACCAGCAATCGCTTGAAGCAGTAAGGCATTATCCCGCACCGTCCAGGTCATCGGCCCCGCATGATCGAGGGAGGGAGACTGGGGAATCATTCCCGCACAACTGACGCGGCCGTATGTAGGTTTGAGACCTACCAGACCGCAGAAAGCAGAAGGTTCTCGAATCGAGCCGCTGGTATCGCTCCCCAAGGCGGCCATACACAATCCGGCGGCGACCCCAGCGCCTGAACCAGTGCTGGAATCGCCCGTGACGTGATGCAAATTCCAGGGATTTCGCGCTGGTGGATAAAATAGGTCGAAGGAAGGCCCGCCTCCAGCAAATTCTTTCGTGGCTAATTTTCCCAGCAAAATCGCTCCCGCTTCGGACAAACGACGGACAACGGTGGCATCTTGGCTAGGAATGCGAGTTTGCAGCAGTCGCGATTGAGCAGTGGTGGGAATTCCCGCTGTATCAAACACATCTTTAACCCCGACGGGAATCCCGTGTAGTGCCCCCCGGTAGTCCCCTCGCATAATTTCGGCTTCAGCTTTTTGTGCAGCAGTAATTGCTAGTTCAGGGGTGACGAGAAGAAAGGCGTGGAGGTGATTATTGAGGGCTTCAATCCGAGTCAAAAAGGTGCAGGTTAACTCGACTGGGGACAGTTGCTTGGTGGAGATGAGGTGAGCCGCTTCGGAAATGCTCAAGTAGTACAACTGGCTCATAATTTTGGATTTTAGATTTTAGATTTTAGATTTTAGATTTTAGATTGAGCAAGGAGTACAGGGATTTCTCGTTAGGTCTAATGTACTTGAAATTTATGGGCGAATTGGTTACTGTAATCGCGAGGTTTGCGGATTAGGAGTTTCATCTGTTCTAATTTGACATAGACGCGACATAATGGCTCGATTTCTTCAGGCTTAAGCTGCACGCCACTACGTTGAGCGAGGAGTTGCAAGGTTTCGGGTGTCATGTCGTTCATTTTATAAATTAAGTACCTAAGCAAAATTAATTACACATATCTAACCCCCCCTTGCCTCTTGCATGAGTGCATGAGTGCCTTTCTTCACTAGGAAATTTATTTTGCACGACTACTTATGAATGTTGATAGCTCTCTTTATCCTAACCAACCCGAAAAAAAATCATTCAGCCAATTTTTGACGAATGGAGCATACTTAATATGGTCTTGAATTTGCTCAGACCAGGAATGACCATTCGGTAATTTTACTTCGGTTTCTGTCCGTTGCCATCGTTCTAATGTGCTTTGAACCATTTCTGGATGAAATTGTACACCAAAAGCATTTTCCCCATAGCGAAATGCTTGGTTTTCAAAAATACTGCCCGATGCAAGTCTGACTGCACTGGATGGGATGTCAAAACCTTCCGAATTCCAATGATAGAAGTAGCACGCAGAATTAAAATATTGATGTCCTGCTAGGGTAGGAGTCAGAAGATGATAGCCAATTTCAACTTCACCTTGAGGATGTTTTGCTACAGTGGCTCCTAAAACCCGTGCTAACAATTGAGCGCCCAAACAAATGCCTAAAAAGGGCTTATTTGAACTAAGAACAGTTGTGGAAATCCAGTCCAATTCAGCACGAATAAAGGGGGATTTTTCGTAATCATTAGCACTCATGGCTCCCCCAAAACTAATAGCGGCTTCATAGTCATCCAGCGTCAACGGAAGTTGCTCTCCTTCTCTGGGAGTTCGCTTCTCAATCTGATAACCTCTCTCGGATAAAATCTCGGCAATTGGTCCAGGATTTGTGGTTGCTTTATGCAGGATAAACAGAATTTTTTTCATGTTTGTTGAGAGGGATAGGATGATAGAAACCAGATTTCTAAACTTTGACTGTTATCTTAGCTTTCCCATAATGTGCCATCTTTGTGAGTGACAATCCAACCATCAGAAACTTCTTTGAAAAATATATCGTCGTCAGGATAGTATATTTCCTGATTAGGAGTTTTATGGTTGATCTGAAGTAAGACAGCGTTGGAATTCGATTTATTGATTAACTGGTGTCCATCTTCTTGCCCAGCTGGGAAACCTGCCCTCATACCGGGCTTTAGGAGGTGTTCTCCAGCAGTGTCGATCAAGGTCACTTCCCCCTCAATAATGTAAACAAATTCGTCTTGTTGTAAATGCCAGTGTCTGAGGGTCGAGCAGCCTCCGGAGGGCAATGTAATTAGAGTCACCCCCAAAGTTTTCATTCCGACAGCTTTTCCTAATGCTTGCTTAATCCGACCAGCTACGAGATATTGAAACGGAGCGGGATAATAGGTCTTGGTATCACCCGGTACGTTTTTGGGATCAATAATCATTGGCAAACTCCTATGACTCGCCTATAGACCATCAATTTGATCATATTACGTCTGGAGTAGCTTGAGATAGTTAGGGGAACGCAAATCCTGCTTTACGATACCTAGATTATCACGTTCGGCATCCCGACAACGGGACGTTGTCGGAAAACGGGGTTGCGGACGGGATCGTACTTTCACCCCTATCCAGAAGGTTGAGATTTTCGATTTGAGGTTGCCGCGCTTCGGGACGGCTTTCGCCCGCGGTGTGGGCGGAAGATAGTTATAAGGCCATAAAAAAACGTTGAAAGGCCGCGCTCCCAGTTGCTCTCTATATCTAAAAGTATCTTGCTCCGACAAACTCACCACCGCATCGAGTCTTTCGGCCAGGGCGATACAGTTGCGAAAATTTTCGGTGGCATAACATTGAACGTCAAGCTGATTGCACCGACCGCGCTTCACTAAATCCGCCTGAAATGGCTGAATGCTGCAAAAAATCGGTTTCCGGTACTGAAAATCTAGAGATTGGAACTCCCTCTCCGAATAATGGGCAAAAAAATGGTCATCGACCTGAATCCCATCCCCAGGGCGAGCCTCGTGGATCAGTCCGGCGACGGTCAGGGAACGATACAGAGGCGACTGAACCCAGACCACTGGCATTAACTTGTACTCTCGCGCCTCCCGACTCACCCGCCTCTGTACCTCATCGGACACTCCCCGAAAATCCAGGAAGACCACCTTATAGTTTTGGCTTTGGATGTCTTTCATGACCCCGACCTCGATTCCTTCTTTCAAAACTATACCTATCAATTATTTGCTCTTTTTTTAAGTTTTTTACTTTTTTGTTAATAAAGATTCCAACCGATATCGGCCTTATCTATGGTCAGTCCGATCAATTCTCCCCTCACTTAAAGATTCGTTAAGTGAGAGACTCGAAAAATTCGTTAAGTGAGCAAATCAAACCGAGTTGACTGCTCGTTAAGGTTGGTCGTTCTCGATACTTTCTAACATTCGTTTGATGGCCCCATCGAGGGTTGCCGTACCGATGCGATTTCGATATCGTAGCAGCCGCTCCCAAGTAGCCTGTTCTACCCTGACATACCACTCACAGCCGTTACCCGCCCTGTAATTCAGCCCTTCCTTGACCTGAAATTTAGCGGCCACATCGACGGTTTTTGGGGAAAGGAAGTCCGAACTTAATATTTCCCTGTTGCCATCGTCGAAAAGGATGATGGCCGCGTAAGGATTGGGCAATGCGGTTATCTCCCCCGTCTGTCCTTTTCTGGGATGCTCACCGGTAACGGTGACGGAATTTCCCACGGTCAACCGAGTAGATTTAACCGACCCATCCTCACCTAACGATTTTTCCGTTAGGGTTTCATCCTCACTTAACGAATTTTCCGTTAACGTCCCATCTTCTCTTTCACTTAACGATTTTCGATGCCGACCGATGTTAGTGGTGTCCATGATCGAGATGGTTCCGTGTTTAGTCTGATAAATTCTCTGTCTCTCACTTAACGAATCTGGAAACAAAACATAATTTGGCGATACGGTTGTTACTGTACCGCGACCATTCCCCGTCCTGCAAGAGCATCAACACCGCCCGTCGTTTATCGGCATTACTGCGTCTGAGACCGTGGTGGGCATTCGCCCCGACCGAGTAGAGGATCGCATCCCGTCTGGTTCCCCGACGGATATCGACGGCGATTGTGGGTAATTCCAGCGACTGGGGGGCCAGCAGCCGGTGAAACCCATCGGCCAACCAGTAATCGCCGCCATCCCAGAACACCAACACGGGGGGAAAATGATCACCGGAACGCATATCCTCGGCATATTCGGCGACGGTGAGTCGATCGATCATCGCCCTCGGTTGTGTACCGCCGTCGGTACGGATCAGGGCGATGGCCAAGTATTCGGGCGCGGGGTCTTCCCGACCGGATTTCGTTAAGTGAGGTTCGGGGGTCGGATCGCGGGGCAGAAAAAACTCGCAGTGAAATAGCCGGTTGTCGGTGGTGAGAATCCAGCCGTTCCCCTTAAACTCCCTGACCTCGAAGGTTTTGCCGGCGGCTTCGGGATGGTTCCCATTTATGGTAACGGTGTCACCAACCTTCAAATCGTGCAAGAACGGCTCGTCCTTTAACCTGTTGGGTCGTTCGGGAACTGGGACGGAAGCGTACCAACTGACCCAAACGACCGGCAAACCGACCGACGGGAGAGATAACTGAGCGATAAGGTGATTTCTGCTCAAGAAGATACCTGATAGATTAAAATAGGGGAAATGGCGAGTAGGAAAGAAAAAAATGGTGTCTAGGTGATTTCTGACAAAGAGTTTACCTAATCTAATCAACTTAAAAAATAAGGGGAAAATAGTTAGCGAACACCTTCCGCTAACCTAACTTGATTTTCAAGTTCTAATGACGTTTTTTTGACAAGTAAATAAAAGACAAATATTAGCAGATTAATTCCGCTAATTAAACTTGACTAACTTCAACTTTATTGACCTGTTCCACTCATGAGGACAAAACTATTAATTAGGCCATATTGGGTCGAATAAAAATATCCCACTTCGGCAACTTAGAATCACGTTCTAAATGTCTTTCAACCTCTTTCATCTCTTTTTTCGTTAAGGTAATTCCTTTTTGAGCAACTTTTTGACTCAGGCTAATAATCGGATGTAATCCTTTCCCTGTCATGCTTTTTGCCCAACCTAACAGAGTGTCAACATCCTTTAATAGAGTTCCATTCCAAGGTTGTTCTAAAATTCCCCAACAACGTTCTCTCGGATTATACTTGCTGTGATAAGGCGGAAAATAAAGAAGATGAAATAATTTTTTAATCTGAGCGGCTAACTCTACCATCCTCTTCAAAAATTGAGTTCTCACACCACTATTCTCTGGGCCATTATCCATTTTTATTTGAATAATTTTTGTTGCTTGTTTTTCGGTTTCCCTCAGGTTTTCCCACCATTGATATAGACTATCTACCATAAAGTCACTCGTTTTTTAAGAACCTCCAAAGTTAAGATAAAGTTGTCCCTTATCCTCATCAACAATGCCACAGGGAATAAATTTTTCTTTTTCTCCTAAATCATAACCAAGGACCTGATTATTTCCTCTGGTTTTGCCGCCACGGGAATATTCTCCCAGTTCTACTGTCGCTTTACAGTTCATGCTAATCCGCTTCACTTTTTCCGAATTTTCTTCATCTCTTTTCTTTAAGTTTAAGAAGATAGCATCGGTTTCTGGCATTTTTTTTAGGTTGAGCTTTTACTACTTTTCTTAACCGATAGCCCATTCTATTTAACACCACTGCCCTTGTGCTTAGACAAGGAATTTGACTCTCTTTATATCCCAATAATTTTAATTGTTTTCTCGCCTCAGAAGCCGTCATTCGAGTATCAGCAATGGGGTTATTAAATGTTGGATTTTGTTGTGCGTATGACTCGGCTATTTTTCTTAAAGACTCGGCAGCTTCGGGTTGTTTCTCTTCCCATTTTTTCGCTCCACTATGAGTTGACTGTCGCCCAACACATATTATTCCGCTTCTTTGTTCTTCTAATCCCCATTGGACTGCTCGGGAGCCCCCAACCCAAGATTTTTTCCGTTTTTCTGGCATTCCCTTCAAAATACTTTTGACAAATCCTCCCTTGAAAGGCTCGCCGAGAAGCTCCCGTCATCTTTTTAGCTGCAAAACGTAAGTCTTCGATTTGAGAGGGGGTTAAGGCTGTATCTTCTGGCATAGACACCATTTTTTTCTTTCCTACTCGCCATTTTCCCTATTTTAATCTATCAGGTATCTTCTTGAGCAGAAATCACCTTGGAGGTGAGTTACTTTAAACATTTTAACGAGCTGCAATTGCGTGTATTAATTGAAATGGGTTGTCGTAAACATCTCCAGGACGGGGAGATTTTAATTAGACAGGGAGAAAGAACTAATTATTTCTGTATTGTTTTGCAGGGACAAGTGGATGCTTTTTATGAAAACGATAAAATCAGTCGTAAAATTTTTGCTTTTAATAAAGGTCAATATTTTGGGGAATTACCGTTAATATTAGAGATTCCCTCTCCCACCACTATGCAAGCAGTGGGGGAAACCTTGTTATTTTTGCTCGATCGTCAGGGGTTTCAGCATCCTATCACTACTTATCCGGCTCTAGCGGAGGAATTCACTCAGGCACTCGCCCAACGTCAAGAGGAATTGGGCGAATGTCAGCAGAAATTGCGAGAAATGGGGATTTTAGACTCCGAAGACCTGAAAAATCCCGTCTCTTGGCTGCGACAACGGTTAAAGAGCTTTTTTGCGACTTAAAAGGGCATGATACCAAATCCGTTGAGTATAGGCTACATATCAGGATAGGCAAGAGGCAAGAGGCACTCATGCAAAAGGAGGAATAGATAATCAGTCTTTAATAACCGGATTTAGTATGACTTGAGTAATAAAGAAAGTCCCTCCAAATACATGAGGTCTTCGATAATTAGACATTTGGAGCGTAGTGGACTGTTTCAGCTAATTTGGTGCAATAGATTCTCCCGATTCCTCCTCCTCAAACACAGGATAAAGATGTTTCAGCTTGACCCTGGCATCGCTGGTCGTAAACGTCCATATTACTGTAGATGCAGTCTGATTACGTTCTTTTTGCCATGTTTCTATCTCCCTTTTCAGTTCTTCCTTGCTAGAAATCCTTCTATCTAAACATTGCCTCGATAAGACGCTTAGTTCAGTTTCGGCTACATTTAACCAGCTACCATTACGAGGTGTGTAATAAATTTCCAGTCTTCTAGCCTGCATTATTCATGAACCAAAAAACAAGGAACCCGAAAAACTGGATTTACATCCAGTTTTTTTGGGGTTTAAATAAGTAAGTAAAAATCCTTAATCAACCGCACAAAATTAACAATTAAAGCCTGAAAAAGCGACTAAAACTGTCATTTAGATACAATAATACTAGGAAGGCTTGGCTTTAAAAAAAAATTAATTGAACTCCACTAGAAAGTCGCTGTGAAATTAGACTAATTTCATAAGCAAATGGACAATGAGCTGCTAACTCAACTAATACTTTTCTGACCGAAACACTAACTTTTGCCGCAGTTTTAATAAGAGTTTCTTTTAAACGAGAAACTGTCGCCTTTGCCAATCTTGTCCCCTGTGCTGCTTGCCGAATCCCCAGCAGCAAAATATAAGCAGCTTGAGATAAAAACAGACGAAACTGATTGACAATAAATTTTTGACAACTGAGTCTGTCAGCTTTGATTCCTAGTTTTAATTCTTTAATTCTATGCTCCGAACTAGCTCCTCTTTGGACATAAAAATCATCCTAGAGTTCTTGGGCATCTGTGAGTAAATTGGTAACGATAAATCTGGGGTTAGCCCCTTTTTCTAGCCATTCTGCCTTCATTACTACTCGTCGTGGCTCTTTCCAAGTCCCCGCCGCATAATAAACATCATCAAATAATCGGGCTTTTTCTCCCGTGCGATGATATTGTAATCTTGCTTGATCCAGAAGATAACTAATTTTTTGTTTCAAGACTGCATTACTACTATAACCAAACGCATATTTAACTTCACTGCGTTCGCAAACTTTCAAGATTTCAGGCAAGGAGAAGCCCGCATCTCCTCGTAAAATAATTCTTACTCCTGGCATCGCTTTTCTTAACCGCCAAAATAGCCATCTTAGTATCCCCGCTACCCCTTTACCTGGGGGAGAATTTCCCGCTCGAAGTTGTAGAACTAACGGGTAACCGCTCGCAGCTTCATTAATTAATACGGGAAAGTAAATATAGTGTCCATAATAACCATGAAATAAGCTTAGTTGCTGATGCCCATGAGTCAAAGCATCCCAGCCATCTATATCTAGCAATATTTCTTCTGGTTGTTGTGAATAACTTTTGAGGAATTGGTCAACAAAAAAGCGACGCATTCCTTTGATTTCTCTGTTTGTTACCTGATTCTCCCATCGACTCATCGTTGGCTGACTAGCTAATAATTCTTCTCCTGGAAGCGGAACTTTATCGCAAGCAATCTTAAAAATAGGATCATCACGCAAATAGTTACTGTCGTTGCTATCTTCATAGCCCGATGCTATTTGATAGACTCGTTGACTAATTAACTGATGTAGAGAATGTTTTACTTTACCTGGCTCTCGATTATCCTCCAAACAATCTGCTAATCCTTCACAAATTTTCAGTTGTTCTTCTGCTTGTCTAACCAGAAGTACCCCCGCATCTGAACTCAAATCAAGGCTAGAGAACTTGGCTTCTAAAGGTTTTTTGGTAAAGAAGTTTAGCGAAATTTGAGAAGAAAACTCAGTCATGATCAACGAAAATTTTAACTCTTACTGTCCCTAACATTATAGAGTTTTTTGTCCCCTTTTTTCTGCTTTTTTAACCATTATTTTCTCTCCTGAAAGCCCAGTGACGGAGAGACAAAACAGACTGTTGTTGAGATCAAGTCGCTGTAACTTATATCTGGTAGTGGTTTCAGGGTTTTTTACCCTACTCTCATGAATAATGCAGGCTAGCTAAACGATGAGCAACGGGTGCTGGAAATGCTTCATCAAGCGAGGCTATGTTATGAGTGTTCAGATTATCACAGACGAGCTTGACTTTTCGAGCCTTTGGATAGTCCACATCCAATAATTGACGAATTTCTTCTGCCCAATCTATTCGGGTTCGACTATCTCGGTTACTCACCCGTCTCCATCCTCGATGGGGGTCAAAAAACATGAACAAGGCTTGAACCCCTTCACGACTATAGTGATAGTCTTCTTTTTTATCTTGTCCAGGTTGCATGGGTATCGGGGGGTAAACTTCTCCAAGTAGTTGCTTTGATGCCTCATCCATGGCGATTAACGGTTCTTCTTCCGATGGCTGAGTGCCATACAGGTCAAGGACAACTTCCATCTGGGCAACAAATCGGGCTAAATCCTGTTCCGGAATACAGTATCTTTGGGTTTTCCAAGGGCGTAATTGGTTTTTTTTAGAGTACGCCACACCGTTGGACTGGAAATCTCGGTGATAATTTGTCTTTGTTTGAGTTCCGAGGTTAATAGTCGGATTGTCCACTCGGCTCGGCCAGATGGTGGCTCCGAACAGCACAGGGCAATGATTTGGGCGGCGGCGGCTCCATCAACTTTTGCCGGAGTGGGGGGAGTTTTTCTCAATTTCCGTTCTAATGCTGGTTTTTCGCCTTTTTGAAGAAATCTTTGACGAATACGTCCCACTGTGTTTCTATGGACCTCTAAAGCTTCGGCTATTTCTTCATCTGTCCATTTTCTTTTCGCCTGTTCTCCCTCGTCACACATCAGCAAAATCCGAGCGTGGAGAATTTTTTTAGCCGGTGCATAGCCATTACGACTGATTTGTTCGAGGTTTTCTCTTTGTTCCCCTGTTAGATTGACTTTATCTCGCCGACCTCTTCCCATGATTGATGTCCTCTGCTTGTTCGAGCTATTGCCCTATTTTAGCTGAAACAGTCCAGTAGAGTGTATTATGAAATGTACAACTTGAATGATAATCAACAAATTCGTGCGTTACGCTGACGCTAATGGGACTTAAACACAGAACCGAATTTTTTTAGCTATAATCAAGTCATAGTAGGCTTTCACGTCAAAATACGCCCATGGGAGAAACGACCCCATCCGCTATGCCGCCCTGCTTCGAGAGATGGTGCGCTAGATTCGATGACTGTTTCAAAAACCAGTCGCAAAAAGATGGCTTCCGACACTATTTAGGCGGATTATTAGGAGAAAGCGAGCGAAAAAACCTAACCCAGATGGCGGATAACTCGGTGGGGGTGGTTTATCACCGATTACATCACTTTTTAACCGAGGCTCCTTGGTCGGCGACGCAAATTAACCAACGTCGTCTGGAAGTGATGAACAAATGCTCGCAGACTAGGATCGGCGTGGGCTTCACGATGATTCTGGATGATTCGGGACATCGAAAAAGTGGCAATTTTACCGAGGGAGTCGGAAGACAATACCTCGGTGAGATCGGCAAGACAGACAACGGAGTAGTGGTAGTAACCACCCATCTCTACGACGGGAAAAAAAGCTTACCCTTAGACATCGAGAGCTATCAACCGGCATCTTCTCTACTATCGGGAAAAGAAGACGAAGAGTTGAAAAAGAAACCCGAACTCGGACTCGAATTAATCGACCGAAGTTTAAAGCGAAAATACCGACCGAAAATTGTCTTGATAGAGGCGGGGTATGGAAACAACACGCCGTTTCTGAAAGAGTTAGAAAAGAGAAAACTAAAGTATTTAGGAGGAGGGGCTAAAAATCGAAAAATTATCCGAAAAACGGAATCAGGAATCGAGGAAGAAATCAGTCTGGAGAAATTAGCAAAAAGCTTGAAGCCAGAGAGTTTTACCCCAGTAATTCTCTCAGTTGAAAAACCGAAAACCCTGTACGTATTTATTGTTTCTGCTCGCATCGCTTCTTTAGAAGAAGAGAGAACTTTTGCCATCGTCATGAACGCGAGTTCTTGGGAAGAAGCGACGGACATCGATTATTTTATCACGAATGTCCAGGCGGAAAAAGTAACCCCGCAGTGGGTAGTAGAAACTTACTCGCCAAGAAATTGGGTAGAAGTTTTCTATCGAGAGGCGAAAGGATGGTTAGGGCTAAGAGAATATCAGGTTCGCGAGAAAGAAAGCCTTCTTCGCCATTTTATCCTGGTGTTTTGTGCCTACACTTTTATTCTCTGGCATCACTTAACCGGGGGACTACAAAGGCGATGGGCGAATAAACCTTTGGAGACATTTACTGATGCTTTGGAGGCTTTTCGTACAGCGATGTCTTTTCGTTTTTTCCCTTGGCTAACGCAGAATATTGATGTCTTTTCCGCTCACAAAGCGGCTTTGGGCTACATTTGGGCTTGAAATTTGTTTAAGTCCCACTAACACACCCTACATCATATCGATCTTGAAGATTAAGTGCGATCGCCGATCTTGTAGCCGATCTTGTAGTGGACTGTTTCAGCTAAAATAGGGCAATAGCTCGAACAAGCAGAGGACATCAATCATGGGAAGAGGTCGGCGAGATAAAGTCAATCTAACAGGGGAACAAAGAGAAAACCTCGAACAAATCAGTCGTAATGGCTATGCACCGGCTAAAAAAATTCTCCACGCTCGGATTTTGCTGATGTGTGACGAGGGAGAACAGGCGAAAAGAAAATGGACAGATGAAGAAATAGCCGAAGCTTTAGAGGTCCATAGAAACACAGTGGGACGTATTCGTCAAAGATTTCTTCAAAAAGGCGAAAAACCAGCATTAGAACGGAAATTGAGAAAAACTCCCCCCACTCCGGCAAAAGTTGATGGAGCCGCCGCCGCCCAAATCATTGCCCTGTGCTGTTCGGAGCCACCATCTGGCCGAGCCGAGTGGACAATCCGACTATTAACCTCGGAACTCAAACAAAGACAAATTATCACCGAGATTTCCAGTCCAACGGTGTGGCGTACTCTAAAAAAAACCAATTACGCCCTTGGAAAACCCAAAGATACTGTATTCCGGAACAGGATTTAGCCCGATTTGTTGCCCAGATGGAAGTTGTCCTTGACCTGTATGGCACTCAGCCATCGGAAGAAGAACCGTTAATCGCCATGGATGAGGCATCAAAGCAACTACTTGGAGAAGTTTACCCCCCGATACCCATGCAACCTGGACAAGATAAAAAAGAAGACTATCACTATAGTCGTGAAGGGGTTCAAGCCTTGTTCATGTTTTTTGACCCCCATCGAGGATGGAGACGGGTGAGTAACCGAGATAGTCGAACCCGAATAGATTGGGCAGAAGAAATTCGTCAATTATTGGATGTGGACTATCCAAAGGCTCGAAAAGTCAAGCTCGTCTGTGATAATCTGAACACTCATAACATAGCCTCGCTTGATGAAGCATTTCCAGCACCCGTTGCTCATCGTTTAGCTAGAAGACTGGAAATTTATTACACACCTCGTAATGGTAAGCTGCCCGCGCATTTAAATTGCTTGTTGAGACGAGGCAAGAGGCAAGAGGCAAGAGGCAACAGTAAAGGGATTGGGGGAGATTCGGCTAATCTTAAGAATAAGCGCTTTAAATGCGTCTTAGCTTAGCTGGTTAAATGTAGCCGAAACTGAACTAAGCGTCTTATCGAGGCAATGTTTAGATAGAAGGATTTCTAGCAAGGAAGAACTGAAAAGGGAGATAGAAACATGGCAAAAAGAACGTAATCAGACTGCATCTACAGTAATATGGACGTTTACGACCAGCGATGCTAGTAGTCTGTCAAGTTTGAATTGAGGGATAGAGTTTTTTTAATTTAATACGAGCATCAGCAGTAGTAAATCTCCAGTCAACTGAATTTGACTTTTCATTTCGATTTTCTTCCCATGCCTTAATTTCTTGTTTTAAACTATCCATGTCTGGGATACGACGATCGAGACATTGACGATTCAAAACGCTCAACTCAATTTCTGCCATATTTAACCAGCTGCCATGTTTGGGAGTGTAATGAAATTCGAGTTTATCTAAAATTCTCTTGGCCTCTTCCGGTTCAAAGGCTTTATATAATGAGGCTTTTACATGAGTATTTAAGTTGTCTTGAATTACTCTAATTTTCTGGGCATCCGGATAACGCTCATCAACCAAATATTTCATTTGGTGTGCATAATCGCTCGCCGTCCTTTGTTGTGTAACTTCTACATGTCGCCAACCTTGTAATGGTTCAAAAAACATAAACATATTGGCTACACCATTACGCTCATATTGATAGTCATACCTTTCTGGTTCTCTCGGTTCGGCTGGTATTTTCTCTTTTGTTTCTTTGACTAATTGTTTACAACTCTCACTGAGAGGGGGACAAGCGAGCTAGAAGGTAGATAGGGCAAGCGATATCGCTCTTTGTCCTTTGATGTAATCCTTCAACCGATAGCGGCTAATTTGCATTAGCTCTTCTATATTTTTTGGGAACATTTGATGTAGCTGGAGCCAATGATAGAGATGTTGACCCACATAAAAACTGCTGTGTCTGCGTTGACCTTTATATCTTTTTTCAGGTCTTGTAACATATTTTTGGATTCCCATATCCTTAATTTTTTTACCTTGTAGTGTGGCACTTGTATAGGCGATAGCTATAACAATTATCAGCTTTGATAGGTATTTCGGTGCTAATTGAGAACCTTCTAAGCTATAGCCTCCCGACTTAAAATCTCGGAACATCTCCTCAATATCAAATCTTTTTTGATAGGCCATTATTGCCGTCTCTAAATCTCCAAAGTTAGTCAGAATATACCAAGGCTCTTTTGTTGGAAAACCCCGATAAGTTTTTTCCACTTACCCGCTAAGTTAAACTCGCCAAATCCCTTCTCTTTTGTAAGATTAACATCATTTAAAAATAGTTGAGTTCCTGGACTTAAACCTAAGGCTCTCATTTCTTGATAAATTCCTTCTTTTGTCTTGACATTTGTACTTTTTTTTTGTCTTAAGCAAAAGTATAAACTCTGCTTCTGAAGCCACTTTCCAAGACTGACCGAGCAAAATTCTCTATCTCCTAACACCACGATTTTATGACCTGATAGCACGGTCAATGTTTTTTCTAATACTCGCTGCTGTTCTTCGAGATTACTACTTCCTTTTTTATCTAATATCTCCCCATAGATTGGGATGGCTCTCTTGTCATAAATTAGACTCACCATCAAGATATTTATTGCTCCCCAACTTGTCCGGTCTATAGCAATATACGCTAATCCTTTTGTTGTGAATCTCTGCTGCTGTTTTAACATCTCTTTTAGGCAGAGAGACCAGATTTTTTCAATATTCAGAATTTCCAGCTTTAAAAATCTTTTTAGTTTTTTTCTCCGACTCTCAAACAGGATTGGTATTGGTAAGGCTTCAGCTAATATCTCTAACTTAGCTTGCTTTAGTATTTGCCAGGTTCCAACTATCATTAACAACAGTAGATATCTGGCTCGTCCCAGTTCATTTTCTCACACTTTCTGGTATAGTTCACTTATCATTTTCGTTATTTAGGTCATATATGGTAAATATGACTGATCTTTTTTGGGAGTCTGTGTCTGTATTTTATGCTACATAAGCTTTTCAGCTTGCTTGTCCCCCTGTCAGCAACTCTCATCAAAACACAGCCAGGGATTTTGCTGGTCATACTCACTATGATAAATATCCAAGACATCTTCCATGGCACAGACAAACTCCGCTGATTCTTTTGGGGGAATGACCCATGATTGATTCAGCCATGGTTTCAATTCATTTTTTTTAAGGTTTTTCTGATGGTTTCTCGTGATATTTTTTCCACATATTCAAGTTCGACCATTTTATCTGCCAGCATTTGAAGTGTCCATTTTGCTCGTCCCGTTGGTGTTTCACTACAAGCGATGGCAATCAGATGTGCTGGGAGCATCCCAATTTTGCCATAAGTATAAATGCTTAGAGACTAAAAACGTTAGCTAAGGCAAAATAAAGAGAAACAATTAAACGGTAGAATCATGAATACAGACCAAAAAGAACAACTAGATCAACATTTAAAAGCCATTGCTCAAATTCTAGTCGATAATACCCCAGAAGAACAACTACGTAGCTTTGAGGGCATTGAAACCGCCCTGCGAGACCATTGGCTGACTACATTGGGTCCTGCCATAGGCAATTTTTTTTTGAATCAGCAACAGGAACCCAAGCAGGGCGAACCAAAAGCGTAAGCAGTATCATAGGGAAAGTCAAGATAAGCGAGAAACAAGCCGATAAACTAGGATTAAGCAAGAATAATCGATTAAGTCCCATGCTGGAGAAATGTTGCTTAGGAGCAGTGGCTAAAGTCTCTTTTGAAGATGCGGAAAAAGATCTCAAAATGGCGACAGGAATGGCAGTTTCAGGCAGTAGTCAACAGAGGCTTGTACAAAGATATAAATTTGAGGAAGCAGAAGCAAAGAGTCCGGTAGAAGCATTGAGTGTAGAGGTCGGAAAAGTCAGAATCAGAACGCCCAAAGGACAACCGAGTCAAGGTCGAGATTACAAAGCAGTAAGTCTGCATGGTCAAGAATGTGCGGGATTTTTTCAGCAAAATGAAGAATTACTGGAATGGGTGAACCGTCAGCCCTTAACAGAGGTAGTCACCTGTTTAGGAGATGGTCATGATGGGGTGTGGAATCTGATGGAGAAAATCGGTGTTAAAAGGAGAGAAATATTGGATTGGTATCATTTAGTAGAGAATATGAATAAAATAGGCGGGTCAAACAAGCGTCTGAATAGAATCAAAGAGAATTTATGGAAAGGAGAGGTGAAAAGAGTTTTAGAGGAATTAGAGGGATGCAAAAAGAAACAGGCTATAAATTTCACCAAATATGTCGATAAACATCGAGAAAGAATACCCAATTACGAACTCTATCAATCCCAAGGGATTTGCATCGGTTCTGGAAGTGTAGAGTCAAAGATTAAGCAAATAGGTGCAAGAATGAAAATTGTGGGAGCACAATGGAAAGCAGAGAATGTTCCTCAGTATTTGAAGCTACGTTGTGCTTATCTCAACGGCGATATTGCCTGAGTATTTTTACTCATTGCAAAACTGGGATGCTCCCGATGTGCTTCCTTTTCCCCATCGATAATTTTGGCACGGCGATGTTCTTGCTTTTTTCGAGTTAATGATGATTCAATTCCTGACTCGACCAATCTTTTTCGTACTCTCTCAATGGTGGCTTGAGCAACATTTAAGGCTTCACTAATTTTCGAGTCAGTCCAACCACCTTCCTGTTGATTGACGTCTGCTAAAAGTAGTATTCTGGCATGGTTCATTTTGTAAGCTGCTATTTTTCCTTTCTTGGTTAGCTGCTCGAGTTCAGTTCTTTCGGAGTCTGTTAGATCTACAATATATTTTTTCTTCGGCATTTTTTTGTCTGAAGTTGGATAACTTCTTCCAGATTAGCTCTTTTTTTATCCCTCAAAACAAAATTGATGCTCTACTAGGGTCAAGCTGAAACATCTTTATCCTGTGTTTGAGGAGGAGGAATCGGGAGAATCTATTGCACCAAATTAGCTGAAACAGTCCACTACATCATATCGATCATCAAGATTAAGTGATTGCCAAAGCGATCGGGTATAACACAGTTTGATCGTTCCGATCGTTAATGAAATGTAAAGGTGCGATTCGTTTCTAGGGGAATAAATAGCCTAGAGTGCCGATAAAACAGCATAACTGACAAAAAGGATGTAGGTGAAAGACCTACCCTGTAAGGGACACAGTGACTCCCGACCTGCCCCCAGTGACTGGACTCGGAAATCTAGAGGCTGAAGCGGGGAACAAGGACGCAATCAGAGCCAAAACAGATAGGCGCACTGGCGTTAACGGGGAGACAATAAGGGAAAACCAGAAAAAGCGTCCAATTTCAGAGCAACAATCTGAGCTAAAAATGTTGACTCAACCTTCTAAACTCGCAGAGCTTTCGTTACGGTATCTGCTATCCCTAGAGTTGAAGGTGGGTGAAGTGGTCAACCCTAAGTTGTCAAAACAATCCAACAGTCGGAACGAAGAAAAACGATGATTAGGTCAAGAGAAAAGTCGAAACTCAAGTAGGTTGGACGAGCAACGTAACCCCTAACATCGGGTAGGACGAAGCGTAATTGCTTCGAGGTAATCAGAACACAAGAAACCAAGTAGAGACCAGTTAGACTCATGATTAGTAATAGTTTTAGAGAACTGTGGAACAACATTCCGTGGAAGAAACTCCGTAGGAATCTATTCCGACTACAATGTAGATTGTGGAAAGCCATGAGAGTAGGAGACAAGGCAAAAGCCAAAAATCTTCAAAAGCTAATCTTAAAATCTCGAAGTGCTAGATTACTGGCAATTCGTCAAGTAACTCAACTAAATGCTGGTAAGAAGACAGCAGGAATAGATGGGAAAGCATCACTTTCATTCCGAGAAAGGTGGGAATTAGAATCAGTCCTAGAAACCAAAGTCTGGAATTGGCAACATCAGGGACTGAGAAAAATTCCGATAGCCAAAAAGGATGGAACAACCCGGATGCTCAAAATTCCTACCATCTCAGATAGAGCTTGGCAATGTCTTGTCAAATACGCCCTAGAACCTGCCCACGAAGCCACATTTCACGAAAGGAGCTACGGTTTTAGAACTGGACGTTCCGCTCACGATTGTCAAAAAATACTCTTCTTAAACTTAAGAAGTAGCAGCAACGGATTAAACAAAAGAATCCTAGAATTAGACATCGAGAAATGCTTCGATAGAATCAACCACAACACATTAAGGG
This sequence comes from Microcystis wesenbergii NRERC-220, assembly GCF_032027425.1. Taxonomy (NCBI): domain Bacteria; kingdom Bacillati; phylum Cyanobacteriota; class Cyanophyceae; order Chroococcales; family Microcystaceae; genus Microcystis; species Microcystis wesenbergii. Next base: position 2,864,324 of record NZ_JAVSJA010000001.1, on the reverse strand, counting down.
AATTAATCATTGCTCCCCAAAGCATCAAAGCTGGATTGATGAGATGCTTAATGGGACTTAAACAAATTTCAAGCCCAAACAAAAGACCTCTTGCATAATTTTTTTATGGTATAATGGAGGGTTTTGCTTTTTTCTCAATTCTTAGATTGAAGTGGAAAAAAGAATAAAATGTGATCTTAGGTCAGGAAATCATCTATAATTTTGCTATGTTTATTAGCAAAATTATGGATTATCAAAACTTATCAGATGAACAATTCAAACGCCGTTTCGGTGTGTATAAACAAACATATAGAAAGATGGTAGAATCAGTAAAAAGTGTTGAAGCCGACTCTAATTCACCATCTAAAAGGGGACCGAAACCTAAACTATCTATAGAAGAACAAGTTTTAGTAACGTTAGAATATTGGCGAGAATATAGAACATATTTTCACATTGGTACAAGCTGGGAACTATCAGAATCAACTATAGGTCGGATTGTAAATAAGACGGAAAAAATGCTTTTACAATCGGGAAACTTCCGTTTAAAAGGAAAAAAAGCTTTACTCAATCAAGCAGAGATACCGGTCATAACGGTAATGGATGTAACGGAAACTCCCATTGAACGCCCCCAAAAGAAACAGAAAGATTTTTTGGGGGGTAAAAGAGGTTATCATACTTTAAAATCCCAATTAGTAGCTGATCAAAATACAGAGGAAATTATCTGTGTCTTTTGTGGGAAAGGTAGAGGTCATGATTTTAGTTTATTTAAAAAAAGTCGAGTTCGTTTTCATCCTTTAACTACCAGCATAGAAGACAGTGGTTATCAGGGAATAGCTGCATACCATAGTAATAGTTATACACCGAAAAAGAAATCGAAAAATAGAAAATTAACAGAGTTAGAAAAAGAGTATAACAAGGCTTTAGCCAAAGAAAGGATTATCATTGAACCTATAAATAGGAAACTCAAAATCTTTAAAATCTTATCCTGTAAATATCGGAATCGTCGTCGAAGATATAGTTTAAGAGTTAACTTGTTGGCGGCTATTTATAACTGTGAGTTAGGGATAGGTATAGCAGCTTCTTAAAAGTTGCCTAAAGATTAATCAAGTCAAGGAGAATTTATTCTCAATTTTTATAATTGAGATAGTTTGTGCCGCTTAAATAAAGAGGTTTTGATAACCAAATTAAAGCAGCTCTAAAGAGTTTTGAGTTAAAAGTTAAACTTCAAGTTTTCATTCAGGACAAATGTACTGATTAACTGATTTTTTGGGGAAAATTAGTTAACCCATCATTATAACATATAATTAATTTGCAAGAGTTCTAAAGCCTAAACTGGCTTTGTAAGCGGCAAACACATCCCGATTCTCGGTCAGCCACTCAAAGAAACGGAAAGACATCGCTGTCCGAAAAGCTTCCAAGGCTTCCACAAAAGTGTTTAAAGGTCGATTCGCCCACCGCCTTTGCAATCCCCCAGTTAACTTATGCCACAAGATAAATGTATAGGCACAAAACCCCAAGATAAAATGACGAAGTAAGCTTCGTTTATCCCTGACTTGGTATTCCCTTAACCCTAACCATCCTTTGGCTTCTCGGTAGAATACTTCCACCCAATTTCTTTCGGTGTAAGTCCTCACTATCCACGACGCTGTTACTGTATCTGCCTCAACTACATTGGTGATGAAATAGTCCACCTCTGTTGCTTTTTCAATTGAACTTGCATTCATGACGATAGCCAAGTTCCTTTCTCCTTCTAGTTGAGATATTTTCGCTCTGAATACCGCTACCCAAACCGTTTTTTCTCGCTCTAGCTGAATAGTTATTTTCTCAAAATCCCCTTCTGATAAGCTTTTTGCTAGTTGCTCAAGCTGGATTGTTTCTTCCACACCCCCTTCTTTTTCAATAATTACTTTTCGATTTTTGGCTACTCCTCCTAAGTATTTTAGCTTTCTTTCTTCCAGGGCTTTTAGAAAACTCGTGTTATTGCCATAACCAGCATCAATTAACCCGATTTTCGGTCGATAGCCTCTGGTTAAGCTCCGGTCAATTAAATCTATCGCTATCTCTGGTTTCTTCTTAAATTCTTTGTCTTCTTTCCCCTCGGCTAAGGAACTAGCCGGTTGATAAATTTCAATGTCTAGGGGTACACTTTTTTTGCCGTCGTAGAGATGAGTAGTTACGGCGACTATTCCGTTGTCTGTGGGAGCCAATTTCTCCCAGGTACTGCCTCCCAACTCCGGCGGTCAGATTGCCACTTTTTCGATGTCCTGAGTCATCGACAATCAGGGAAAATCCTCGGGGGATTTGCGTCTGGCGGCATTGGTTCATCACTTGCAAGCGACATTCATTTACCTGACGGTCTGACCAAGGCGATTCGGTCAAAAAGTGATGTAATCGGTTATAAACTACTCCGACGGCATTATTGGCCATTTGAGTGAGGTTTTTCCTCTCACTTTCCCCTAATAATCCTCCTAAATATTGTCTGAAGCCGTTTTTTTGCGCTTCGTTTTTGAAGCAATTGTCAAACCGCCGACACCATCGGTCAAAGCATGGGGGCATCGCGGCTGGGGTTGTCTCTTTCATCGCTGATTTTTCAACGTAAAGTGCTTATTCTGTAACGATTATACTCGATTAAACCTTTGTTGAGCGTTTAAGTCCCATTAAAAGCAGGAGTTAACCCAGAATTTCCTGAACAAGGAACTCCCCAAGGAGGTGTCGTGAGTCCATTACTAGCAAACATCGCTCTCAATGGAATAGAGAATATTCACTACTCAGTCAGATATGCTGACGATTTGGTGTTCCTTCTTAAACCCCAAGATAAAGCGGAAGAGATTCTGGAAAAAGTCGCAAGTTTTCTAGCTACAAGAGGTCTAAACATTAAGCCATCGAAGACAAGGTTAGTAGCCTCGACAGAAGGATTTGACTTTCTAGGGTGGCACTTTGTTGTGCAAGCCAACGGAAAATTTAGAAGTTATCCCTCAGAGGAAAACTTTAAAGCCTTTCGTCAGAAAGTTAAAGCCCAGAAACGTTGAATCCTGTAATAAAACTTTACATTGACAAGCATAATACCCCTATAACATCAAATTTTAAATTGAATAGACAATCCTCCGGAACCAGTGTACATAGCTAATATGTTGACACATGAAACTCTGTAAATAGCGCAGTTTGTCTAATAAGCTTTTCCCAAATCCTTCTTCAATATCTATTAGCTGTAGAATCAGATAAGCGATAATGCAACTATAGATCTGTAGGCGGATTCCGTTCTCGTTTTTAGTGATTAGATTATCCAACTTTAGATGCATTTTTAAAAATTTCCACAGCAGTTCTATTTGCCATCTTTGGATGTAAATTTCGGCAACTTCTTCATTACTAACTGCTCCTTCTCCTTCTAGAGGTAAATCTGTCGCCAGCCGAAATTCTGTTTGACTTTCTAGGTCGCAAAAAGCGACTACTCTTACTTCTATTTGTCTTTTATCTTTTCCGAGTTTACACTTGCCATTTTCGAGCATCTCTAGGCTAATATTATTTTTCACTCTCAAGACAAAATGCTTGTCACTACTCTCTAATAATTCGGTGATTCTTTGATTAGACGCAAATCCTCTATCCATTGCTCCAACTCCATTTACAGGAATTGCTTCTATCGTTTTTCCTCCTTCTTTTGAGTCATGACCTTGACCAAAATGGATGAGTATTCCGACCACCTCTGTTGTGATACTATTAAGACCAGAGAATAGTTTTACTTGATGCCATCCCTGGGACCATAGTAATTTACTGGTTAAGCTAATTATTGTTGAGTCAATAGGAAATAAAGCTCGCGCATTCTCTATTCCTTTTTTGGCAACTAAACGCTTATTTAATTCGACAATGACTTTCTCAAATGGACTTGTTTCTCTAATTTTGCTTGCCTTAGAAAATGTGGATAAATTTACATTAATTCCTTGAAGTACCATTCTACTGCATAAGTCCCTCATACTGACGATGCTTTTATCTAAAGCAAAACCAATCCAACAGGACAAAAATGTAAAAGTATCTAAAGCGGGGTAGTCATTTTTAGGCAGTGGTTTGAGAAGCTCTTTTATGAGTTTTGAAAAATTCGTCATCAGGGCAAACTCCCTATTGTGAGGGGAATAAGTTGTCTAGATTCTATCTATAATAGCATTTTTTTTCTGACTTTTCTCAACGTTCAACACTTCTGGTTAAAGCCATCATCAATCACTCGAATTATGGGGCAAAGATTAAAGCCCAAAAATTAGCTCCAATAGTCAGAGGATGGAGAAACTACCACCGCTATTGTAAACTGAATGGCTCAAGATTCTCATTATGGCAACTTAATCATAGGACATATAAAGTGTTCTTAAAAGAAAAAAAGGTAAACCGCCAGATGGCTGCAAATTTAGTCAAAAAAGCGTTTCCACCTGTGCCATATTCAGAAAACAAGCACATCAACGTTAGAGGAGATTATTCGCCTTTTAACGGTGACTTAGTTTACTGGTCTAAGAGACAGTCCAAACTTTACGATGGAGCAACTTCTAGGTCTTTAATCCGACAGAACCATACCTGTGGATATTGTGGCTTGAAATTTATTGATGAGGAAAGAATACATCTGCACCACATCGATAGAAATCACGCTAATGGTCGAGCCAATAATCTTTTGGCAGTACACGAATCATGCCACGATTACATCCACAGGTGCAAAAGTGAAAGCTAAGATTATCGGGAGCCGAGTGCGGTGAAAGTCGCACGCTCGGCTCTAAGAGAGAGGTGCGGAGGATAATACCTCCCATCGACTCTACCCATCTTTTTCTGTGGCATGATCAGTTCGACAACCGATAATCTGCCTTCCGTGCCAACGAACAACTCTGAAATACAGAACCAAGCAAGAAGCGTCTTGGATGCAATTGCGTTTACTCCCTTTGAGCAATGCCAACCCTTGAGCCGGGATTTTAGTGACATTCCTGATTGTCCTGGCATTTACGCAGTCATACCATTTTTCTTTATTCGTGGCAGACATTCTACTCCTTTCTCCCTTTTTGGGAGAAGGGTTGGGGGTGAGGGAAATTAACCATCTCTGCCATTACTTTAGAAAAATGGTATCAGGCATAGATCTCAGGGATTGCTTTACATTGGTAAAACCAAAAGTTTACGGGGTCGTTTTAAAGGTGGACACAAAGCTTTTTTGTGGGCTTGGCTGGATCAATACAACAGCGAAGATGTACGCATAGCAGTGCAGACAATACCTTACTCGAAAAACCCTGCGCTACTATTAGAACTAGAGGCGATCATTTTGAGAGCGACTGAGCCACCCTATAATGTTCAAATTCATGCTGGAGTCCTAACCCATGCAAGCGAAACTTTCAGAGCAAATCTCGTCCACTGATGCAGAAATTATTTTAAGACGCTTACCAGACTGGATTCAGGATGCTTTGATTGCTCGCGCTACTGAAATTGATTATCCCGTTGAAGCGATTCTTGAGATGGCGATCGCCAGTTTTTTAGACACAGAGGCATTAAGTTTTGCCGACTGTAAGCCAGGGCGAGGTCAATAAGTGGGATGGCTACCGCTGTAGGGTGCGTTCCCTAATGCAGGATTTTTGAGAACGCACCATCCTCATTGATTGAAGTCGTTAGATTAGGGGTCGAGAAGGTCGTCACCGACCTCCCCTCCCATTCAGAACCGTGCGTGATACTTTCGCATCACACGGCTCCTAGTTTGACTGTTCCCCTGTTAAGGATACAACTTGACATCTTTTGGTTGTCCTTGTATTATCTACATTAACTTCTGATGGTGTCAATGTAGATGATTTTTAGGCTTCCATCCGATGCCGATTTATCATCGTGACAGTGGCGGTGTAGTAATTGAAGGTTCTTATATTCATCCTTTCCGCCTAAGCTTAGAGGGTGAATGTGGTCAACTTCAATTAAATCCGATGGGGTGAAATACTGCCCACATCGGCTACACTTGCCTTGTTGCTTCTTAAGTAGTTTGGCTACTCTTGTCGGTGTGTCGATTGCTTGTCCTCTTCTGGTCGCCCAGTAAGTCCAATTTCCGTCATAAGGTGATGCGTCGGGGCGTACTAGGGTATGTCTGACAATTGGTGTCCAATTATGTTTCCATAATTGATAACCATCTTTGGTTTGAAATAACCAAGATTCGTGTCTTTCTTTCCCATTGCTGAGTTTAACTGTACCCGGTCTAAAATAGTTTCTCAGTTTTTCGTAGTTCGCTTTACCGCATCTTGCTACTGTCCATGCCCTTAACATTAACCAGATTGTGTAGTCTAGTTTATTGAAGGTATCTGTGGATACTACTCCTGAGTAGTAGTTAGCCCAACCTCTAATAATTGGGTTTAAATGACTAATCAAGGCTGATTGAGGTGCTGTTTTGTATTTTTTGATTACACCTTTAATCGCTTCTGTGTGGGCTTTAACTGCTTTTTGACTGGGTTTAATGTGGGTTTTGTGACCAATTAATCGGCTTCCTCTCCCTCCTGTTTTCCCAGATTTGTATTTTCCTACTGGATATTGTCTGATATTGAATCCTAGAAAGTCAAAACCGGGTTCTTCTGTTTTCCCATTGTATTCAATGGGGTTGAGTGTATGACACACTCTGGTTTTCTCTGGTTTGAGTTCTAATCCAATGGGTTTTAACCATTCAGAAATAGCAGTTTTGCACTGTTCAATGATTTCGAGTGATGGGGAAATTACTACAAAATCATCGGCGTATCTTATTGAGACGGCTTGGATATATCTCTTTTTGGGAAATAAAGTTTCAATTAATCTCATCATTCCATCCAGTGCGATGTTGGCAAGTAGTGGACTTATTACCCCTCCTTGTGGTGTCCCTGTTTCTGTTTCTTCAAATACGCCGTTATCCAATACTCCTGCTTTAAGCCATTGTTTAATGTCTCTTTTCAGGGAACTTGGACAATGAATTTTAGACAGTAAAAAGTTGTGATTAATTCGGTCAAAACACTTGGCAATATCGGCATCTAATACAAAGTAGCTACCTTGATTAATGGTGGTGTATATCCTTGATATTGCGTCATGGGCAGACCTTCCCGGTCGGAAACCATAACTGGTTCCTTCCATTTTTGACTCCCATTCTGGTTCAAGTGCCGATTTAATCAACGCTTGTCTAGCTCTGTCTTTGATGGTTGGTATTCCTAGTGGGCGTTTTTCGTCCCTGCCGGGTTTAGGAATCCATACCCTTCTTAGTGGTTTTGCTTTAAGTGTTCCCTTGATTTCTTCGGTTAGATTTAGCCTTTGTTCTGGGGATACTGCTATCATTCCATCGACTCCTGCTGTTTTCTTTCCTTGGTTATCTTGGGTTACTTTGCGAACCGCTAATAGGCGAGCGTAGTACGATTTCACCAATAGACGTTGCAACCTTCTAACCTTTGCATCCTGTCCCGATTTAGCCGCTTGGTATATCCTCTTTTGGAGCTTGAAAACATATCTTTGGACTTTCGCCCAATTGATAGCCTTCCATACATTCGTAGTCTTAGTGGTTTTCGGTTTCCCGAACCCTTTACCTTCTCTCGATTTCGTCATATAGACTCCTACTGAACTCTATCCTTACAATCAAACCGTAACCCGTCAGCATATCCTGACTATTACCGTCAAGCGTTGGCTTTTGGTTACATCTCACACCCTTTAAGGCTTGCGCTTACACTTATCACTACTGGGTATTTCGACCGATACCAGAGCCTTAAAGGGGTTTATTACGTTCCGTTTATATGGGCATTCCATCTTTAGATTTATCCTCTCCACCGGGGTACTTTAAAGGTCTGTGTGAGTTAAAAGCAAAATTTTCTCACTGTTTCCCTTATTCTTTTGAACGCAGTGTGTCAACCTATTTCACTGCTTATTAATTACGATGGTTCAGGTCAGACATTCGGCTCACGCCTAATCATGGATGGTTGGCATTGGTCTCGATTCTGGTGTTAGGTTATACCTCGGAGCCTTCCGTTCCCCGCTTCAGTCCCAGAGTTGTGACTTCTGAATCTGGGGGTGGCTATCGCCGTTACTCTCACCTTTGAGACAATTGTAAATAATTGTTACAAAGTGTTTTGACCTTGAGTCCCCTTGCCTAGCTTGGTATCAAGTGATACTAAACGTCGGGACATATAAACAGTTATAAGGTTGGTCAAGGTTGACCTTTTAGATTCAGTCAAGGGACTGAAGACCTTACTAGGCGGTTATTTCAGGCATTTCAGCCCTATTTCATGCCTAAACGTTTCGCACTACCGCTTCAATTTTAGGGTAATATGGCATAGAACGAGTTAGTTAGGACAGATGCCTGAAGGCTTTACTCACAGCATCCACAAGGTTTTCACTATCATTGATAATCTGACTAACATAGTTTTTCAATCTAGCCCAGAACTTTTCAATTTTGTTGAGGTCTGGAGAATAGGCGGGTAAAAATAGCACTTCACATCCCGCTTTAGCTAACAATTTTTTGATTCTCTCTTTGGGATGAAAACTGGCGTTATCAATGATGATAATTTGACCGGGTAGTAGTTCGGGTAATAGCAATTGTTCTATCCACTCACACACCAACTCTGTATTACAGTACCCCTCAAACACCATTGGCGCGATCGTGGAACCACGCCACCAACCGCTGATCACACTAACTCGTTCGCTACAGTGACCTAACTTTAAAGCCTCAAATCTTTCTGATTTGTGACAATATCCATAAGGATAATCGATGGTGTTATCTATTCCAGCTTCATCAATATAGACAAATCTTTCCGGGGCATAACCTCTGATTTTTTGGAGAAACTCTTTTCGGGCTTCTTCATCTCTTTCTCTGTAGCCATAAGTTTTTTTTTTCTAGTAAATCCAATTCTTTTGAGCGCTTGACCAATTCTCATCCTACTGACTGGGTTAGCCCATTTTTGCGCCATTTTTTCTTGGGTCAAATGCCCATATTGTTCGGCCAACTTTTGAAAGGCTTCTAAATCGTCAATTTTGGGCTTCGGCCCTCGACGATAGTTAGTTTTAGCGGCCACCGTCCCAGTTTGTTTCTTCCGTTTCAGCCATAGGTCTAATGTATTACGACTAATATTGAGGGTGCGACAGACATGGCTTTTTTTCTCCCCTCGCTCTACGGCACTCACTGCTTTCTGTCTTAAATCATCACTATAGGGTGCTGCCATGAAAGCTTCTCCTCATTTCTTTTTCTCTATTATGTCCTAACTATCCCGCTCTTTGCTATAGTTGCTAAGGTTCGCTAACCTCACCGGTGAAGCCACCTAGGGAGAGGTTTTTGATCGCTAAAAAATTCTTTATTCTCCATAAAGACAATAAAATCTCTATTCTGGAAGCATAAAGAGGCTTCAGGCGAATTTAAAGGCACATTTAAGCTATATAAATCGAATATTTACACTTTTTTCAGCTAATCAAGCTATTAATGGCTTGATTTATTTGCATCTAACCTAACTAAGAGTGTATAAATTTTTCTTCAATGTATTGTAATTGTTTTTTATTTCATATAAAATACAATCTCAGGAAAAATACCTAGCAATCTCCCATAAATAAACAAAGGAGCCGATGACATCGTGATCCATGAGCCTAGACCCGAAAAACCGAAAACCCTCTTACCTTTTATTTCTCTAGCTACGGCTGCCGTCGTCACAACGGGAATTGGACTAGCTTCTAGTCCCCTATCGGCATCGGGGAATCTGCTGGCAAGTCCGGATAAACAGCAAGCTAAACAACAAACCGTGGAAATCACCCTAGTTTCCTACGCGGTGACTCAATCGGCCTACTCAAAAATCATTCCTCTATTCGTCAACAAATGGAAAAGAGAGAAAAAACAGGATGTGGTGATTAAACAGAGTTATGGCGGCTCTGGTTCCCAAACCCGCGCTGTTATCGACGGATTAGATGCAGATGTGGTAAATTTGGCTATCGGTTCCGATGTGGAACGCTTGCAAAAAGCGGGTTTAGTTAACCCCGGTTGGCAGAAAGAACTCCCCAATAACGCCATCGCCACTCGTTCCGTGGTAGCTTTAGTTACTCGTCAGGGCAATCCCAAAGGAATCCGCAACTGGCCAGATCTAGCCAAATCGGGGATTAAAGTCATTACTGCCAACCCGAAAACCTCTGGGGTGGCCCGGTGGAATTTTCTGGCCCTGTGGGGATCGGTAACTCGGACCGGAGGCAATGAAGCACAAGCGACCAATTTCGTCCGTAATGTCTATAAAAACGTTCCTGTACTACCCAAAGATGCCCGGGAGGCGAGCGATGTATTCTTTAAACAGGATCAGGGGGATGTGCTGCTTAACTACGAAAACGAGGTGATTCTGGCCCGTCAAAAAGGAGAAACCGGTTTTTCCTATACTATTCCTGCGGTCAATGTTTCGATCGATCCGCCCGTGGCCGTAGTGGATAAAATAGTTGATAAACGCAAAACCCGGGAAGTAGCGACAGCTTTTGCCCAATTTCTCTTTACTCCCGAAGCGCAGCGGGAATTCGCCAAGGTGGGTTTCCGTCCCGTTAATGCTAATGTGGCTAAAGAGTTTAGTAAACAATACCCAAAAGTGTCGAATCTGTTCCCCTATACGGCGGTCGGTAGCTGGGATGCGATCCAGAAAAAATTCTTCGCTGATGGGGCGATTTTTGACCAAATTCAGCGTTAATTAGTCTTGATCCGTCAGCCGTCAGCTAGATAACTGTGATTACAAAAGTAATGGCAGAGATAGTTGATTGCTGATGGCCAAAAAAACAAAACTGATAGTTAGTAAGTAGTCGTGCAAAATTAATTTCCTAGTGAAGATAGGCAAGAGGCACTCTTGCAAGAGGCAAGAGGTGTTTAGATATGTGTAATTAATTTTGCTTAGGTACTTAGCTAAAAAAAGATGTATCTACTTGACAAAATCAAAAATGGAAACTTGCTATTGATTCTTCCATTCTCGACCCCTAATATATTTCTATTATTTCCCTCTCAATTCTAGCATTTTAAACACCTCTTGCGCCACTCGATCGCAACTGCCCACCGTTCCTAAACCGGCCCTAGTTTCTGCGTATTCATCTAACATTTTTTGCCGACGTTGCTGATTTAATAATAGGTCTAGACATTCCTGCATAATTCTTTCCGGGTTAGCTTCCTCTTGTAATAATTCGGGAACAATTTCTCGCATTAAAACTAAATTTACCGGTGAGACAAATGGCACAGAAAACTTCATAATATTGCGGGCAATCCAAGCAGTAATTGCACTTAAACGGTAAACCACCACCTGCGGCACGTTTAACAAAGCAATTTCGAGATTAACTGTACCAGACTTAGCCACAGCCAGATCGGCGGCGGCAATGGCTTCTAAAGTCTGATCTCGTTCCATAATCACCGCATTTAATCCATATTCCGCCACTAATTCTCGCATTTTTGGTTCGTATAAAGCTAAGGGAACGGGAATTAAAAACTTAATATCGGGAATTTTTTCCTGTAATTTTTGGGCAGCAGCGCACACCGTCGGCACGAGATATTTAAACTCCTGTTGACGGGAAGCGGGTAACAAAGCAATCACCGTTTCTTCGGGTTTTATTGCCCATTTTTGCCGCATTTCTTGGCGATTGGGAGCATTGGCCATACGATCAACTAAAGGATGTCCCACCCAAGTTACTGGTAAACCTTTTGCTTCAAAAAAACGGGCTTCGGCAGGAAAAATTGCCAATAATTTATCGGTGACGGCGATTAATTTTTCCGTATTAAATAACTTTTCTGCTGTGGCCCTTAGTTTAGCTGAGGGAATATTTTCTTCCGACCAAATCCACACCTGTGGGGCAATATAATAAATAATTGGCACCTGGGGAATAATTTTTTTAGCCGATTGACCGATCGCCACATTTGCCCCCACATAATCAATTAAAATAATCAGATCGGGGGGATGATCTCTAAAAAACTCTTTTGCCCGTTTTTGTAGTTGTAAAGTTGGCCAAATAAAGGGGATAGATTCAATTAATCCCATGGCAGCCAATCGAGTGGTTTTACCCAACATTTTCGCCCCGGCTAACTCCATGCGATCACCGCCGAGGGCAAAAATTTCTAACTCAATTGCCTGGGTTTTAGCTAGTTTAAAAAGGGATTCAATCAGCATCGCTGCCTGTAAATCACCCGATACCTCACCCGTACTAATAAATATACGCATTTGGATAATTATTTGATAATAAAAGAATTCAGGAGTCAGGAGTCAGGAGTCGGGAGATAGGAGTCAGGATTCAGGAGATAGGAGTCAGGAGACAGGAGATTATTTTTATTTATTCTTCCCACTTCCCCACTTCCCCATCACCCCACACCCGTTCGGCTGAGCTCACGGCCGAAGCCCACATCCCACACCCCACACCCCATACCCCATACCCTGTTCCTCAATCAAGAAATTATTTCCCCGGAATTAAACCGCGACGTTTTTCTCCTGTGGTAGAGGATTGTAAAAATTGACAGAGATGTTGAACGTGGGGATTATCGGTTAAGAGAGAAACTTGTTCTAAAGCCTCCTGAAGATTTATATTAGAACGATAGATAATCCGAAAAGCTTTTTTCAGTAAAGTTAAATCTTCATCGGTAAAACCGGCCCTTTGTAAACCGACTAAATTAAGAGTTCGTACCCGACAGGGATTGCCTTCTACTAAAGTAAAAGGGGGAACATCGCGATCAATACGACTCATTCCTCCTAACATAGCCATTTTGCCAATATGAACAAATTGATGTACTCCTAAAACCCCCCCGATAACTGCTTTTGATTCGATCTGGACATGACCTGCCAAAGCGACACTATTAGCGATAATAATGTTATCTTGCAAAATACAATTATGGGCAACGTGAACATAGGCCATTAATAAATTATTATTGCCAATTTGGGTAACTTCTCCCGTATCCGTGGCGCGATTAATCGTGACAAACTCGCGAATTTGGTTATGATCACCAATTTCTACGCTACTTTCGCCCCCTTTATACTTTAAATCCTGTGGTTCATTACCAATAACAGCCCCGGAAAAAATATGATTACCCTTGCCAATTTTGGTCGGACCCTCAATGACCACATGGGCATCAATAATTGTATCAGCTTCAATTTCCACATTGGCCCCGATCACAGCATAGGGGCCAACTTTAACCTTGGGATCAAGTTTTGCCGACGGATGGATAACCGCAGTGGGGTGGATTAACGTATTCAAAGGGAAGTCTCCCGCGCTCAACTTCGTCACTGTATGAATCATGGTATAGCTTATCCTATATTGGACAGATTGTGATCAAGATTGATAGCGGTTGCTTAGGGAGGGGACGACTTTAATGGGGAACCAGAACCCGATAAACTATTAACCAGATTCTCTTGGTTCTCCCGTCCCTCCCATCCTGATAAAAAATATATGAGTAATAATAGACCTAAAATCATAGTCTTAGATGACGACCCGACAGGTTCCCAAACAGTCCATAGTTGTCTGTTATTGATGCGGTGGGATGAAGATACTCTCCGCTTGGGATTGGCAGATAATGCGCCAATTTTCTTTGTTTTGACCAATACTCGCGCTTTAACCCCCGAAAAAGCCGAGTCTGTCACGCGAGAAGTCTGTCATAACCTGAAAACTGCCTTAACTAAAGAGGGAATCGAGGATTTTTTGGTGGTTAGTCGTTCCGATTCTACCCTGCGCGGGCATTATCCGATCGAAACTGATGTTATTGCCGAAGAATTGGGCGGTTTTGATGCTCATTTCCTGATTCCGGCCTTTTTTGAGGGGGGCAGAATCACTCGCGATAGTATTCACTATTTAATCATCGATGGCGTTCCCACTCCTGTCCACGAGACGGAATTCGCTCGCGATTCGGTTTTTGCCTACCATTACAGTTATCTGCCGGATTATGTGGAGGAGAAAACCCAAGGTAGAATTAAAGCAGATGACGTGGAGAGATTTTTACTGACAGATATCCGTCAAGGTAGTTTAGAAAGACTGCAAAAGCTCAAAAATAATCAATGTGGGGTGGTAGATGGGGAAACTCAAGCGGATCTCGATCGCTTTGCTGAAGATATTTTAACCGCCGCAGGGGAGGGAAAAAAATTTTTATTCCGTAGTGCCGCCAGTATTTTAACTTCTTTGGCTAATTTAGGAACTCAACCGATCGCGCCCGAATCTATGGGTAAGTATAAGCCCACGGGGGAAGCCGGGGCAATTATCGTCGGTTCCCACGTCAAAAAAACTAGCCAACAATTAGATGAACTGCTTCAACAACCCAACACCGTCGGAGTCGAAATCGATGTGACGGCATTGCGCGATCGTCCCGACCAACGAGAGCAACTCCTAGCACAAGTTCTGGAAAAAGTCAAGCTTATTCACAAAAATAAACAAACCCCCGTGATCTATACCAGTCGGCAAGAGTTAACCTTTGCCTCTGTGCAGAAACGTCTTGATTTTGGGGTTGCCGTCTCCACCCTGTTAATGGACATTGTTAAGGGTTTACCCAGTGACATCAGTTTTTTAATCAGTAAAGGCGGAATTACCTCCAATGATGTCTTAAGTACGGGTTTAAGCCTGCGTTCAGCCCGTTTACTCGGTCAGATTCTCCCCGGGGTCTCCATGGTTCGCACAGCAGCCGCTCATCCCCTCTTTCCTAATTTACCCGTGGTTCTTTTCCCGGGTAACGTTGGTGATGTGCAAGCTTTAGCCACAGTTTATCAGCGCTTGTGCCAATAACCGATTTGCTATCAAGGAAGGATCGAGAAAGCGGATTTTTTGGTAAGAGATTCGCTTCCTCACCGCCCAAATAACGATATAGAGGCATATTTTCAGAAGCAGCCGCGAATTTTAGGCGTACAGGGTATATTTTCCCGCAAAAATCCCCCTCTCTGGGGAGAAGGGGAAAAATAAACCCAAGATTAACCCTGCACCATCACCGAGGCAGCGGCAGCCACACCGGCGCCGGGGGTGACACCTTCCACACCTAACTCGATTAAAGTCGCTTCAATGGCAGCGATAACCGTGAGGATATCCCTCTCACTAGCAAAACCTAAATGACCGATACGGAAGATTTTACCCTTGAGGTGATCCTGACCACCAGCCACAGCGATGTCGAACTTTTTATTGAGAGTCGAACGAATTTTTTCCGCATCCACCAGAGTGGGGGCCACCGCAGTAATCGCCGTGGAAGCCCAGGAATCCGCCGCGTAGAGGGGCAAATCCAGGGCGCGCATACCGGCCCGCGTCATCTTCGTTAAGCGTTGGTGACGGGCGAAAATTGCCGCTAATCCCTCCCTTCTCATCATTTGCAGAGAAGCTTGTAAACCGTACATCAGGTTAATTGGAGGGGTAAAGGGGGAACTATCCTCATCGGTAGCTTTTTTGTATTTGCCTAAATCTAGATAAAAACGGGGCAGTTTGGCGGTTTCGTAGGCTTTCCAAGCTTTTTTACTTACGGAAACAAAACCTAAACCGGGGGGAATCATATAACCTTTCTGGGAACCAGAACCGACCACATCTAAACCCCATTCATCGATGGGGATATGATAAGCTCCTAAACTGGTGACAGCATCGACGATGATTAAAGCTTCCCCGTGGTTTTTTACCGCTTTGTTGATGCTTTCCAAGTCATTGAGAACCCCGGTGGAAGTTTCCGAATGGGTGATAATTACCGCTTTGATGGCTTTTTCCTTGTCTTCGGTCAGTTTAGCGGTAAATGCTTCTGGATCTAGGGGTTTACCCCATTCTGCCTTAACTACATCCACATTTAAACCGTATGCTTTCGCGACTTTCGCCCAACGTTCCCCAAATTTACCATTATCCCCCACCAAAACTCGATCGCCGGGGCTGAGAAAATTAATAATTCCCGCTTCCATGACACCGGTTCCCGAAGCGGTTAACATTAAGACATCGCCACTGGTTTGATGCAACCATTTGAGATTTTCGGTTAATTCGGCGATTACCTTGCTAAAAGCACCCGTCCGATGACCTATCGGTGCTTTAGCCATAGCCAATAATACCGCTTCCGGCACTGGTGTGGGGCCGGGAATCATCAACATATTTTTATTTTCCATGGTTCGTCCTCTCTCGTTGGGCCATATTTAACAAAGATAAAAAACCAAATCTCGATCGCATCAATTCTGAGGGGATGATTTAAGATTCGGCAAACTCTGATTATATCGCAGGAGGCAGGCTTGTCAGGAGTCAGTATTCAGGAGATAGGGTGATAGGGTTTTGGGGTGATGGGGTGATGAGACAGCTTTCCCACTTCCCCACTTCCCCACTTCCTAACTCCTATTCCCGATTTTCAAAGAGTTTTTGGATACCTGCGGCAGGATCGGGCAGTTTTACCAAAGATTCGCCGATTAGAACCGCATTTGCTCCTGCTTGCTTCACTTTCGCCAGATCTGTTGCTGTGTGTAATCCCGATTCGCTGACGATCAGAATACCTTTTTCTCGCACCTTTTCGCCCCTGGCTTCTAGTAATTGGCGAGTATTGTCTAAATCGACTTTAAATGTCTCTAAATTGCGGTTATTGATGCCGATTAGTTCGATTCCCTCAATGGCTAACACTCGATCGAATTCGGCCAGACTATGCACCTCTACCAAAGCTGTCATCCCTAAACCCTTGACAATTTTGACAAAATATGCTAGGTCTTGATCGCTTAAAATAGCGGCAATTAAAAGGACAGCATCGGCTCCTTGAGAGCGAGCGTAGTAGATTTGATAGGGATAAAGGATAAATTCCTTGCATAGTAGGGGTAAAGATACCGCTTGCCGGACGAGGCTAAGATTTTCGTAACTACCTTGAAAAAACTTACTATCGGTTAAAACCGATAAACAAGTGGCCCCACCCCGTTCATAGGTACGGGCGATCGCTACAGGATCAAAATCTTCCAGGATGACTCCCTTGCTAGGGGAAGCTTTTTTCACTTCGGCAATCAAAGCGGGTTGGGTTTTACCCTGTTTTAAGGCGGCTAAAAAGTGGCAAGGTGGCGCAGTATTGGCTATTTTTTGGCGTAATTCCGATAAAGGCAACTTTTCGCGCAATTTATCGACTTCGATCTCCTTATGCCAAACGATTTCTTCTAAAATATTTTGTGGTTGTGCCTCTGGCACTTTCACCACATAACTCAAACTCTCAACTTTGACGGCAGGATTGGGGTGTTTTCTTCGGATCTGCATTGTTTCACTGTCCAGAGTGTGAACAGTGATTAGTTTAACAGTGATTAGTTATCGGTAATTGAAATAGAGACGGGGAAAACCACGTCTCTACAGATATTTATCTATAACTTTTGTGGACATTCCCAGTCTTCACCTAAAGGCTATTGCATAGCTTCGATCGAACGTTCTAAAATTTTATCTTGGAGTTTTTCGTCTTCTTGACGATTTTCAGTTAATAAAACCCGCGCTTTCGCAGTTTCTGCCTCCCCTTCCCCTAAAAGCTCCTCCGTACGAGTTAAGACATTTTCTTCGAGCATTCCCTCTGCTTGTCGTTCTTGGGTTAAATTAAGACGTGCTTTTTCTTGAATATTCATAAATTTACCCTTGCCACAGGTGCGATCAACTTCTACCTTCAGTCTGACACAAATTTAGTATTCCGTATCATTAACTACAGAAAAATTTAGAATCTTACCTATGAAACTGAGATTTAGGTATTTGTTCTCATTCCTCAAATGGACAGGGATCGATCGACCTCAAGCTATACAATAAAACCTATGGAACAATTCCCCAGCGTAATCAAGCTTGTATATCGGGCGAATAATGATCGATTGCCTAAGCCAACAGATTTCTTGACAGTATCCGACTCTATCGTAATATCCTATTTGCAGAGCTTATGACCAAAGGTAATTTAAACGATCTCATCCGTACAGAAGCTAATAAAGAGGTAGAATCCCAACCCTCTCCTTCTGTCAAACGTTCTAAGGAAACTAACGCCACCTTACAGGCAAAAATTAACGACTTGACGGCAGAATTAGAAAAAACCGAGAAAAATGGGCAAACTCTCCAAGAAAAAGTTATTTCTCTGGAAGAAGAACTTAAAGAACAGCTGGAACTCTCTGTCAGTTTACAGCAGTTACAACAACAGACTGAGCAGTTAGAATCTGTCCTCTCGGAAAAAACCACTTTGGTGGCACAATTATCGAGTCAATTAAGTCAATCCCAGACGGAATTAACCGAGAAAAAACAGTTAATTGAAAAACTATCGAGTCAATTAAGTCAATCCCAGACGGAATTAACCGAGAAAAAACAGTTAATTGAAAAACTATCGAGTCAATTAAGTCAATCCCAGACGGAACTGACTGAGAAAAAACAGTTAACTGAAAAATTATATAATCAAATTAAAACCCTAGAAAATAGTCCCACCCCCACTCCTGAATCCTCACCAATTATCAAACCTGCGCCGAAGAAACCCAGTCTTTATAACTTTGAAATGGCAACTTTAGCCCGTTATATTGCCCCCAATCCTACCCCCACAGAGTTAACGGATTCCGAAATCGGTTGGTTCGATTAATTATGGCTAGTAAAAATCAAGAACAACAACATCCACAGGAAAGACTCGATCGCCCGATTGTTGATCAGCTGCTGCAATCAGAACCCAATGATTTAAACTTAGCTGAATGCGCTCGTTTACGCATACGTTATCAAAACTTTCCGGGGGCAAGAGAAATCCAAAGAGATTTAGATTTAATCCTAGAAAAATGGCAGTTAGATGAAGCTAGTTTATGGGCAAAAACTCGACAACTGCACAGTCACGGACAAGTGTATCAAATTCGCCAAACCGAGGAGCAACAGGATTGGAGTTAAATTGCAGCAGTTATCTTAATGGTGCGAGAGGAAAAATAAAACCTATAATTTGATTTTATCTAATAATCTCTGAAAACGATTTTTTGGTTTGCTTGCCTGCGGATCTGCGGGGGGATTAGGATCATCTAGATAACGATAATATTTCCAGATATCCCAGTAGGGACAACCGGGTTCGATGCGAATTCCTGCCCAATGTAAATATTTTAAGGGCTGATTTAATCTCGGATCGATTAAGATATTCCCCTGACGTTGAAAATGAGAACTTCCCCCCCAATTTCCCGCTTGACAACCCGGGGCGCGGACAATATTAAATCGATTGGGAACTCGTTTGAGAATGGTATAATTAATAATCGGTTGATCGGAGGTTTTTTGAGAAAAATCAAAATATTCTGGATGAGCGGCACATTCTTGAAAAGCACTATATAATTCCTGTTCTGAGAACAGATTCTTTTTACTAGCCCAAAAACCACCGTTAAACATCCCAGTTAGATCATTTTCTGTGAAGATTCCTTGTTCTAAAACAAGCGGATTAAAGACGTTAGTAATCCCTTTTTTGTGTTGGTAATCACAGCAGAGAAAATCGTAGGTATCGAGGAAATTTAGATTATCTATTATTTTTTCAAAAACTACGATATCCGTATCGATATAAAGAAATTGATCTAATTCTCCAAACCAACACACCTGCTTGCGAAATTGATTGGGACGAGCAAAGAATTTTTCTCCAAAAATATCGTAGATTTTCTGGGCTAATTCTTCCACTAATTGCAGATCGGGATAGAGAATAACCCCGTATTTTTCTGCCAATAAATCGGCAATTTGTTGATAATTATTGTCGTAGGGAATCAAGATGACGGGAGAATCGGGATCGTACAAGCGAATACTATTCATCAATGCGATCGCCTGATCGATAACTCGATCGTTAGCGGTAATGTAAATTCCTCGCTTCATAAATATCCTCGGGGTAAGAGTTAAGTAGTCGTGCAAAATTAATTTCCCAGTCGAGACAGGAGACAGGAGAAGGGATCAGATTTGAGTTTTTAGTTTACTGTTTACTGTTCACTGATAACTGATAACTGAGAGGAGATGTCTGGAAGGGATCATAGCCGATCGATCTTTCTCTGTCAACTCTCAAAGTTGATGCGTTTACTTAAACAGTTTTTTCTTAAGTTTAGCGAGGGAACTCTGTATCCATAATTTTTTAAGTCGCAGGGGTTCTAAACCTTCTATATCAGCCGGATAGCGTTTTTTAATATCAAAGAAATCATTAATTTCTCTTAAAATTGTTTCAAAACGTGGTAGTAATTTTTCGGGATGATAATCATCGAGAAAATTAGCAGGTAAAGAATTAACGGGAAAATTACGGGCATAATTAAGAATACGTTCCAGATCGTATTGAGTGGAATAGGCCCCGATTTTTTGACAATTGAAACCGGGATCGAGATAATCGGCTAAGGCGCTATTGACGCTAGAAAATACCGTACAACCACAGGCTAAAGCTTCCAGGGGCGGTAAGCCAAAACCCTCGGTTAAACCGTTTACAGCCCAATATTCAGCCGAATCGTAGAGATAAACCCGACTGCGATTGAATAATCCCACTAAATCCTCCACATAGCTATCTAAAACCTTAACGCGACAGTGGGGACGGAGGGCGGGAACTAGACGATTGAGAAGATACTTTGAGGATTTGCGCCCCTGTACTAGGACATCGATATCCCTTTCTAAGCCTAAATTGAGAAATTCTGAGCCAATTTGATTAGGAAGATAGTAAATCAAAGCATTAGGAGCTTTTTCTCCCCAATAACCCATAGTATTGCGGCTAACGGTGATAATTGGTATTTGGGAGGGTAAACGGAAACCGTAACCTGTACTATGGGCATGATAAATGATATTATGCGATCGCAATCTTGGCACCAGTTTAGGCAGATCAAAACCCCAGCTAACCACAAAAATACTGTCATCCGAGCTTATTTTCGCGAGTATATCCTCTAAAAAAGGATAATTTAACTCTTTTTGACGATAAGTCACAATCTGGGCGGTACAAATTTGACTAGCCAAATTGACAGTTTTCATTTCTGCCCACAGTCCACCCCCACCAAAAGGAGAAGTAGTACCGGGCAAGAGAAAATAGAGGTTTCTCATCAGGATAATAGAAGTTTTGGTTAAGCGTTAGTCGTAAGACTTGGCTATTATTGATCAGAACCGTGCCTGAGACTTTCACCTCAGACGGCTCCTAGTTTGACTGCTCCATTGTTAAGGATACAGCTTGTCTTAGGCGCTTGGAATATCCTCTTTTGGAAGTACCGGTTTCCCGCTGATGAGAAAGGCTGTAACTGAATATTAGAAGATAGGGAGATGAGAGCTTTTTTGCTGTGATCGGTAAACAGTAATCAGTGAACTGAAAACTGAAAACTGAAAACTGAAAACTGACCGGTATAATGGGGGAGAAAACCGGAAAAAATCGATGTCTAGCCTTCCAGAAACCGATAATCCCAGCTACAAGGGCATCTTAGAGGCATTAAACCATTTAATCACCGTTGTTGCCCGTTTACGAGACCCAGAAAGCGGCTGTCCTTGGGATTTAGCCCAAACCCCAGCAACCCTGATTCCCTACGTTATCGAAGAAGCTTATGAGGTGGTAGCGGCAATTAAAAGCGGTGATAAAACTGCCATTGCCGAGGAATTAGGCGATTTACTGCTACAGGTGGTTTTACAAGCTCAAATTGCCAGTGATGAGGGTAATTTTAGCCTAGAAGAAGTGGCTAGAGGCATCACCGATAAATTAATTCGTCGTCATCCCCACGTTTTTGGAGATCTATCCCTAGAAAATCCCGAACAGGTGCGTCAAAATTGGGAGAAAATCAAAGCTGAGGAAAAAAATGACCCGACTATTAGCGGCAAATTAACTCGTTATGCCCAAACTTTACCACCCTTGATCGGGGCGATGAAAATTTCTCGGCAAGCGGCGCGAGTCGGTTTTGAGTGGGAAAATATCGCGGGAGTCTGGGAAAAATTCGGCGAAGAGTTGGCAGAATGGCAAGATTCCCTAGAATCGGGCGATAAAGAGCATCAACAGGCAGAATTAGGCGATTTACTCTTTACTATTGTTAATCTTGCTCGCTGGTATAATTTAGACCCCAGTATCGCTTTACAAGAGACTAATCTGCGTTTTATTCAACGTTTTTCCCTAGTGGAATCTGTGGCGGAAAAGCCTCTCCATGACTATACACTAGAGGAATTAACAGTTTTCTGGCAGCAAGCGAAGGCTAAGTTACACCAACCATCACCCTGGCAATAATGCAAGAGCAAGAAATTAATAAGGACAAATCCAAGAGTTTTTGGGCTTCTATTCGAGAAAATCTGCAAATTATCACTATAGCTTTAGTTTTAGCCCTACTGATCCGCACTTTTGTCGCCGAACCTCGTTTTATCCCCTCTGATTCTATGTTACCCACCTTAGCACAGGGCGATCGCTTAGTAGTGGAAAAACTTTCCTACGATTTCCATCCTCCTCGACGGGGGGATATCGTCGTCTTTGAACCGCCAGCACAATTACAATTACAGGGATACCAAAAGAACCAAGCTTTTATTAAAAGAGTGATTGCCACAGCAGGGGATGTAATTGCTGTCAAGGAGGGCAAAATTTATCTGAATAATCAACCCTTGTCAGAGGATTATATTCTCGAACCCCCTCAATATAATTTAATGCCTTTGCTCGTGCCGGAAAATAATTTATTTGTCATGGGAGATAATCGCAATAATAGCAATGACTCCCATATCTGGGGGGTTTTACCAGAAAATAACGTGATTGGTCGGGCGTTTTTTCGCTTTTTTCCTTTTAATCGTTTGGGGATTTTAGGGGGGAATAGCTAATACTAAATCCTGTTTAGAAGGTATAGGGGAGCGGGGAGCGGGGAGCGGGGAGAAACAATTCATAACTTAGGAGTTAATCACACTATTAAAAACGGATTTGGTATCACTTATCAGAGAGAGCCTTGGCTTTGTTGTGATGTGGCTAGAAAAGCGCTTAGGCAAGGAATCGAAAAGGTTAGGGTGAAATATCCTTTTGTGATTGATGCTTTTGTTCTATTACCTGATCATTTTCATTGTTTATGGACGTTACCAGATGATGATCAAGATTTTTCGGTAAGGTTACGATTAATCAAAACTTATGTCACAAAGCATTATGGGCAGGCATTGGGGGTTAATCGTGAAGTTTCTCGATCGCGGCAAAAACGAGGAGAAGGGAATCTTTGGCAACGCCGATTTTGGGAGCATTTAATCCGAGATGAACAAGATTTTGCAACACATTGCGATTATATTCATGACAATCCAGTGCGGCATGGTTTCTGTGAAAATCCTCAAGATTGGCAATATTCCAGTATCCATCGGTTTATCGCTCAAGGAATTTATCCCCAGGATTGGGGTAGTGGTGAACGTATAGCCAAGCCTGAAGGTTTTTGGGGTGATTAAGCAATATAAATGTATCAAATGTAGTGGATTGTTTCAGCTAAAATAGGGCGATAGATTTCGGCTTAAAGTCTTAGATTATAGAATTTATAGCATTTTTCTAATACACCAAATTAGCTGAAACAGTCCACTACAAGATCGGCTACCTGAAATTTCAGCTATCTGTAACCCTACAGGCCAAAATAGTTTAAAAATCGGCCGAGAATTTCTAGGATAGAAGTAAAGACCATCCTTGCCTACTTTTTCTATGATCCTAGCCGCCGAAACTGGACTAAAAACCGCTACTCTAGACGTAAAAGGCATGAAATGCGCCGGCTGTGTGAGTGCCGTAGAACGACAACTCAGCCAAAATCAAGGGGTAAAATCGGCCCAAGTTAACCTAATCACGGAAATTGCCGTGATTGAATACCAACCAGATGCGATCGCACCAGAGCAATTAGCCGCAAAATTAACCGCGATTGGATTCCCCACCCAACCGCGCAGCTCATCGACTCCCCTTTCTCAACAAAATCAACGTCGGCAAAACCAACAAAAAGAACAGCAACAACAATTATACCGATTAGCGATCGCTTGTTGTTTACTGGTTTTTTCCCTGATCGGTCACTTACACCACATCGGGGGACCAGAAATCCCCATCTTTCAAAGTATTGCTTTTCACTGGACTTTAGCCACCCTAGCCATTTTATTCCCCGGCCGCGATATTTTCATCGATGGTTGGCGGGGATTACGGCACGGGATGCCAAATATGAACACTCTCGTTAGTTTAGGCACAGGTAGCGCCTATATAGCCAGTTGTTTGGCTCTTATCTTCCCTAATCTCGGTTTAGAGTGCTTTTTTGATGAACCAGTCATGCTGTTAGGTTTTATTCTCCTCGGACGGACTCTAGAAGCGCATTCCCGTCATCGCGCAGCCGCAGACTTAGAAGCGCTTACCTCCCTACAACCGGCAGTGGCTCACCTGATTGGTAGTACAGATGACCGTGTGGGCGTGGCGATTCCGGTGGAACAGGTGCGCGTCGGGGAATGGGTGCGCGTCTTACCCGGGGAAAAAATTCCCGTGGATGGGGAGATTATTCAGGGAAGAACCACGGTAGATGAAGCTTTATTAACGGGGGAATCGCTGCCGGTGGTTAAGGAAATGGGAGATCTAGTCATTGCTGGCAGTTTCAATCTCTCTGGTGCGATCGCCGTGCAAACTCGTCAGGTGGGGACCGATACCACCCTAGCTAAGATTATCGCAGCCGTGGAATCAGCCCAAACTCGCAAGGCCCCAGTGCAGAAGATAGCAGACCGGGTAGCGGGTTATTTTGCCTACGGAGTCATGATAATTGCCCTAATTGTGCTGCTCTTTTGGTATTTTTGGGGAACTAGGCTTTTTCCAGAGGTGTTAGGGTCAACCACAGGACACCACGAGATGATTCAACCCACTTCTCCCCTACTTTTGTCCCTAAAATTAGCGATTTCCGTGCTTGTGGTCGCTTGTCCCTGCGCTCTCGGTTTAGCCACACCGACGGCCCTACTGGTGGGAACCAGTTTAGCAGCCGAACGGGGTATTTTGATTAAAGGGGGTGATGTTTTGGAAACCGTCTCGCAACTGCAAACGGTGGTTTTTGACAAAACGGGAACCCTTAGCCAAGGTCATCCGGAAATTACCGATTGTTTGAGTTTTTCTATCCTTAATCCCCTGGAAATTCAACAATTAGCGGCAGTAGTGGAGAGTGGTACTAATCATCCTCTTGCTCAGGCGATTTTAGACGCGGTTACTCCCCCTACTAACCTGACGGGGGAAGATTTTCAAACTGTGGCCGGATTGGGAGTTTCGGCAAGGGTGCAGGGGTCGAAAATTGTTCTGGGAAATCGGCAATGGTTGGCGCAGAACGGCATTAAAATCGATGAAACTATCCCCAGTATTCAAGAGCTTTTACAAGCGGGTAAAACGGTGATTTATCTGGGGATGGAAGAACAATTACTCGGCGCGATCGCTTTTCAGGATCGATTGCGTCCCGATGCTCAAACAACCGTTAATCAGTTGCAAAAACTCGGTTTAGAGGTGATTTTACTCAGTGGCGATCGCCAAGAAGTGGTAACAGCGATCGCTAATAGTTTGGGTATTAGCCAATTTTATGCCGAAGTTGCCCCCACCGAAAAATCGGCCTTAATTGCCGACCTACAGACAAAAGAGGGCAAAATCGTGGCTATGGTCGGGGATGGTATCAATGATGCTCCTGCACTAGGACAGGCTAACATCGGTATTGCTCTGGCCGGTGGCACGGAAGTGGCCATGGAAACGGCTGGGATCGTTTTAATTAGCGATCGCCTAGAGGATGTGGTGCAATCTCTGCATTTAAGTCTGGCCACATGGCAAAAAATCCGACAAAATCTTTTTTGGGCTTTGGGTTATAATACCTTTGCTATTCCCATTGCTGGTGGTTTATTACTGCCCCGTTGGGGTCTAGCTTTCAGTCCGGCCTTGGCGGCAGCTTTAATGGCTTTTAGTTCGGTTATGGTAGTGAGTAATTCCTTGCTTTTACGTCGTAAATTTCCTCCGCTCAAATCGACGAAGGAAAGCGAAAATTAAAGCAATTATCGATTTTTTCTCGATAAATCTATCAAGCGCCAAAAAGAGCGACTCTCTTATTCTTTGTGTGATAAGTTTCACTGATACAGGAGCGATCAATCTCTGTGTCCTCTGTGTCTTTGTGGTTCGTTACCTAAGAGAGCCAAGATGGTATTTTGTCCCCGTCTTTGTCAGTTGACGGAGACAGGAACAAATCGGGTTAAGCGGTAATTCTGGTCAGGGATTGCCCTTGATAATTGTTGGTAATAATCTGGTGAATAGATTGGAAAAATTGCCGACAACGATTATTAGTTCTCAGGGGCAGCTCATGATTTTTTACCAATAAATCGATCTGAAGTTCCGAGCTAGTGGGGGGATGAATAAATAACTCCACTTTCACTAACTGGGGAAAGAGAGCATCGTTAGGAACTTCCGATAAAAGCAAGACATCGGACCGGCGCTTGATGATTTCAAATTCACCCAAACTTAGGATATCATCGTATAAAAGCCCGGTTTGATGGGGAGAAATTCCGACAAAATAAGAACAGGAATAGCGAGCCATGGCAGGGAAAAGATGATAGATTGGTCACGGTTAATCGGTCAAAATCAGGCCATTGAACTACTACAAAGAGCGCTTGAAATCAATTCGATCGCTCCCGCTTACTTATTCGCCGGCGCTAAGGGGATTGGACGCAATCTGGCCGCAAAATGTTTCTGTCAAGACTTGTTAACTAGAGATCGATCGCCGGAAACAAGGGAATTAATCCTCAAACGCTTTCTGGGAGGCAATCATCCCGATTTACTCTGGATTGAACCCACTTATCAACACCAAGGCAAACTGCTCACCGCAAAAGAAGCACAGGAAAGCAATCTCAAGCGTAAAGCTCCCCCGCAAATCCGCATCGAACAAATTCGCGAGATTACTAACTTTTTAAGTCGTCCTCCCCTGGAATCGTCCCGCTCTGTGGTAGTGATCGAGCAAGCAGACACCATGACGGAATCAGCAGCAAATGCCCTCTTAAAAACGCTTGAGGAACCGGGAAAAGCCACTTTAATCCTGATTGCTCCCAGTCCTTCCTCTTTACTACCCACTCTCGTTTCTCGCTGTCAACACATCCCTTTTCAGCGTCTTTCGGAAGAAAATCTCGCTCAAGTCCTCCGCTCTAACGGACACGCTCGCGTTCTCAATTATCCGGCAATTCTCGGTTTAGCCCAAGGTAGCCCGGGAGAAGCGATCGCCGCTTTAGAATTTCTCGACAGTCTCCCCCAAGATTTACCGCGATCTTTGAGCAAATTTCCCCTAAAACTCTCCCAAGCACTGGAATTAGCCAAAATTATCGCTCAAACTCTTGACACGGAAACCCAATTATGGTATGTGAGTTATCTTCAGTATGAGGATTGGCAACGACGACGAGAGCGATCGATTTTAGAAATCTTGGAAAAAACCCGCCGGCAGCTGTTAGCCTACGTTCAACCCCGTTTAGTCTGGGAATGCACTTTCTTGGCATTGGCCAAACTATCCACCGCCCAAAAGTCTTAAAATTGTTATATTTATCGATCGAGTGGGGAGAAAGACTATGAAAATCAAATCCTTAGTTTTGCTGATTCTGTTAACCTTGACTACGGTTTTAGGCGCTTGTCAGGGAGGAAAAGAAGCCGAAGAACCGAAAAATGGCTCTCCTGCGGTGGAATCACCGCAAAAAAACGAAGATAGCGATGAAGACGGGGAAAATCGGCAAAAAGACGATGATAATGACCAGAATAAAGACGATGACGATGATGATAACTAGGGTTTGCGGCAAAAAGTTTTTCTTGGGGGCAGGGTGTGGGGTGTGGGGTGTGGGGTGTAGGGTTTTACCGATTTTGAAGGGGTCAATTACCTAATTTTCAGGGAAAAAGTCCCTGAATTTTCCCCCCGATCACTCCCATATCTGGTACTTTTTGATTTACAAAAACTCTAAAAGTCTTAACCCACAAGGGTTTTACCATTATTCAGCAAGCCATAACTAAATCCCTAGTATAAAAAAATCGGGTGAGCTTTAACCCACCCGATCGCCTATAGATTGAAATCAACCTATAACTGTGGTACAAACTGTTCTTTTTCGGGAACGTAGGCGTATTCAGCCACAATTTGCCGGAATTCTTCCCCATTGATCGTTTCTTTTTCGATCAGCAGATCCACCACTCGATCGATCACTTCGCGATGATCGCGGACAATTTGTCGAGAAATTTCATGGCAGTGTTCCACGATCGATCGCACTTGATCATCGATACGAGTAGCGACCTTCTCAGAATACTCGGAACGAGTCATCAAACCGCCACCGAGGAACACTTCACCCCCTTGACTTTCTAGGGACAAAGGACCCAAATCGCTCATCCCGAAACGAGTCACCATCTGGCGGGCCATATCAGAGACTTGCTGTAAATCGCCACCGGCACCGGTAGTCACCTCATCATAGCCGAAGATTTCTTCCTCAGCCGCCCGACCACCTAACGCACCGGAAATCCGGGCCATTAACTGCGCTTTCGTGGTTAAACCCTGTTCTTCGTTGGGAGTGAACCAAGTTAAACCCTGGGCCTGTCCCCGGGGAATCAGAGTCACTTTCTGGACGGGATCGTGATCTTTTAAGAGCGTACCCACGATCGCATGGCCCACTTCATGGTAAGCGATTAAGCGCTTGCTCTTGCTATCGACTAAAGGAGTGCCTTCCATACCGGCGATAACGCGATCTACCGCGTCATCTATCTCTAGGAGGGTAATGGCTTCTTTGCGACGACGAGCGGTTAAAATTGCCGCTTCGTTCAGTAAATTGGCTAAATCTGCTCCACTGAACCCCGGAGTGCGCCGGGCGATCGCTTCGATGGAAACGTCGTTAGCCAGCTTTTTATTGCGGGCGTGAACGTCTAAAATCTCTAAACGACCTTTAAAATCGGGCGCATCCACGGTTACTTGCCGATCAAAACGGCCCGGACGCATGAGAGCGGAATCGAGAACATCGGGGCGGTTAGTGGCGGCAATGATGATAATTCCCGTATTCCCCTCGAAACCGTCCATTTCTGTCAATAATTGGTTTAGGGTTTGTTCCCGTTCATCGTTACCACCACCGATACCGGCACCCCGTTGACGACCTACCGCGTCAATTTCATCGATAAAGATTAAACAGGGGGCATTTTCCTTGGCTTTTTTGAACAAGTCGCGCACGCGAGAAGCACCGACACCGACAAACATTTCCACAAATTCCGAACCGGAAATGCTGAAGAAAGGTACACCCGCTTCACCGGCGATCGCTTTGGCTAACAGGGTTTTACCCGTACCCGGAGGGCCAACTAACAGGACTCCTTTGGGGATTTTGGCCCCGACGGCGGTAAATTTCTCCGGTTGTTTGAGGAAAGTGACGACTTCCTGTAATTCTTCCTTCGCTTCGTCAATTCCCGCCACATCATCAAAGGTGATGCCGGTTTTTGCTTCCATCTGGAAGCGAGCTTTTGATTTACCAAAACTCATCGCTTGACCGGGGCCGCCTGGCATATTATTAGAACGGCGGAACAGGAAAAAGAGAGCGGCAATCAGCAAAAAGGGGAAAAGTAGATTACCGAGGAATCCCCACCAAGCGCCATCATTCCGCATCGGGTGAGCATCGAAACTGATTTTAGAATCGCGTAAACGGGCGATTAAATCGGGGGAATTGGCAGGTAAATCGACCCGCAGGCGTTGTACTCGGTTTTCTAGTTCTGGATCTAGGGCCTGTACGATCGCGGTTCTGCCCCCTTCGTAGAGATCGACACTGACAACCCTACCACTGTCTAGGTATTCTAGAAAGCGTCCGTAGGTCATGCGGGTACTGGCGGTGTTATTGCCGATATTACTGGTGGCTGTGGCAAAAGTGCCTTGCCAGAGGAAAAAACCGACCACAAGGGCGGGCAATGTCCACAGTAAAATCGTTTTCCAGGATAGTTTCATGTTTGTTTAGTGGTTCTAGGATAAAGATTTTTGCTTAACTCATTTAGCTGTTTTTGTCAAGGATTTTACGTTATTTTTTCGAGATTAATCCCCGCAGCCAATTAAATCTTAACTAAATGTAACGTAATTCTCATAATTCTGACAAGAATGGTGACGAGAGATTTTTTTAGTTCATTTGTTCTAACAAGATACCATGGTTTCTGGGATAAGCTGTACTGAATTTAAACTGTCTAGAAGTATATACTATATCTATTGATACGAAAATCATCTCCAAAATCCTAGAATTGCTTCTTTTTCCCATATTTGATAATTTTGCTAGATGTAACCAATTAAAGATAGAGGGGTGTATCTCACTTATGCAGAAATACCAACAATCAGCAATTATCAGTGATCCTTAAATTATTACAGATATATCAGCAGCTACCTGTAAGCATCCCACCGAAAAACTAATGCGCTCCGAGGTTTGGGGCGGTGCCACGCACCCAACGGGGGGTTTGGGTAGGGTTGATTCATGAATCAACCCTACTATAGAGTTCTTGCATAATTAATTTTTGAGAGGGCAAAAATGAGATGCACCCAAGATAGAGTTAGTATCTCAACAAAATTTTTACCCTGATTTGACCTTTATTCACGAGCCAACAGGAGCTAAGTTTGCTGTGGATAGAAATTACTGTTAATGAGGAGAGTGTTTAGTGAAGTTAACGCCACTTGTGCCACCGATTAAGTGTCAAGGAATTAAAACTAAATTGGTGAAAGATATTAAAAATATTGTGTCTGATCTGAGCTTTGGGCGTTGGATAGAACCCTTTTCTGGATCGGGGGTGGTGGCTTTTAATATTAATCCCAAAAAGGCTTTACTTGCGGACACAAATACTCATATTATCCAGTTTTATAATAATCTAAAAAATCAAGTTATTACCAGTAAAACTGTTAAGCTTTTTTTGCAAGAAAATGGTCAAGTTCTTAAGGAGCAGGGAGAAAGTTATTATTATCAAGTACGAGAAAGATTTAATCAAGCTCCTAATTCTCTAGATTTTTTATTTCTGAATCGCTCCTGTTTTAATGGCGTGATGAGATTCAATCGTAAGGGACAGTTTAACGTCCCTTACTGTCATAAATCAGAACGATTTTCTCAAGCATATATTACCAAAATAGTCAATCAAGTTATTGCCCTAGAAAATATTCTTATTAAAACTGATTATAATTTTCAAGTTGCTGACTTTCGAGAAACTTTATCTAATTGGCAAAAAACAGACTTGATCTATCTCGATCCTCCTTATTTAGGGAGACACACCGATTATTTTAACTCTTGGTCTGAAGAGGATGAAGATTGTTTGGTGACTATTTTAAAGGATATTTCTTGTCGGTTTATTTTGTCCACTTGGCACAGTAATCAGTTTAGAAGCAATCCTTTAATTAAAAAAAATTGGAGTGCTGATAAGTTTTATATCTATACTAAAGAGCATTTTTATCATGTTGGTTCCACAGAAAAATTACGTCATCCGATCACCGAAGCGATCATTACTAACTTTAACATTCCCTTGTTGCCAGAGCGAGGAACTGATTTGCAACAACTGTCATTAAGCTGTTCGTAATTTAAATTGCTTGTTGAGACGAGGCAAGAGGCAAGAGGCAAGAGGCAAGAGGCAACAGTAAAGGGATTGGGGGAGATTCGGCTAATCTTAAGAATAAGCGCTTTAAATGCGTCTTAGCTTATCCCCATCGACAGCAGAAAATAAGGGAGTGAGAACAGTCTAGAAGATGCCT
The DNA here is from genome assembly GCF_032027425.1 of Microcystis wesenbergii NRERC-220. Classification (NCBI taxonomy): domain Bacteria; kingdom Bacillati; phylum Cyanobacteriota; class Cyanophyceae; order Chroococcales; family Microcystaceae; genus Microcystis; species Microcystis wesenbergii. Next base: position 2,832,840 of record NZ_JAVSJA010000001.1, on the reverse strand, counting down.
AGTTGCTAATTCTCACTCCTTACTATTTATCCTTGGCTTTGGCGTAGATGGTCATTAATTTGGCGTTTACGCTTTTCTTCGGGGGTAGTGCTAGTAATTTCGCCAAAATCTTGACTACTCATGGAAAGATGGGACATTATCTTTCTTTTGCGCTCTTTAGCAGTTAATTCCGGTGAAGGAGTTACTGGAGGCGGCGCTGCCACGGGTTCCACTGCCACCGGGGGAGTTTCCACAATTGGCAGCGGTTTTTTAGGAATATAGTCAGCACCAGTGGTACTTCTGGAGAGATGATCGAGAATGCGCCGTTTGCGATCGTCAGTAGCCATAAAAATCTTTGCCAATCTAGTTTAAAGTTTTGTAACTATCACCTATTGTCAAACATCCCTATCCCCTTGAGAAGTCAAGGGAGACTTTATCTTGAGGGATTGAAGACATATATAGCGTTTTTCAGTCTGCTGAGGTACAAAAGTTATGGGTTTTAGGCAAAAGGCAAGAGGCAAAAGTCAAAAGGGAAGAAAAATATGTGTACCTCACTAGCTTAGGAAACGCTATAATAACCTGCGATCGCATTTATCTGGCCGTGGAACTGGGGGTCTTCTCGCCCAAGGTGATAAGATAAAAAACTAAGTCTTTGAAAATATGACAAAGGATTTATCTATCATGACACCCTCTTTAGCTAACTTTCTCTGGAGCCTTGTTTTAGGTGCGGTTATCGTCCTGATCCCCGCCACTATCGGTTTGATTTTCATCAGTCAATACGACAAGATCAAACGGACTTAATTTAATCTAACTCTAAAATGCCCAGACGGATTCCTCTGGGCATTTTAGCTAATTTTGGAACTGGCAAGAGCGATCGCACCGACTACCCGATATCCCTCTGTGCGTAAAACCTGCACAGCTTCCTCGATCGTGGTTCCCGTGGTATAAATATCATCAATTAAGAGAATCGGCACTGATTTCGGTAAATTTTTCCCCAGTTGAAAAGCCGCTTGCATCGTCTTTTTTCTCGCCTCGGCTGCCAGACTAAATAAAGCTGCCGTGTTCTTAATCCGAATTAATCCGCGACTAGCCAGAGGATAACCGGTTAAACGACAAAAACCCTCGGCAATGACTTCTGCTTGATTAAAACCCCTTTCCTTTAATCTTTCTGGGTGGAGAGGGATAGGAATCACCGTCAAACGTTTATCGGTGAGGGGAGGACGAAGCAGCCAAGTTTCCCCCATGCAACTGCCTAGCAAAGAGCCGAGAGCGGGATGGCGATCATATTTCATTTTAGCGATCGCCTGTTTTAATTTACCTTCGTAGCGTCCCCAGATAAACAGGGGAATAGAACCACGCCAGAGAAAAAGCGGGTTATTCTGACGATAGGACTGTAATTGTCGCCCACAATCACGGCAAAGCTCTCGCTCGCTCTGCCGTTGACAAAGAGGACAGGGAGACTTAAGAAATAAAGCGAGAAAAGGTTCGAGCATGGGAAGTCAAAGTTTTAGCTAGATGCTGATTTCCATCGTCAAAAACGGTCAAATAATGGGGATTACTCCGCTCGATCGAAAGACTGATTCCTTGCGCTCCTTCGGACTCTATATCCTGTAGATAACCCCCCTGATGCTGTTGTGCTTCCTCAAAAGAAGCAAAGGGACCAAAATAGTAAATACAGTGGGGGGAAAGGGAGGTAATTTTCAGCCACCAAGGCGTGTTATCGTCAGAAATTTTATTTGTCTCTAAGAAAGATAAAATCATGTTCTGGTAGTGATAGGGGACAGGGATTGCAGGAATCAAGGATAGGTTTTGAGGAACTTTGCCTCCATAATTCCCATTTGCTGGCCAAAAAATCGAGCTTTTGGCCAAAGAGAGTCTTTTTATCGTATTAGAGTAACAAGGGGATCGGTCGCCAAATCGAAAGAGATTCTAAAAATTCCCCTCAGCCAAGGGGAAGCGGATCGAGATAGGATAGTAAAAAGTTTTTTTTTAGAAAGCTAAGGGGATCAGATAACTATGAGCCAGATCACAGACACAGATAAGAGTCTTGAGGCGATGAAGAATTTTGCCGAACAGTACGCTAGACGTACAAATACTTACTTCTGTAGCGATCTCTCGGTGACAGCGGTAGTAATTGAGGGATTAGCGCGTCATAAGGACGAATTAGGCGCTCCTTTATGTCCCTGTCGTCACTACGAAGACAAAGAAGCGGAGGTAAAAAATACTTTCTGGAATTGTCCCTGTGTACCAATGCGGGAACGGAAAGAATGTCACTGTATGCTATTTATTACCCCCGATAACGAGTTTGCTGGGGAAGAACAGGTAATTTCCCTCGACTATATCCAAGAAGTCCGCGAATCGATGAAGGGGCATTAGTTTAGGGTAATGACAGCCACCGCTTTTGGGCAAGGAATCGACGAATTTAATCGCCAGCAATTCTATGCTTGTCATGATACCCTAGAGGCTTTGTGGATGGAGTCCGCAGAGCCTGAAAAAACCTTTTATCAAGGCATTTTGCAGATTGCTGTCGCTTGTTACCATCTAGAAAATAATAACTGGCGCGGGGCGGTAATTCTTTTGGGAGAAGGGGTTAGACGTTTACAACACTATCAACCCGATTACGAGGGGATCAACGTGACGCACTTAGTCGGGGAGAGTTTGGATCTATTAAACTTTTTACAGAATCTCGATCCCCAAGCTTTACCGGCAGTGCTAGAAGGGATGAAAAGCAATCAGGAACACCCTCATCCCCACCTCGATCGATCTATCTGTTCTCTGCCGAAAATCCTCAAAAGTCATCCCGTTCTCTAAAAAGCTAGATTATACCATTTTTCTAAAGTAATGTCAGAGATGGTTAATTACCCTCACCCCCAACCCCCCCCCAACCCCCAACCCCCCGACATCGGGGGGGTCGGGGGGCAAGGGGGGGCGGGAGAGAGGAGTAGGATGCCTGCCACGAATAAAGAAAAATGGTATTAGTTAGTCAATACAATTACCTCTAAGTAGGTGGGTGTTAAAAATTGTCTAATCCCCCCCTTATCAAGGGGGGATTAAGGGGGGATCAAGGGGGGATCAAGGGGGGATTTATCTTCAATTTAATTGAAACCATTTACTTATAGGTGACATTTCTATGAGAGCAAGATACGCAAAAATCAGCGGATGGCTAGTTGCCCTCGTTTCTACTAGCTTAGTCATGGGATTAGGTACTTCTCCCCTAGTCAAGGCACAGCAGAACATTGTACCGGGTAATGCCATGACAGTGCGATCGGATATTCAGGAGGCGAACTCAAAAACGGGGGTAATTACTGCTCGAGGTAACGTACAAGTGTTCTATCCCGCTCGCAAAATGCAGGCCACTTCCGCCCAAGCTCAGTATTTTAGCCGCGAACGTCGTTTAGTGATGACGGGTAACGTTTACGTTTTGCAGGAAGGCAACAGTATCCGCGCCGAAACGATGACTTATCTTGTCGATGAGGGCAGATTTATCGCTACTCCCCAAACCAGTCAGCAGGTGGAGTCAATTTATTTAGTCAAAGATAACGAAACTTCCCCCCAACCGGCTGCTTCCCCGACACCCGCACCCATACCTTCCCCTTCCCTCCCCGCTGCCCCAATTATTAACCCGCAGTGATTAGGAGTCAGGAGTCTCCGAGTCAGGAGTCTCCGAGTCAGGAGTCTCCGAGTCAGGCGTCTCCGAGTCAGGAGGCAGGAGGCAGGAGTCTCCGAGTCAGGAGTCTCCGAGTCAGGAGTCTCCGAGTCAGGAGTCTCCGAGTCAGGAGTTTCCCACACCCCACACCCCACACCCCACACCCCACACCCCACACCCCACACCCAACAGCCGCTCAAGATGACTTTAGTATTAGAAAATATCCATAAATCCTACGGTAAAAGGCTCGTGGTTAACCGGGTGAGTATTACTGTTGCCCCGGGGGAAATTGTCGGGTTATTAGGACCAAATGGTGCGGGAAAAACCACAACTTTTTATATCGCCACGGGATTAATCAAACCGAATCAAGGGCGCGTTTGGCTCGATCAAAAAGAAATTACCAAATTACCCCTTAATCAAAGGGCGCGTCTGGGTATTGGCTATCTGACGCAGCAGGCCAGTATTTTTCGTTATTTAACTGTATCAGAAAATATTCAGTTAGCCCTAGAACAGTCGGGGGTTCCCTTTTCCCAACGGGCAAATCGTCTCTATGATTTATTAAAAGAATTTCGCCTCGATAAGATTGTTGGCACTAAAGGCGCTTACGTTTCCGGAGGAGAAAGAAGAAGGACAGAATTAGCCCGCGCTTTAGCGGTGGGAGTCAACGGACCAAGATTTTTATTATTAGATGAACCTTTCGCTGGGGTGGATCCGATCGCCGTGTCCGAGATTCAAGCGATGATCGCTGGTTTAAGGGAGCGTCAGATGGGAATTTTAATTACTGATCACAATGTGCGAGAAACTTTGGCTATCACTAATCGGGCTTATATTATGCGCGAAGGGCAGATTTTAGCGGCGGGAAGTGGCGAAGAACTTTATAATAATCCTCTGGTGCGTCAGTATTATTTGGGTGATAATTTTTTCAGATAATTGTTATTAATAAAAATCGCTGCATTATATCATGAAAGTTGGCAATTGGCAAGGAAATTTAAGTAGAATACCCGGATTTAGCATCTTAGACCGCTATATTTTTGTCGAGTTATTATTACCCTTTCTATTTGGTATGGGTTTATTCACTTCTTTGGGAGTGGCGATCGGTACTTTATTTGATTTAGTGCGACGGATTACTGAATCGGGTTTACCCTTGACTTTGGCCTTAAAAATTCTCTTATTAAAAATGCCAGAGTTTATCGTTTTAGCCTTTCCCATGTCAATACTTTTAGCGGCTTTAATGGCCTACAGTCGTTTAGCCAGTGATAGCGAATTAATTGCTTTTAAAAGTATTGGAATTAGTGTTTATCGCCTAATAATTCCGGCCATTGTGCTAAGTTTAATAGTGACGGGATTAACCTACGTTTTTAATGATTATGTGGCTCCAGCTGCCAGTTATGAAGCTAATGCTACCATGACCAAAGCCCTGCGACCAAATCGCAAATCTTTTATTGAAGATAATATTATTTATCCTGAATACGGCAAAGTGCGGCAACCGAATGGAGGGGAACCCCAAACGGTATTAAGAAGGTTATTTTATGCCGAAAGATTTAACGGTCAAGAGATGCTAGGTTTAACCATTCTCGATCGCACCCAACCGGAAGTTAATCAAATTATTACCTCAGAATCAGCTTCTTGGAATATTGAAAAAAATATCTGGGATTTTTATAACGGCACAATTTATCTAATTGATCCTAATGGTTCCTATCGTAATATTGTCCGCTTTCAACATCAACAATTAGCCCTACCGCGTACCCCTTTAGATTTAGCTTTTCGAGGCCGAGATGGTTCAGAAATGACCCTAAGACAAGCGCAGGAATACCTAAAAATACTGCAATTAAGTGGCAATCCCACCAAAATTAGAAAATTGCAGGTTCAAATCGAGCAGAAAATATCTTTACCCTTTGTTTGTTTAGTTTTTGGGATGATTGGGGCGGCCTTGGGATTACGTCCCCAAAATTCTAATAAAGCCACCAGTTTCGGTATTTGTATTGTCCTAATTTTCTCCTATTATCTCCTATCTTTTGTCACCAGTTCCTTAGGCATTGGCGGAGTTTTAACCCCCTTGATGGCCGCTTGGTTGCCCAATATTTTAGGATTAACTGCTGGGGGAATTTTGTTACTTCAGTCGGCTAAGTAATCGAGGGTTAGCGGTGGGAATAAAAATTGATAATCATCAAATTTCCAAAGCTAATTTATATAAACGACTGCGGGATAAATTAGTAACTTGTGCTAATTGTCTGCTGGCTTGCGATCGATTAACTCCTCCTTCGATAATTTGTTTTAATTCCCGTTTTAATTCCTCATCGGATAATTGGATATTATCGGCCTGATTGTTGCCCATAACTACGAGCGTAAATTCCCCTTTAGGAGTTTTATTCTCCCGATATAAATTAATCGCCTCGGCGATAGTTCCTCGCCAAATTTCTTCGTAAAGCTTGGTTAATTCCCGACCTAAAACTATCTTTCTCGTTGGGCCGAAAGTTTCTCGTAAATCCTCCAAAGTCTTAATAAGTTTATGAGGTGCTTCATAAAAAACCATCGTTCTCGTTTCAGTTTTTAAACCCTCTAAGCGCTCTTGTTTCATCTTTTCCTTACCCGGAAGAAATCCTTCAAAACAGAATCTTTCCGTGGGTAATCCCGACACCGCTAAAGCAGTAATTACCGCCGTTACTCCGGGGATGGGAACCACTTCGATATTAGCTTCTATACAAGCTTTAATTAACTCATAACCCGGGTCAGAAATTCCAGGCATTCCCGCATCAGTAACCAAAGCGATATCCTGACCTTGGCTGAGAATATTTAATAACTCATCGAGACGGGAAAGGCGATTATGTTCGTGGTAACTAATTTGAGGGGTCGGAATATCAAAATGCTGCAATAATTTGCCCGTGTGTCTGGTATCTTCGGCAGCAATTAGAGTGACTTTTTTGAGAGTTGCCAGGGACCGGAAAGTCAGATCGTCTAAATTGCCGATCGGCGTTCCCACCACATACAATTTACCGAGATTATTCATAAATTGGCTAAAAATAGGCTGGTTGGGCGTATTTTAAGTGATCAGTAAACAGTAAACAGTAAACTAAAAACTCGGCTCTCCCAGGTTTGGTGGGTAAAATGTATTCTAAGATACAGTCTTGGGGCAGTGAGTGGAACGAACCACAGAGACACAAAGGACACAAAGATCGATCAATCCTCTGTAAGTTAAACTTATCACACAGAACCTAGAAGAGCCAAAACTCACATCTGCTCACCGCTCACTGATAACTGCTCACTGATAACTGATAACTGATAACTGATAACTGAAGACCGATCGCTTTTGTCTGTTCAGGGATCACTCAAATAGGGTAAAGTAGGTCAAGGTATGCTCACCCTGTTATTGCATTAATCTAGTCTAAGGAGAACGTCTTAGTAATGTTAACCCTAAAAATCGCCGTTTATATCGTTGTTTCCTTCTTTGTCTTACTTTTTATCTTTGGCTTCCTTTCCGGCGATCCTACCCGTAACCCCGGACGCAAAGACTTTGAGTAGAAGACAATTACCAAACCGGTTCTAGGGTAGAGACACAGGGAACAAGTTATCGGACTTTCCCTGTCTCCCTAGGAATAATGATCATGGTAGTATCATTGAGGTTCGCTCGTCCTCTATTTTGATCGCCGACTCGTGCAGTCATGTCTTTTTTTCTCTTAGCTGTTGAACCACCTGCCCTGATTAATACTGTAGCCGAACCGGAAACGGAGGAGCGCCAAGTTTCTGAAAATAGTCCCGCGTCAGTAATTCCCCTCCCTGTCACCCCAGCACCTCTAGAAGCAAAAAAGCCTTCAGAAGAGAGCGTTTCTATTCCCCTCACCGTCACTCCACCCCCGGAAACCGTCGAGGTAAAACCTTTGGTTCCCGATGAGGGTATTCCCCTAAAACCATTACCTAGCAGTGCGGGTGATGCGGCAGCTTTAGGAAAACCCCTTTCTGTTCAGAATTCTCCACCCCCCGCAGCCGTTGGTGTCACCATTCATCCCGAAACCGAGATAGTTTCAGGATTAAATCAAAAAGCTCTTAACCAGAAAAATGGCTCAACTCGGCTATTAGTGCGGAAAAAAGGCGAAACAACCAGCCAAGAATACTTGATTTCCCTCAATAACAGCCTAGCTCAGACCGCTGCAGTTAATCCAGAAGGGGAAAGACCCCTAGAATTAGTGGCCGATGAGCAGGAATTTGACCAAAATCGGCAGATTATCACCGCTAGAGGTAATGTCACCCTGCGTTTTGCCCAAAGTGTACTAACGGCCGATCGCTTACAGATTAATCTTCCCGAAAAGTTAGCGGTAGCGGAGGGCCAGGTGATCCTAACCCGGGGAGATCAAATCCTGCGCGGCGATCGCTTCGAGTATTATTTCGTCCAGGATAGCGGTGTGGTATTTAATGCTAATGGGGAGATTTTTCAACCCAGCACCGCTAGGGATTTAGGACAAACGCTGCCCACGGATGTGGGGGCCGGTAGTTCTTTTGCAACCCTAACTGATCGTTTGACATTAAATCAACCCTTGCAGAGAATCACCACGGGAGAGGGTTTTCAATTTGTCGTCGGGGGACAGGATCCCAGTCGGCGCGATCGACAGAATATTAGTGGTCCGTCGGGGGGAACGATTAATCGTGTCCGTTTTCAGGCCGAACGCTTGAATTTTGATGGTAAGGTGTGGAATGCCACTAATGTGCGTCTGACTAATGACCCTTTTTCCCCTCCTGAATTGGAAGTTCGGGCCAATTCCGCCACTTTTCGCAGTACTGGCCCCTTTACCGATGAGTTGCGGATGAGTAATTCCCAGTTGGTTTTCGATCAACGGGTAGTGGCCCCCACTTTTATTAATAGTCTCACTTTCGATCGCCGTCGTCGTCGTCCTTTTTTAATTGCCCCGGGCTATGATGGGGAGGATCGGGGCGGATTTTTCGTAGAAAGTCCCCTAACTTTAGTGGAGACACCGAAGACTCTTTTTGAGTTGACACCGCAATATTTAGTGCAAAAAGTCCTTAATCCCGATGCTTTTCCCTCAGCTAACCCCGGAGGTGGCGAAGTTTCGCCCCTTAGTCCGAAAGCTTTTGGTTTATTGGGGAATTTTGCCACTAATTTTGGCGAGCGCTCGTTTTTGCAAGCAACAGCCTCTTTTTCTAATTTAGATTTGGAACAGATCGAAAATATTGTTCGTTCTAAGATTCGCTTTCAACAGACGATCGGACAGTTGCAGGATCCCTATCTGCTCAATGTGGAGTACAATTATCGCGAGCGTCTCTTTAACGGTTCTTTAGGGTTTCAGACGGTTAATAGCAGTTTTGGGGCAATTTTGACCTCACCGGTGATTGTCGTCCCGAATACGGATATTAGACTCAGTTATCAAGCTTCTGTTCAGAATATCAACGCACCCACCGATCGCAGTGATCTCTTAGCGGCCAATGCAACGGATAATGTTACTAATTTAAGCCGTTTTCAGGGGGCTGTCTCCCTCAATCGCAGTTTTTTACTCTGGTATGCCCCTACTTTACCACCGACTCCCGACCAAGGGTTAAGATTTTCTCCTCTTCCCGTTCAACCCTATATTGCTATTGTCACTGGTGTCACCGGTGTCACCAGTTATTACACTAATGGAGAGACGCAAAATTCCGTCACGGGAACCGTGGGATTATTAGGGCAGTTTGGGCGTTTTTCCGGCAATTTTCTCGACTATACCGGGTTTAATATCAGTTTTAGTCAGGGTTTGGTTAACGGACAATCACCCTTTTTCTTCGATCGCTTTGTTGATCAACAAACAATGTCCTATGGTATAACTCAACAGGTATATGGTCCGATTCGTGTGGGTTTCCAGAGTATTTACAGTATCGATCAAGCTAAGGAAATCAGTACAGAATATTTTCTCGAATGGAGTCGTCGCACCTATAGTTTAATTTTGCGCTATAACCCGGTGCTGCAGTTGGGAATACTCAACATCCGCGTGTCGGATTTCAACTGGACAGGCAACCCCGGCTATTTTGAGGGCAGCGATGTCCGTCCGGTGGTGGATGGAGTAACCCGTTAAGACTACATGGGAATGATGAATTATGAATTATGAATGATGAATTATGAATGATGAATTATGAATTATGAATTATGAATGATGAATTATGAATTATGAATTATTGTGTAAGATGGTGATCGCACTACAACGCCCACCCTACTCCAATGGAAAGGCTATAGATGACTACTACTCTTGAAAGCTTACAGGAATTTATTGATTTTTGTCAACAGCATATTACTGGCAAAGAAAGGAAAGAAGCTCAGATTTTCCTAGACCGTTTCTTTCGAGTTTTTGGTCATAAAGGTGCGTTAGAAGCGGGTGCAACCTATGAGGAGGCGATTACTAAAGGTAGCAAGAAAGGTAAAACCGGATTTGCTGATTTAGTTTGGAAACCTCGTGTTTTAATTGAAATGAAAAAGCGAGGAGAAGATTTAAGTAAGCACTATCCCCAAGCTTTTGAATACTGGAGTCGATTGGTTCCTAATCGCCCTCGCTATGTCTTATTATGTAATTTTGATCAGTTCTGGATTTTTGATTTTGATCTTCAAATAGATGAACCGGTAGATCGAGTAAATCTCAACGATTTGAAAAATCGGGTGAGTGCCTTCAATTTTATGGAAGTAGGGAATCGTACCCCTATCTTTCAGAATAATCAAGTCGAGATTACAGAAACGGCGGCGCGGCGGATGGGTGAGTTATTTCAACTGTTAAAAAAACGCAGTCATAAAAGCGGTTTTGATGAGTTGACGGCCCAGCGATTTATTTTGCAGTGTGTATTAGCAATGTTTGCTGAGGATCGAGGATTGTTACCAAGAGATTTATTTATTTCTTGTGTACAAGAATGTCTAAATGGGGGCAATTCCTATGATGTCTTGGGGGGATTATTTCAACAGATGAACCAACCCGGAATTACCCCCGTTGGCAAGTATCAGGGAGTGGATTATTTTAATGGGGGACTGTTTAGTATAATTCATCCAATTGAATTAACTAATAAAGAATTAGAGTTTCTGGATGTGGCGGCGCGTCAGGATTGGAGTAAGATCCGTCCGGCAATTTTTGGTAATATTTTTGAGGGGACGGCTAATGCTGAAGAACGCCACACCTACGGAATGCACTTTACCTCAGAAGCGGATATTATGAAAATTGTTCGCCCAACTATTAGCCGTTACTGGGAGGAGAAAATTGAGCAAGCTGGGACGATTGGTGAGTTAAATACACTTCAGTTAGAATTACAGCAGTATAAGGTATTAGATCCGGCTTGCGGTTCGGGTAATTTTCTCTATGTCGCCTATCAAGAATTAAAGCGCATTGAACAGTTATTAATTGAAAAGATTGCTAACCGTCGTCGTTCTTCTAGTGACCAGTTACAGATTAGTTTTGTTACGCCTAAACAGTTTTATGGAATGGATATTAATCCTTTTGCTGTAGAGTTGGCGCGGGTGACTTTAATGATTGCCAGAAAGGTGGCGATTGATAAGTTTAATTTGACGGAAGCTTCTTTACCTTTGGATACTTTGGATAGTAATATTATTTGTGCTGATGCTTTGTTTACGGATTGGCAAAAAGCAGACGCAATTATCGGTAATCCTCCATTTTTGGGAGGTAAACACATGAGATTAAATCTCAGTGATGATTATGTTAATAAAGTGTTTGGAAGGTTTTCTGAGGTTAAAGACTCGGTTGATTTTTGTTCCTATTGGTTTCGTCTAGCACATAATCAATTAGATGAGAAAGGAAGAGCGGGTTTAGTCGGAACTAATTCTATTAGTCAAGGGAAAAGTCGTGTAGCGGCGTTGGATTATATTACTCACAATGGTGGACACATTCATGAGGCGATTTCTACTCAGCCTTGGTCTGGTGAGGCTAATGTTCATGTTAGTATTGTCAATTGGAGTAAAGTTGAACCAGTAAGTTATTATTTAGATAATCATCAAGTTTCTCAAATTAATTCTTCTTTAAAAGCGACTGTAGATGTCTCTAAATCTCCGCGATTAAAAGCTAATCTTAATCAATGTTTTCAAGGAGTGATTCCTGTTGGTAAAGGTTTTCTAGTTAGTGAAAAACAAGTTGATGAATGGATTAAACAAGATTCTAAAAATAGGAATGTCCTTAAGTTGTTTTCAATGGGAGCAAATCTAGCCCAAAATCCTCACGGTAAGCCAGAACGCTGGATTATTGATTTTAATGATATGAGTTTAGAGGATGCTAGTGAATATACACTACCTTTCGAGCATATTAAAGTAAATGTTAAGCCAGAAAGAGAGATAAATCGGATGAAAGTCAGAAGAGAGAATTGGTGGAAGATGGGATCGAATGCTTCAATAATGAGAGAATATATTGTTAAAAAATCGTTTTATTTTACTGTCCCACGAGTCTCTAAATGGGCGGTTTTTATTCCAGCACCTCTTGACTGGCTTCCTGGAGATTTAAATATTGTTCTTGCCTCCGATGATTTCTACATTCTCGGTATCCTGACATCTAAGATTCATCGCCTCTGGGTAAAAGCTCAAAGTTCAACTCTTGAAGACAGAACTCGCTATACTAATACAACCTGTTTTGAAACCTTCCCTTTTCCCCAGAAACCTTCACAGGAACTTGTCGAAAAAATCCGTAAAACCGCCAACGAATTACACGAATACCGCAGCCAACAGATGGAGAAAAAACAATGGGGAATCACCAAACTATATAACCAATTCTTTAACGAACCCAGTAGCCAACTGTATCAACTCCATCAGAAATTAGACAAGCTAGTGATGGAAGCATATCACTTCCAAGCTGACGACGACATCTTAGAGAAACTATTAACCTTAAACCTGGAATTAGCAGAAAAAGAGAAGCGAGGAGAAACCGTCATCGGTCCCTGGTCTCCTTACTCTTAGATTACTCCAAAGCCTTACATTAGATTGAAACAATCTGAATTTCCCTGACTCGGTGCATTGGTTTGGTTGGCTTTTCGGTGGTGATTAGTTCATCAGCTTGAATTTGCAGCGCAGCAGCAACATGAAGTGCATCCATCGCCGCTAAACCGTAAGTGCCAGCAATTTCATGAGCATTCTGTATAATTTTTTCTAAGTCAGTTGCCCAGTAATTAACAGCCAGAAAAAATGTTTCGTAAAATTCTATTTCTTCTTGTTGCTTGTTAAAAGTTGCTTTAGGCAATACTTCTAACTGAACAAATCGACTGGAGGCAAACTCCCGATTTTCATCGTTGAGAATTTGATAGGCTTTGATACTGGCTGATTGGATGCCTTGGAAAGCAGTAATCAGTACGCCAGAGTCTATGTAGGCTTTCCTATGACTCACTGCACCCTCCTCGACGTGCAGCAAGTTCTTGTTCTATTTCCTCTTCATTGAGCAGTTGCAATCCAGCTGCGATCGCCCGATGTCGGATTTCCCATAACTTTTTGCTTAATGGTGTTTGGGGAATAAATTTAGCTTCTGGTGTTGTTTGTGACTCAGATTTAAGTATTTGAACAAATTGCCAAACTTTTTGTTGCTTTTCCGGGGTCAATTCTCGCCATTGTTCAAGTAGTTCTTCTTCTTTATCCATAAATACCTCGCTCTTAAATTACCCATTCCTCGAATCGTTGGCTGTCCAAGACATATTTGTGGATTAACTTTCGGCTCTTGTAGTAGATATGTATGGGTAGTTCAGGTGTTTTAGGTGGGAACTGGTTCACCTGGCCGCAAACTAGACCATTTACCAGTTTCGCGTAAAAAGCTTTCACAACCCACCACATCCCACTCCATTTCGATATAATCTTCCTTGGTGCGAATGTTAACGTTAATAGAAGGGTTCTTCGCTTCAAAGTCCGGTGTCTCGGTGAGATGACGTTCCTGATGTTGTGTTTCTACGGCATGATAGGTGAGACAGCGATCAACAAAATAGCAGTTAATACAAATACACATAGGTTTAACTCTATAGGTCTTTTCCGCTAATCTAGCTCAGTCTCTCCCCAAATGGGGCCTGTCAAAATTATATTTTTGTAAATTTATCTTCTCGATGTCTTGTCAAAAAAACCTAGATAGTTTAGTTAAAGAAGTTTTTGCGATTAATCGGCAAGAATTGCCAGAAAATGCTTATTTAGTCGGTGGTGCTGTGCGAGACGCTTTATTAAACCGTCAGAAAGACTATATTGACCTAGATTTTGTGGTTCCCGAAAAAGCGATCGAAATTGCTCAAACTATTGCCCATCATTATAAAGCGGGTTTTGTGGTTTTAGATGCCGTTCGTCAAATTGCTCGCGTCGTTTTTCCGCAGGGTACTCTTGATTTCGCACAACAGGAGGGAGAATCTCTAGAAATAGACCTAAAAAGACGGGATTTCACCGTTAATGCTCTCGCTTATAATCTCCACACCCAAGAAATTTTCGATCCTTTAGGGGGATTAAAAGATTTAGGCTGCCAATCCCTGCGGATGATTTCCCCCGAAAATCTCCAAGATGATCCCCTAAGATTATTAAGGGCCTATCGACAAGCGGCTCAATTGGACTTTGAGATCGAACCCCATACCCGTGCAACTATTCGTTCTCTTGCCCCTTTATTGCACCGTGTAGCCGCCGAAAGGGTACAATCCGAGTTGAATTACCTTTTGCTCAATTCCCGTGGCAATAAATGGCTAAAAAGTGCCTGGGAAGATGGCTTATTATCTCTCTGGTTGCGTCGGATTACCCCCGCAAAAATGGAGCGAGTTATGGGGGTGGAAGCGGCAGCGGGATTTTTAGAATCTTTGTTACCGGAAAAATTTATCTTTTCCCCTTCTCAGTTACAGTTGACAAAATTGGCCCTATTGGTATCGGATATTTTGGCAGAAGCGGAAAAAGAGTTAATCGATCTCAAGTATTCCCGTGGGGAAATTCGCACGGTAATCACGGTGATTAAGTGTTTACCTCCCCTCAAGGAGGCAGATAATTTAAGTCTGCGGGAACAGTATTTTATTTATCTAAATACGGGAAAAGTATTTCCTATCTTTGCCCTTTTTGCTTTATCAATGGGGATTAACAAAAATATCGTCGCTTCTCTGTTGACTTCCTATCTCGATCCCGATAATATTATCGCCCATCCCCGACCTTTATTAAGGGGCGATGATTTAATTAACCATTTACACCTGGAACCTAGTCCGATTATCGGTAAGTTATTAACCGAGGTACAAATTGCCCAAATTGAAGGCAAAGTCACAGTTTTTCAGGAAGCGATCGATTTTGCTAAAAAGTTATTATAAGTGGTTGGTTATAATTAAATTAAAAATGGATTTTAGGTTCGATCCCCCCTGCCCCCCTTGATAAGGGGGGTGCCGATAGGCGGGGGGATCTACCCTTGATAAGGGGGGTGCCGATCCCCCCTTAATCCCCCCTTAATAAGGGCGGCATCTGACAACTTTTAACGCCTACCTACTTAGCAATTGTTCACAGTTTGGAGAGTTTTGTCTGTTAATCAGAGTTTTAGATTCCGATTGAGTCTCGGGGTTTCGACTTATCCAAAACTCAGATTATCCACAACTGAGATTTATTTAGTTTTAAGCTGTGAAGATTGGGGAGCGTTTTCTCCTTCTATAGCAAAGAGCGGGATAGTTAGGACATAATAGAGAAAAAGAAATGAGGAGAAGCTTTCATGGCAGCACCCTATAGTGATGATTTAAGACAGAAAGCAGTGAGTGCCGTAGAGCGAGGGGAGAAAAAAAGCCATGTCTGTCGCACCCTCAATATTAGTCGTAATACATTAGACCTATGGCTGAAACGGAAGAAACAAACTGGGACGGTGGCCGCTAAAACTAACTATCGTCGAGGGCCGAAGCCCAAAATTGACGATTTAGAAGCCTTTCAAAAGTTGGCCGAACAATATGGGCATTTGACCCAAGAAAAAATGGCGCAAAAATGGGCTAACCCAGTCAGTAGGATGAGAATTGGTCAAGCGCTCAAAAGAATTGGATTTACTAGAAAAAAAAAACTTATGGCTACAGAGAAAGAGATGAAGAAGCCCGAAAAGAGTTTCTCCAAAAAATCAGAGGTTATGCCCCGGAAAGATTTGTCTATATTGATGAAGCTGGAATAGATAACACCATCGATTACCCTTATGGATATTGTCACAAATCAGAAAGATTTGAGGCTTTAAAGTTAGGTCACTGTAGCGAAAGAGTTAGTGTGATCAGCGGTTGGTGGCGTGGTTCCACGATCGCGCCAATGGTGTTTGAGGGGTACTGTAATACAGAGTTGGTGTGTGAGTGGATAGAACAATTGCTATTACCCGAACTACTACCCGGTCAAATTATCATCATTGATAACGCCAGTTTTCATCCCAAAGAGAGAATCAAAAAATTGTTAGCTAAAGCGGGATGTGAAGTGCTATTTTTACCCGCCTATTCTCCAGATATCAACAAAATTGAAAAGTTCTGGGCTAGATTGAAAAACTATGTTAGTCAGATTATCAATGATAGTGAAAACCTTGTGGATGCTGTGAGTAAAGCCTTCAGGCATCTGTCCTAACTAACTCGTTCTATGCCATACAACTAAAGATTTCACATGAGAACCTTGAAACTTTTCCATATTGCTCACTCGCCACATAGCCAGGGGAAAAGTAATGGCAAATAAACCAAAAAGTCCCACTAATATCCAGACGATATCGTGCATTTTACGCGAGGAAAACTTTCTAACTTGAGCGTTCATTTTGTCACCTCTTAGGCTTTAAGTTAAAGGTAAATAGGGAAATAGTGGATGCCATGACATGGCCGTGGCGGCAATCATGAGGGCAAAAAACCAAAAGAGAATGGTCTTAGCTTTTATCTGGCGATCTTTCCAAAGATAATGCAGTATCGGCCAACTGACTAACCAGCCAATTAATAACATCGTTTCTTTGCCGGTATAACTGCCGATATTGCCCCACATTTTGCTAGGATTTTTACTGCCAGGTATCCAACTGCCCAAATTCCAAAGAAGAGTTTCTACGGTTTTTGAATGGTCTGCATCGGAAAAATGGTGAGCAACCATCATTAAAAAACAGCCAATACCAGCACTAATAATCGCCGCCGCTGCTGGGCCAGAAGTGGCGGGGGAACGTTTGGCACCTTGGGCTAAACCTTGGGGAAATTGTTTTAAAAAAGCCCAGATTTTTCCATACCAAGGACTATCGACGTAACGTTGAGTCATCAGATTTGTTCCTATTTTTTCAGAGTTCGTAAGTGTCTAAAACCGAAAAGTCCCACCACTAAAAGTCCCCAACCGTATTACCAGCAGTAGGGAAACGACCGACGATTTGACTTTGGTTGCTAATGCTGGCCGCCCTCGTATCCGTACCATCGGGGCTAAGTTTACACCCCCTAGGGCGGGAGCGGTGATAGATAACCCGAAAACCGTAGCTAAAACGAGCAAAAGTTTAATTTTGTTCACTTTTGAGGTAAAGTAGCTAAATAATGGTTTACAGGGCGTGAATTTTGGCAACACCGAGGCCGCTAACGAGTCCACCCATGGCAAAAAACATCATCGCCATCAGGGCAATGCAAGTGACCGTTAACACCGGTCGATTAGCTTTGTCTAGGATTGAGTCGCCGTATTTCCAGAGAATCCAAGTGCAGGCCACCCCTAGGGGTAGGGTAAAAAGGACGCTGAATTCGTGGTATTCCATGAGGACGTATTGACCGAGGGGCGAATTTTCCTTTAGCCATGCCCGCGCACCGCCAAACTCTAAACCGGCCCGATAGCGCATATAGGCTAAATTGCCAGTGGCGATCGCCAAAGAAGCGAGGACGGTGGACCAGAAGGTGAGGGTTCGCATTTGCTGCAAAATTTTGCCAGAACCTCTTAGCAGCGGAAAAGCGAGATGACCAGCGTAAACAATCACGACTAGGGCTAATAGGGAACCAAAACCGTGAATTGTGCCTAGCCATCGCTGCCACGGACTCGGATGCAGCAGGTTGACGAAGGGCAGAAATAAAAATAGGCCCGCCGAGAGGATTCCTAGCCCATAGACGCAAACGGTGGCTATATCTAGGGTTTTAGGAAAATCAATTTTTTCTGATTCTGTGGTATAAGATGACATCGGTTTCTCCTTAACGGTCTAGAGAAGCTAAATGGGATTATTTCTCATTTAGCCCGGAATCTTGTTAGAACAAGTCCAGAGGGCATATTTGTCCAACCATCAGGGCATTTTTGGACTCAAGTTGACAATAAATAGAGTCAAGACTTGAATTTCGCCAATTCAAGTCTGAATTGCATCCCTGTCTGCTCTACAGCGTTTCTCGGATATATGAGGTATGTTTTCGCAACTGAAATTCTTACTTCGGCAAGGTTTATTACAATTCACCTTGACGAGAAACGCTACATCTTAATATGATCCCTGATTCGGGGTGCGATAGTCAAGACATTTTCAAGGAAGATTGTTAATAAAGTTTACGGATATTTTTACCTAGTTCTTCGTTACTTGGTATGGTTTGATCGGGTGGCATAAATCGACTACATCCTTATTAGATGAGCTTACCCTGAGAATCTGGCAAAGAAGGTTAGAAACTCAGTACATCAAAGCTTTTAGCTTAACTAATTAGGACTTGCTGAATAATGGTAAAACCCTTTGAAAATAAGGCTTTTGACCTGTTAAAATCTGATGTTAGTGCAGGAAAATAGGATTGGGACATTCAAAAACCTTGCATTATTCTCCTCGTAGTACAAAACTGGCACAAAAAAAGAGGGCAACAAAGCCTGAAACGACCGACTCCTGACTCCTGACTCCTGACTCCTACCCCCACGAAAAACTTTTTCAGCAAACCCTAATTAGGTTTTGGATTCGGCCCTTGTTATCAGGGAGCAACGTTACGCGAAAAAACCGAGTTAAATCTCAAAATTAGGCGTTTTTATCGAAAAAATTGTCGAATCGAATTTTAAACAAAAACACGATGCTGTAGGGAAGGCATTTGTCGTCGCACCTGTTGCAGACGTTGGGGATTAATTTCGGCAATTGCCACCCCCGCTTCTTCCCCCGCGTCGGCTAAAACCACACCCCAAGGATCGATAATCATAGCGTGACCGTGGGTGTAACGGCGTTCGTAATTATTGCCCGTTTGAGCAGGAGCTATTATATAACAAGTATTCTCGATCGCTCGCGCTTGTAACAAAACTTTCCAATGATCTTTCCCTGTAAAAGCCGTAAACGCCGCAGGTACAAATAAAACATCGGCTCCTTGCCGCGATAAATAGCGATAGAGTTCGGGAAAACGCACATCATAGCAAATCGAGAGGCCAATTTTGCCCAAGCTATCGGAGCCATAAATCGGCGGTAAATCGATCCCTGCCATGACTGTACTCGATTCCTGATAGGTGTTACCATCCGGGACATTGACATCAAAGAGATGGACTTTTTGATAACGGGCTAATTCCGCACCGTTGCCATCAACTAAAATAGCCGTATTATAAGCCTTATCGGGAATACCCGTCACCGGCACGGGAAAACCACCCCCTAAAATGGTCACTTGAAACCGTTGGGCCATGGTGCGGAGGAATTTATCGGCTTTTCGAGCAATAGTCTCGGCCTGGGCGATTTTATCGCTTTCTGCCCCCATAAAAGCGAAATTTTCTGGTAAACCGATTAATTCCGCCCCTTTACCCACGGCAAGTTCGATCAATTCTTCAGCGGCAGCGAGATTTTTCTCTAAATCCGGCTGACTGGTCATTTGAATGGCGGCGGCGAGATAGGATTTCATGGGGGTTGAAGCTCTAGAGTCGGATAATCTCTGTAAAATTAATCATAACCTTCGATTATATCCAATTTCAGATATTTTGTCACCCCATGAGTAAAATTGTTTTCTGTGACTTTGATGGCACTATCACCGCCGTGGAAACTTTTGCGGGTATGCTCAAAGAATTCGCCCCCGATTTATCGGCCCAAATTATGCCCCAAATGTACGCCCGCACTCTGACTCTGCGCCGGGGTGTTCGTCAACTGCTAGAGTCGATACCGAGCCAAAAATACGCCGATATTCTTGCCTATGCCGAAAGCAAGCCAATTCGCCCCGGATTAGCCGAATTCCTCGCTTTTTTACAGGAGCAATCCATCCCTTTTATTATTATCTCCGGTGGTATCCAAGCCATGATTGAAACGGTCTTAAAACGGGAGGGACTATTAGATAAAGTGACGGCAATTTATGGGGTCAATCTTCATACTCAAGGGGAATATCTGCAAGTTCATTCCGATTGGGAAAATGAGACGGAATTAGTGGCTAAAGCCTTGATTATGGCCAAATATTCAGGAGTAGAAACTATTGCGATCGGTGATTCTGTTACCGATATTACCATGGCTAGAAGGGCCGATCTAGTTTTTGCTAGGGATCGTTTAATCGATTATCTGCAAGCGGAAAATCAACCCTATATTCCTTGGGATAACTTTTTTGAGATTCGCGAATATCTGTTATTGAGAGATTAGGGATTGGCTGTTAATTAGGTAGGGGTTAAAAATTGTCAGATCCCCCCTTGGATTAAGGGGGGATCAAAGAGGGCGAATGCAATTCGCCCCTACGATAGATAATATTATTGCGCCAATGGTAGGAGCGCACTGTGGTCAGTGAGTTTATCGAACTGCGTGCGCCCTGTAATATAGATATTTCGACCAAATTGAGATTTACTACCCTACTCTTAAGGGTAACAATAATTATAAAATTTTGTAAATTTGTGTTGTTAGATATTGCAAAATCTCAATTTTTGTTGACAAGACAGAACCAAATCGGGGGGGGGGGTAGAATCCCGTTATGGCTCTGTTTTGTCATTAGAGGAACTAACTTAAAATTTAGTGATTGGCAATTTTGAAAAAACCAATTTTTCTCCCTTGCCAATGTCGCTTAATTTGAGATTTTCTCCTTTAAAGGTCAGTCAGAACATTTGTTTGTTTGTTTGTTTTGAGGAAAATTTCTGGATATGAAAACTTCGACTGTGCTTAAAAATTGCTCCAGAGTAGCAGCCGGTACTGTCTTTGTAACTTTGGGGATACTGACTACGGGAACCGCCCATGCCGCTGAATTGATTACCAACGGCGGCTTTGAAACAGGTTTTACGGGTTGGAATGTCTCAATACAACCTGGGAGTAACTCGACGAGTGGTTTCTTTATTGATGATGCTAACGGCTCCACGCCTTTCAGTGGTCAAGCAACTGTTGGTCCAGCCAGTGGCTCTTTCTATGCAGTGTCTGACCAAGGCGGTCCGGGAGCCTATGCGCTAACCCAGACTTTTATCGTTCCTGGAGCTGCCTCATCGGTAATTTTGTCTTACGATATGTTCGTCAATGATTGGAGTGGACTTGGACCTATCGTCAATCCATCTGGACTAGACTACACCAGTATTCCCAACCAACACGCACGGGTGGATATCCTAGTTGCTGGGGCCAACCCCTTCTCAACCAATCCTGCGGATATCGTCGGTAATTTCTATTTAGGAAACGATCCCTTTGCTTCCAATCCTAACCCTTATACTTCTTATAGTTTTGACATTACCAGCTTGGTAGGAGCAGGCGGGAGCTACATTCTCCGATTTGCAGAAGTTGACAACCGGTCATTTTTTAATCAAGGAGTCGATAATGTCAGTATTGATTTTACTCCTCTAGCTACTCCTGTTCCCGAACCTGCTTCAGTCTTGGGTTTACTCGCCATTGGTGCTTTAGGTGCGGGTGCAGCCTGGAAGCGCAAATTAAAATAAAAAACTGGTCAATCTAGCCTTAAATTAGCAGCGATCGCGCTCTATCAATAGAGTGCGATCGCTTTTTGGGGTTATAATAATTAAAGACACGATAAATTAATTCAAGTCAAGCCCATGCCACTAACTCTTAATTTAACATCGGAAATCGAACAATATCTCAGCCAAAAAGCGAGGGAGAAAGGTCTTTCTCTAGAAGCTTATGTCCTAAAGTTGCTCAAGGATACTATTTTAGAACAAGAAAAACAGACTAAACTGGTTAATTTACCTCAGTCTTGGATTGATGAAAAAGATGAACAATAACAAAAAGAAACTGGCGAATATTTAATAGAAAAACTCGAACAAGATCGCTTATCTGAGCGTCCTTTATTTCCGGCTGAATTAAAGGGAGTAACTTGGTGAATAGAGTAGTTTTATTAGATACGGGAATTATCGGTTTAATTACTAATCCTAAGCGATCGCCTGAAAGTCTAGCTTGTAATTTTTGGCTACAAACACTAATTAAAGCAGGTATTAGGGTTATTCTTCCAGAAATTGCTGATTATGAGGTGCGTCGAGAGTTGTTACGCGCTAACAAGATTAAAGGAATTAAGCGACTGGATGAGTTAGCTAACTTAATAGAATACCTAGCCATTACAACGGATGCAATGCGAAAAGCTGCTTTATTTTGGGCGCAGGCACGCCAACAAGGACAACCCACAGCAGGAGATAAAACAATTGATGGTGATATGATTTTAATTGCACAAGCTGTCACGTTATCTGTGAAAAATCCGATAATTGCAACAACAAATGTAGGTCATTTATCCAAATTTGTCAGAGCAGATTTATGGCAAAATATTAGTTTTGATTGACATCTTTCTCAGAGGAACTTTATTGCAAGGGAAGTGACGCAAACCGAACGAGAAGCTTATGAAGAGGGATGAGCCAGAAATGGAAGATGATTTACGGACAGAGTATGACTTGAAGCACCTCCGAGTTAGAAAGTTAGGCTCTGGAAGAAAAAGCTTTGGTGGAGTCACTGTGCGCTTGGAGCCTGATGTCGCAGAAATGTTTCCCACTGCTGATGCGGTTAACGAAGCATTAAGATTGTTGATCAGAGTAATGCGAGATAACAAAACTCTTGCTTCTACAGTACAGGCTAACATGAAGGCTGAGTCCTGACGAAATGCGGGGCGGGATTGAGTATTTATGAGAAAGCGAAGGGAATGGCGAATAAAGCTATAGTCTCGAATTAGATGCGATCACGCTATATTTGTAGAGGGCGATCGCTTTTTGTGTTATGATGGTAGGAGTGTGGATGAATGAAGCAAAATTGAAAATCTATTTCGACGCTTGAATTGAGGAAAATTACTATGAAAGTTAAAACAGATTTGACTATTCCTGAGATTAAGGAAATTAGCAAAGAGGGAGTTAAAGCTCTTGTAGAGAGATTGGGAATTGCTAAAGCGGCTTTCTTTCTAAGAGAAACAGCATCCCAACCTCTAAATTATTTAGAAACTAAAGATCAGTTATTTGGTGAAATGACAGCGACGGATATTTACGCTCAAAGTAAAGGCGGCTATCACTGAAATGATTGAGGAAATTCGTCAAAAAGTTAGACAAAACCAATTGGAATTTTCTCAACACGCTGTCAATCAAAGTATCCTGCGTCAGATCAGTGTTCAAGAATTACGGGAGGCGATGGAACAAAGCGAAATTATTGAAGATTATCCGGCTGATAAGTATGGTGCAAGCTGTTTACTTTTGGGATTTACTCTAATTAATAGAGCCTTACACATTCATTGTAGCTATCCCTCTCGCCCTTTGCTCAAAATTATTACCCTATATGAACCCGATCCAAATTTATGGATTGATTTTAAATCAAGGAGAACACCAGATGTCAACTAATTCTAGACAAGAAACCTTAATTGAACAAGAAGTTACCTATACCCTTGAAATCAATGGCAATTTTTTTATTATAGAAAATGTCCCCGCTAGAGTCTGTGTAGAAACGGGAGAGCGTTTTTTTGCACCAGAAACTGTCGAACGCTTGCAGGAAATTATCTGGGAAAATAAGCGACCAAAACGGGTAATTGAAACACCAGTATTTGACTTTGCTAGTTAGTGTTTAATAGAAAACTGGCAAATCGAGCAACAATTGAAGTCTTAAATTAGGGGCGATTGCGCTATATTTGTAGAGTGCGATCGCTTTTTTGGGTTATAATAGTTAAAGACACGATAAATTAATTCAAGTCAAGCCCATGCCACTAACTCTTAATTTAACATCCTCAAGCTACTTAAAGATACTATTTTAGAACAAAAAAAACAGACTAAACTGGTTAATTTACTTCAATCTTGGATTGATGAAGAAGATGAACAGGAACAACAAGAAACCGGTGAATATTTAATCGAAGCACTCGATCAAGATCGTTTATCTGAGCGTCCTTTATTTCCGGCTGAATTAAAGGGAGTAACTTGGTGAATAAGCTGCCCGCAAATTTAAATTGCTTGTTGAGATCAGGCAAGGGGGGATTGGTGGAGATTTAGCTGCGCGGGGGTAGCAAGCTCCTGTCCTCCCTAAGGGGGTTTGGGGAGTAGAAACCCTCAAGGGCTGGGATTGGGTGATAAAATAATCAGAAGCAAAGCCCAATTTTAACCGAGGGGTTCCTTTAAAAAATCCCAACTTAGTCAATATCAAAAATGAGATGTACCCCAGAGGAGTTCTCCCTATGGATAGCAAACGATTAATCGAAGAATTAAAAAATCCCGACTTTTATCCTCATTCTGTCAAAATTCCCGTTGAAATTATCCAAACCCATGCTTCAATTATCTTCTTGACAGGAGATTATGCCTATAAAGTCAAGAAACCAGTTAATTATAATTTTTTGGATTTCTCCACTTTAGAAAAGAGAAAATATTATCTAGAACAGGAACTAGACTTAAATAAAAGAGTTGCCGCCAATATCTATCTGGAAGTTTTGTCAATTAATGAGGAACGGGGTAGCATAAGTTTAAATGGAGAAGGGAAAGCGATCGAATACGTTTTAAAAATGAATCAGTTTCCCCAAGAATGTTTACTGAGTAAAATTTTTGAACGGGGAGAAATAACGGAAAAAGCTATAGAGTCTTTGGCTGAAAAAGTGGCACAATTTCATCGGCAAGCTGTGACTAATTCCTATATTACTCAATTTGGCAATTTAGAAGTTATTAAACAAGCTTTTGATGAAAACTACCAACAAACCGAGAAATATATTAATCTTGTCCAAACCCAAAAACAATACGATGAAACGAAAGCTTATACAGATAAATTCTTCGCAGAACACGGAGATTGGTTAGAAGAAAGACAAATAAAAGGGATGATTCGCGAATGTCACGGCGACTTACATTTAAATAATATCTGTCAGTGGCAGGGAGAAATACAATTATTTGATCGCATAGAATTTAATGAATCTTTTCGCTTCGTTGATGTCATGTACGATATTGCTTTTACAGTCATGGATTTAACCGCTAGGGGGAGAGAAGATTTCGCTAATTTATTTGTGAATACTTATTTAGAACAAACCGCCGACTGGGAGGGTTTAAAAGTCTTGCCTCTCTACCTGACCAGACAAGCGTATGTGAGGGCAAAAGTCAATAGTTTTTTGCTTGATGGTGACAGTTTTTACGAGAAAATTAAAGCAGATGCACAAGATTATTATCAATTAGCTTGGCAGTACACACAACCGCAGAAACCGAGATTAATTCTGATGTCGGGATTTTCTGGATCGGGTAAGAGTACCATAGGGAAAGTAATTGCTAAAAATCTTAATGCTATTCAGATTCGTTCCGATGCAGTTCGCAAACATTTGGCTGGAATTGACTTAAATCAAACGGGAAGTCTAGACATATATAGTCTCGAAATGAGTCAAAAAACCTTCGCTAGACTGGCAGAATTAGCGGAAATTTTAATAGCTTTAGGTTATCCAGTTATTCTCGATGCACGCTACGATAAATATGCTTGGCGAGAACCTTTATTAACCTATGCCCAAAATTTACAGATTCCTTTTCATATTGTCCATTGTCACGCACCTATAGAAGTTTTAAAACAACGGATTGCCGCTAGAAAAGGCGATATTTCTGACGCTACTATCGAGGTTTTAAATGCCCAAATTGAGAAAACAGAACCTTTTAATGAAAAAGAACAACCCTATCTAATTTCCCTAGACACTACTAATCCCGATTGGCCAGAATTTTTGGAGAGTCAATTAGGTAAATAGCTTGAGATGAATCAACGATAGGGCCATTCTTATAATTAAGTTATAGTTGATAAAGTAGCAAAAAGGAGAAGCGATGGAAACTGTAGTGTTAAATCTAGAGACAGTTAATCTGACCGATGAACAATTTTATCATCTCTGTCAGGCTAATCAAACATGGAATTTAGAACGTAATCAAAAAGGAGAATTATTAATTATGCCTCCCGTGGGTGGAAATACTGGTAAACAAGAAGCTAATTTGATTGTTAAAGTGGGGGTATGGAACGAGCAAACTCAACTTGGTGAGGTGTTTAGTTCTTCGACAATTTTTCGTTTACCAAAGGGAGGATATCGTTCTCCTGATGTTGCTTGGATAAAACGGGAGAGATGGGAAGCTTTGAGCGCAGAAGAGCGAGAAAAGTTCCCACCTTTGTGTCCCGATTTTGTGATTGAATTACGTTCTCGTAGCGATTCTTTAACCTCTTTACGCGACAAGATGCGCGAATATTTAGCCAGTGGTTTACGTTTGGGTTGGTTGATTAATCCTCAACAGCAGCAGGTGGAAATCTACCGACTAAATGGCGGTGTGGAAATTATTAATTTACCTGCTACTTTATCCGGGGAAGATGTCTTACCCGGGTTTGTTTTGCATTTAACTTAGGAAGAATGACAGGGAATAACAAAGGGAATGAGACAGAATCAGGATATCTCTATTCTGTCAAAACATTTCCAGAAAAGCGATCGATTGTCAGCTTGAAGGTGTATAATCTCTCAAAAGCCAGCATCAAGCTACAAAGTTCTCAATATCGCCCAAAAAAAAGAATCAGGATTTCAGGAACAGATTCTCTGGCTACTTCTTCAAAGAAAGAGGAAACTCTCAGTCACAACATTGATATTTGTCAATAATGTCACCTAAAATTTTCAATCATCACTTTACTCCTCTTAAATCCCTCTCTCTGGGATTATTTCTCCTGCAAGCTTTCACTCCCCTCACCCTAGCAGCCCCCCCGCGAGAACCGGATCAAACCGTCGGCTGTGATATTCTGGTGGTGGGTGGTGGTTTAGCCGGTGCCGGTGCGGCCTACGAAGCTTTATTATTAGGAAAAACCGTCTGTTTAACCGAGATTACCGACTGGGTAGGGGGACAGATATCTTCTCAGGGAACCTCCGCATTAGATGAAAGACGAACACAAAGAGAAAAATTATTTTTCCCGAAAGGTTATCTAGAATTTAGGGAAAGAATTAGAAAGCATTACGGGAAACGCAACCCCGGGGAATGTTGGGTAAGCGGGTCTTGTTTTTTGCCTTTTGATGGACATAAATTATTATTTCAACAGTTAGAAGACGCTGCCAAAAAAGGCAAAGGAACCCTGAAATGGTTTCCCTCCACGGTAGTCAAAGAATTAAATATTGAAACTTTACCCAATCGCGGTACTGGTCAACAGATTACCAGTGTAATTGCTATTCAACATAGTCCCGCAAAAGGTACTCCTCCCCTAAATACCGAGTTTTTATCGCAAAAAATGGAGGATATCTATCGCTACGAAAATTCTCCCCGTTTTGATAAGAAAATCCTCCGTTTTGTCCCCAAATCCTCCCAACCGAATCAATTAGCAGATTGGTATGTGATTGAAGCGACCGAAACCGGGGAAATAATCGGATTATCAGATATTCCCTACCGTTTAGGTGTCGATAAGCGCAGTTATCTCGAACCTTCTTCCTCTAGCGTCACTGGCGACCCCTACTGTACCCAAGGCTTTACCTATACCTTTGCCATGGAGGAAACAGAAAAGCCACAAACCCACGAGAAACCCGTTTATTATGAACGCTATGCCCCCTATTTTAGCTATGAATTGCCGCGATTAGCCGATTTTGACCTCGTTTTCACCTATCGTCGTATTTGGAGTCCGCAACTAGGTAAAGAGAAAACCTTTGGGGGAATTACTTTTACCGAACCAGTTCCAGGGGATATTTCCATGCAGAATTGGACTTGGGGAAATGATTATCGTCCGGGGACTGGGAAGGATAACTTTATCTACACCCGTGAACAGTTGCAACAGCTAGGACAGTTATCTCCGGGGGGATGGATGGGAGGATTACGCACAGAAACCCTCGCGAGGGGCGAAGAACACGCCATTTCCTACTATTATTGGTTAGTAGAAGGAACCACCGATTCCCAGTTAGGGGACGGGGTAAAAGTTCCCCATTTGAATAACCGTTATCTCTCCGGTTTTGATTCTCCCATGGGTACTGCCCACGGTTTGTCAAAATATCCCTATATTCGGGAAGCAAGACGGATTATCGGTCGTCCTTCCCTGACTTTCCCCGCTGGTTTTACCGTCACAGAAATCGATATTTCCCGACAAAATTTTCAAAGCGATTTCTATCGTCAAAATCTTTCCCCGGCAGAATATCGGCGCTTAATTGCCACCTTGGCAGGATTAGAGGGATTTTCCGTACTTGATGGCACATTATCCCCCGATAAGGCCGTTAAACGCAAGCGATCGACTATTTACCCCGATTCCGTCGGTATCGGCCACTATGCGATTGATTTTCATCCCTGCATGACGGAACATCCCCCCGAAAAACCGGGTAATACAGAAAAAGCAGGAGAAAGACAGGGACAAGGGCAAGCTTATCCCTTCGAGATACCTTTAAGGGCTATAATTCCCCAAAAAATCGATAATTTACTGATAGCGGGTAAAAGTATCGCCCTCAGTCATATTGCCGCGGCCGCCTATCGTGTCCATTCCTTCGAGTGGTCCTCCGGGGTAGCTGCTGGCATCACGGCAGTGTATGCTTTAGATAATAATGTACTGCCCTATCAATTAGTAGAAAGTGATTTTCTCATCGGCAATAAACAACTGCGAGAATTACGGCAAAAAATCGACGCAAGTGGTAATCCAACTATGTTCCCCGATGCCTCAATTTTCCAGTCGATGGATAATTGGTATTAATTAGGGTTTACTGAAAAAGTTTGTTGGTGGGGTTAGGAGTCGGGAGTCAGTATTCTCCGAGTCAGTATTCTCCCCTCTCCCTTCTCCCCACCCTCCTATACCTTTTAAGCAGAATTTAGTATTAAGTAGTCGTGCAAAATTAATTTCCTAGTCGAGACGGTCGTCAGGAGACTGTCGTCAGGAGACGGGAGACGGGAGACGGGAGACGGGATACAGCTATTAGGGATCGGATTTGAGTTTTCAGTTCACTGTTTCCTCACATCAGAAGTCTGACGGAGTAGTGGCTTAGATGTGTAATTAATTGTGCTTAGATACTTACAAGAGGTCTAATAGGAAAAAACCCCATCTTGAACAAAGATGGGGTAAGGTAAAAATCAAATCAATCTAAACAGTAACAGGTTCTCGATCGAGGGGTTTAACGCGATTGAGCAGGGTCTGCAATTGTTCCCCTTCAATCACCTCTTTACTGAGGATTTCTTGGGCAATTTCTTCGAGTAAATCGCGATTTTGAGCCAGGATATCCAGGGCCTGCTGATGACCATTTTCGACAATCTCTTTCACTTCATTATCGATCGCTTTGGCCGTATCATCGCTCACCAAGCGCCGGGGATTCATCATGCCATCTCCCAGAAAACTATTCTGTTGACCTTTTTCGTAGGCTAGAGGACCCAAGGTCTTACTCATACCATAGGTCGTCACCATACGTTCGGCCAAGTCCGTCGCCCGCTGCAGGTCATTAGCGGCCCCAGTAGTAATACTACCGAAGATAATTTCTTCGGCGGCCCGACCGCCTAAAAGAGTAGCAATTTGGTCGCGTAATTCCGTATCATCCATAAGGAAACGGTCTTCCGTGGGCATTTGCAGGGTATAACCGAGGGCTGCCATGCCGCGAGGCACGATCGAAATCTTAGCAACTTTACCACCCCCCGGCATAACTGCACCGACGAGAGCGTGACCAACTTCGTGATAAGCGACGATTTTCTTCTCTTTTTCCGAGAGAACCCGGCTTTTCTTCTCTAAACCCGCCACTACCCGCTCGATTGCCTCATTAAAGTCCTCTTGGGCGACGGTGCTGCGTTGATTGCGGGCTGCCAATAAAGCGGCCTCATTGACTAGATTAGCTAAGTCAGCACCAGCAAAACCGGGGGTACGGGTAGCAATCTGTTTTAAATCCGCATCCGAGCCTAATTTTACCTTACCTGCGTAGATTTCGAGGATTTTTAAGCGTCCAGCCAGATCGGGGCGATCAACTAACACTTGGCGATCAAAACGGCCGGGGCGTAAAAGGGCGGGATCAAGAGTTTCGGGGCGATTAGTGGCGGCCAGTACGATCACCGTCGCATCACCAGCGTTAAAACCGTCCATTTCCGTCAATAATTGGTTTAAAGTCTGTTCCCGTTCATCGTTACCCCCCATAAAATTACCGTTAGCGCGAGATTTACCGATCGCGTCTAATTCATCGATAAAAATAATACAGGGGGCTTTTTTCTTGGCCTGTTCAAACAGATCCCGCACTCGGGCTGCCCCTGCACCGACAAAGAGTTCCACGAATTCCGAACCTGAGATACTAAAGAAAGGAACCCCCGCTTCTCCTGCGACTGCTTTTGCCAGCAGGGTTTTTCCTGTCCCCGGCGGACCGACTAGGAGGACACCCTTGGGAATCCGCGCCCCGATTTGAATGTAACGTTGGGGATATTTGAGAAATTCGACGATTTCTGCCAATTCGGTTTTCGCTTCTTCCACACCGGCCACATCTTTAAAAGTGGTTTTGGTGGTGTCTCCTTCCACATAGACTTTAGCGCGACTTTTGGTAATCGAGAGGGCCCCGGCCGGACCACCGCCGCCGCTGCGGGCGAGGAAAAATTGCCAAATACCGACAAAAATCAGGGGAGGAATCACCCAACTAAGGACACTACCAATCCAGCCATTTTTTGGCGGTGGAGCGGCGGCGAATTCTACGCCCTTAGCTTCCAGACGTTTGGGCAATTCTAGGTCAAAAATCGGTGTAGTGCTGAAAATTCGTCCGTAGTTGCCCTCTTGGTCGTTTTTAAGCTGATAACGAATCTCATTCTGTCCCACGGATACCCTAGCGACGTTGCCATCTTCCACTTGGTCGATAAAAAGACTGTAGGGAACTTTGGGGACGCTAGGGCCAAATAATTGCGGAAAAAGGAGATTAACAATCAGAAATAAGCCGCCTACGGCTAATAAAACATTACCGATCAGGCGAGATTGTGAAGGAGGTTTGCTTTTTATACTCATTGCTGGGCCTGATTCATTAAAATTAGTCTCTATACTTTCCCCATTGTAGGCTGTTGACTGCTCAAGTTCAGATTGAATCAGGCGGGGGGATTACCGTCGTCTTCGGGCGGTTTTTGCCCTAGTAAAGCGTCTAGACGAGTTTGGGCAAGCTCAAAATCCGGCGCAATCCCTAAAGCTTTTTGATAACAGGCGATCGCTGCTTGGGTTTCGCCCAAATTTTCTAGGGTACTGCCGCGATTGTACCAAGCTTGATAAAAATTATCGTCCGCTTCTAGCACCTGTTGCCAACATTCTAAGGCTTCTTGCCAACGTTGCAGTCCGTATAGGGCGCTGCCTCTAGCGTTAATGACTTGGTGATCGTTGGGGGTGATTTCTAGGGCGCGATCATAACTATTTAAAGCTTCTTCGTAGTTACCAATCATGGCTAAGGCACCACCACGATTATGCCAGGCCGAGGCTAATTGGGGATCGATCTTCAGGGCCTGTTCCCAATCAGCGATCGCATTTGACCAATTGCCTAAATTTGCCTGTTCTAAGCCCTGATTAAACCAATCTGCGGCAGTTTCAGGGTTTTTACCCTCCTGGGAGGAAAATTGAGCGATCAGACTATTAATAATGCTTTCTGCGTCCTTATTTTCGATGCCTAATTGTTCGGCCATTTGGCCCGCTAGGGTAGGATCGTTGTGCAGACGGTTAAATAATTCATCGAGGGTGAGGGTTTCTAATTGGGGATTTTCTGGGTCAGCACCGTTAAAATCGCTAGTTTCACTGGAATATAAGAGATTTTCTGGGGTAGCAACAGTATAACTGCCCGGGTCCTCATCTTCGCCGGCGTATTCCCAGATTAAAGTGGCAGTTTCTTTGGTGTAGAGTTGATAACCGATCTCGTAGGAAGCTTCACCAATACGTTCAATTCCGGGGAAAGCGCGGGCTAATTCTCCTAAACGAATCATTCTGGTGGCGAGAAGTTGGTTAAGGGAAGCGGAGGATTGCAGACGGGTCCCAAAGCGCTCTAACCATTCTACCCAATCTTTTTGCCGACCTCGATCGCCCAGTTTTTCAAAAAATCTCAGAATTCTGCCTTCGTGCCAACCGTGGGCCACTCCATCGAGTAACTGCATATAGAGAAATTCGTAATCTGTATCGGTTAGGGGAACAGATTCGATCGCTTGTACTTTCCCCTTTCCCCCTTGTCCCCCCAAAAGTCGGGTAAAAAAGTTTTCTATCGCGCGCCAAAGTTTTCTTAAAAGTCCCTGCATTCTAATCTCGACACTGGTTTTATTAATCTTGCAAGCGTAACCCAATTAGTCTAGCAGTTATCAGTTATCAGGGAATAGGGGTTAGGGTTTGGGGAGATTTGTCAGGGATCGGTAAACAGTAAACAGTGAAAATACTCCCCACTTAATAAGCTGTTCGTAATTTAAATTGCTTGTTGAGACGAGGCAAGGGGCAACCCCCCCGACGTCGGGGGGGCAAGGGGGGGCGGCTAATCTAAGAATAAGCGGTTTAAATGCGTCTTAGCTTACCGCTTACCGATCACCGATAACTTAATTATTGGCCATCACCCAATTAACTAGAGTGCGGACGGGAAAACCGGTGGCCCCGGCATTATTAACGCCATTTTCCTTGTCGGACCAGACGGGACCCGCGATATCTAGGTGCAGCCAGGGAGTGTTATTAATGAATTGCTTCAAAAATAAAGCGGCTGTAATGGAACCGCCGGGGCGCGGGCCGGTGTTTTTCATATCGGCAATTTGAGACTTCAGCCCCTCGAAATATTTTTCTTCTAGGGGCATCGGCCAGAATTTTTCGCCGGCTAATTTAGCGGCCTCTTGGAGTTGATCAGCGAGACTCTCATCGCTACTCCATAAACCGGCGATATCGTCTCCCAAAGCAACGACACAGGCCCCGGTTAAAGTGGCTAGATCCACGATCGCATCCACCTCTAATTTTTCCGCAAAAACCAAGCCATCGGCCAGGGTTAATCGTCCCTCGGCATCGGTGTTATTGACTTCAATAGTTTTGCCATTAGAAGCGGTTAAAATGTCCCCGGGGTGCATAGCGCGACCACTAATCATATTTTCCGTAGCCGGACAGATAAAGTGTACTTCCACTTCTGGCCGTAATTGGGCGATCGCCTTGGCTGCCCCTAGGGTGGCGGCACCACCTCCCATATCCATTTTCATGGTTTCGATGCCACTGCCGGCCCCTTTAATATTCAAACCGCCGGAATCAAAGGTTAAACTTTTGCCAACGATTGCTAGTTTACGTTTCGGGGTCCCTTGGGGTTTATAGATTAAATGAAGGAATTTCGGGGGAATATCCGAGGCTTTGGCTACTCCTAAGAAGGCTCCCATCCCCAAGCTTTCGCATTCTTCCTGTTCCAGAATTTTCAGACTTAATCCGTATTCGCTGGCAATTTGCTCGGCGGTTTCTGCCATGGTCAGGGGGGTGACGGTGTTAGCGGGAGCATTGACTAATTCTCTGGCCAGAATCACCCCGGAACAGATTTGCTCGGCGTTAGCGATCGCCGATGATTGTTCTCCTAAACCCAATAACTCGACGGTTGCTAATTTGGCTCCTTTTTCCTCTTTAGTGGACTTGAAGCGGGTATCCTGATGATTGGCCAGTAGTAGTCCTTCCGTGATTGCTCCGGCGGTGGCGGACTGATCACCAACTACCGGTAAACTGATGGCCAGAGCTTGGCTTTTTTGTTGTTTGGCCAGACGAGCGATCGCGGCGGCCGCTAGACGCAGGGTTTGCAGGTCGAAATCGGCAGTTTTTCCCAATCCCACCAGGATTAATTTGCGAATCGGACCACCACCACCTAGACGAGTCGCCGCACTGCTGCCTAATTTTCCCTCGAATTCCGTCTCGGAGATGAGATCCCCTAGGTTTCCCCCTAGTTTATCGTTTAATTCTGCCAATTCTCCTGCAATCTCGATGGCTCCTTCTGGTAAACCTAGGGCTAAAGTATCTCCTGTCCAAGTAAGGAGCGAGGTGTCAGTCGATCGAATATCCATTCTTTATCTCGATAATTCTTTGCAAATTGCTTCTATTAATCACTATACTGTAAGCTCTATCAGTTATCATCGATCATCTGTTGAGGTTTAGTGGCTCCCTGTCAAGAATCAAGGTCTAGCTCTTGCTAAAATCATTGTCCCTGATTGCTGATGCTGACTGGGGATAACTGCCAGGGGTTCTACTACTTAGAAAAAAATTATCAAGTTTGTGTCGATCACTCAAGGAGAAATTTTTATGGAAATATCTCGTCCTAATCAAGTAGAATTAACCGCAGAAGAACAACAGGAACTAGAAAAGTTGCGAGCTATTATCGAACAGGCTAGTGTTGATGGCGTGATCACTCAAGGGGAAAGGGAAAGAATCGCCCTAGCTATGAGGTCTGATGGTAAAGTGACCCTAGAAGAATTAGAGTTAGTCAGAACTTTAATTACCGAAAAAGTGAGCAAAGGGGAATTAGTTCTGGATTATCTTTAAACTCTGGAAAATCAGATAAAAAAAAGACGGGGTTTTCACCCCGTCCTATTTGTCAATAATTATGACAAATCCTTGACTTGTGATACTAATTGTGCTACCACATCTTGAGCGCTACCAAAGAGCATAAAGGTTTTGGGATTGTAGAATAATTCGTTTTCTACCCCGGCAAAACCCGATCGCATACTGCGCTTAATCACGATCGTGTGCTGTGCCTTATCCACGTCCAGAATCGGCATTCCATAAATGGGACTAGCTTTATCGTGACGGGCAGCGGGATTAACCACATCATTCGCCCCAATAATTAACGCCACATCGACGCGCTCAAACTCAGGATTAATATCATCCATATCGTAGAGTTGCGGATAGGGAACATTAGCTTCGGCCAATAATACATTCATGTGTCCTGGCATTCTTCCCGCCACGGGGTGAATAGCATATTTAACCTCAACGCCATTTTTTTCCAACTGTTCGGCTAATTCTCGCACCGCGTGTTGTGCTTGGGCCACCGCCATGCCGTAACCGGGTACAATCACCACAGAACGCGCATAACCGAGCATCATTGCCCCTTCTTCTGAATCAATAGCATGAACCGATTTATCAAGGCTAGAAGTGGCGCTGGCTTCGCCTCCGGCACTAGCACCTGTACCGAATGCCCCAAATAGTACACTAGCCAGCGATCGATTCATGGCTTTACACATGATCTGAGTCAGGATAATCCCCGACGCACCCACCAAAGCACCGGCGATGATCAACATACTATTCATCAGGATAAAACCGACTACGCTGGCGGCAAGTCCCGAAAAAGAGTTTAAGAGGGAGATAACCACGGGCATATCGCCGCCGCCGATGGGAAGCACGAATAAAGCCCCGAAAATTAAGGAAAGTGCCACCAAGGTCAGGAAAACATCGATCGAGGTGGGATCAAAAAAGAGATAGACACTACCCCCTAAAAAGGTGAGTAGCAAGAGAATGTTAAAGGGTTGTTGGAAAGGAAAAGTTACGGGCGCGCCACTGATTAATTCCTGTAATTTGGCAAAAGCGAGGACACTACCGGTAAAAGTGACACCGCCGATCAATATACCCAAAATAGCGATCAGTATCGAGTCAAAGGCAATATTTTCACCACTTTGCAGTAAACGCCAGTATTCGCCAATGGCAATTAAAGCACTGGCAGCACCGCCTAAACCGTTAAAAATCGCCACCATTTGGGGCATAGCCGTCATCGGGACTTTTTGCGCCGAAACTAAGCCGATAATTGAGCCAATCACCAACGCTACGGCGATTAAACCATAGCTGAGGATTTCTTGATTGATTAAGGTGGCAATAACGGCGATTAGCATCCCGATGGCAGCCAGAAAATTGCCTTGACGGGCGGTAGCGGGGGAAGATAATTGTTTAAGACCGATGATAAATAAAATGGCGGCCAGTAGATAGGATAACTCGATCCCTGTGGTAAGGGCATTATTCATGATTTAGCCTCTTTTTTCTTGAACATTTGCAGCATTCGATCGGTAACGACAAAACCACCGACCACGTTAACCATCGCCAAAATAACGGCAATTAACCCTAAAATTACGGTTAATTCGTGCCAATCCGTGCCTCCGGCGATGAGGAGCGCACCAACAACGGCGATACCTGAAATTGCATTCGCTCCCGACATCAGGGGTGTATGGAGAGTGGGAGGGACTTTATTGATTACCTCGAAACCGACAAAGGAAGCGAGGACAAATACCACTAAAGCGGTTAAAAGTTGGGCAGTCATTGGTTAAGTAAAAAGGGGATAGGGTTTGGGGATTGGGGAAGTGGGGTGTGGGGTGTGGGGTGTGGGGTGTGGGGAGAATAAAGCTGCCTTCTGCCTTTTGCCTTTTGCCTTTTGCCTCCTGCCTCCTGATAGCTAAAAAGCTGATAACTGTTCACTGAGGGCGGATTTAATGCGTTGGTTGCGGATTTCGCCAGCGTGGGTGACACAGGCACTATTAATGATGTCATCGGCAAAATCGAGGTTTAAACTGCCGTCTTTGCTGACTAGAAGCTGTAGCAGCATTTGCAGGTTTTTGGCGTACATCTGGCTGGCATTGGTGGCCACTGTGGCAGGAAGATTAACGGCTCCGACGATTTTTACCCCATTTTCGATGATTTCTCGTCCCGGTTGGGTGTAGGCGCAATTTCCGCCCTGTTCCGCCGCTAAATCAACGATTACCGACCCCGGTTTCATGGTGGCGATCATTTCTTTGGTAACTAGCAGCGGGGCCTGTTTCCCCGGTACTTGGGCGGTGGTGATCACCACATCAGCCCGCTTAATTGGTTCCGTTAGGGCTTGACAAATGCGCTCCTGTGTGCTAAGAGAAACCTCTTTGGCGTAACCGTTATCGGCGACGGTATCTTCTTCTAGGGGCATTTCAATAAATTTCGCCCCGACACTCTGTACTTCTTCTTTGACTTGGGGACGAATATCAAAAGCCTCCACCACTGCCCCCAAACGGCGGGCGGTAGCGCAAGCTTGCAATCCGGCAACTCCTGCCCCCAATACCAGCACTTTGGCTGGGGCGATCGTACCGGCGGCGGTAGTCATCATCGGGAACATTTTCGGCAGCTCAACGGCGGCGAGGAGTACCGCTTTGTAACCGGCGAGGTTAGCCTGAGAGGAGAGGGCATCCATGCTCTGGGCGCGACTACTGCGGGGAATTAATTCCATGCTCAAAGCGGTGATCCCGCGCTCGGCTAATTTGGCAATGCGCCGGGGTTGACGCAGGGGATCGAGAAAGCCGATGAGGATACCACCATTTTTCAGGCGATCGATCTCGCTATCGCTAGGAGGGACGACTTTGAGAATAATATCAGCAGTTTCATAGATATATTCGCTGTTTTCGCTCAGGGCGGCTCCCACGGCACTATAGGCACTATCGGCAAAGTTAGCGCTAATTCCCGCCCCATTTTGGACAATTACCTCAAATCCCGCCTTGACTAAACGGGCGACGGTATCCGGCACTAGCGCCACCCGCGCCTCGCCTTGGTCACTTTCTTTGATTACGCCGATTTTCATGGCTGGGTTTCTCCTTAATAAGTCCTTCTCTTGTCTTATGCTGTTGGGGTAAGGGTTTCGTTAAATGCGATCGATCCCTTGGGATAATTTCGAGTCAAAATTGCTTTTCACTTCCATCCTAGCTATCCTCACCTTTCTGGCTCTTTTTCGGGCTGAATCTTAGGATTATCTTCAGAATTAAAGGGTTTTGAGCGCCATTGTTTGGGAATTTTTTTATAATGATGAGGTACAATATTTTCGTTTTATGGAACGCCGAAACGCTTAAGATTAGCTGGTCTTCGGTCGTAGATACCAGATTAAATTATACTTCATCTTTATGAGAAGGGCTGTAATACGTCTCGACAATCTCAAAGTTTTACAGTTCTTTTAACTTCGATCGCAATTCCTCTAATTCTGCATCCACTACCGAATCCCTGACGGTAGTTGCTGGGGGTAAATTGCTTTGATTAGAAGTTGTACCCGGTAATGCTCCCCCGGACATTTGTGCTTTTAGCAGTGCTAATTCATCATCCACATCGCTACCCGATTCTAGGGCAGCGAATTGATTTTCGATGCCGATGTTAACCAATTCACCGTCAACTTGACTACTGGATTCTAACTGGATAAATTTTGCTTCCATGCGCTCAAAAGCTGAACGGTAAATACTATTGTTCCCATTCTCAAAAATAGTTAAGTTTTTTTGTAAAGTATCGACTTGAGTTTTAATTTGTTCGATCTGACTTTTGATGATATTGGCGATATTAATATGATTCTCTTTTTGTCTAAAAGCTTCTCTAACAAGGGAATAATCTACTTCATATCTAGCTAATTTAGCTCTCCTGTCCCATTTTAAAATTTCCGCTAGTTCTTGATTATATTGTTGTTCTGCTCTTTTTTGTAAAGTGATTATTTCGGCCATGTCTAATCTTGGTAATTTCTTTTCGATTGCCATCCCGTCCAATTCGTCATAAATTTGACTAGGATCTTGCAATTGTCTAACTTTTCCCTCTGGGACTTCAAAAACCGCCTTGTCAATGCTAGTATCTATACTGCCGATACTTTTTTCGTTAATCTTTCTTTCTAAAATCGGCAATTTTTCTTTCAGTTTATCAACTTGGATATTCAGTTTTTCCAGTTGATTTTTAATAATATTTGCGGTATTAATGTGATGTTTTTTCTTTATATTAGCTTCTTGTGCCAGAGACTTATCACCTTTATCTAGAGCGAGTTTAACTCTTTCTTCCCATTTTAAAACCTCAGCTTGTGCTTGGTTGTACTGTTGTTCGGCTCTTTTTTGTAAGGCAATTACTTCGATAATTGAGGAACGTAAATTAGATAAATCATCCCGCATAATAGTGATGGTTAATTATGACTAGCAATTAATATTCCCTATCTCAACAACAAAATTAATAAATAGAGACGTACCGTAGATAGTACGTCTCGACGCTCTCAAAGTTTTACAGTTCTTTTAACTTCGATCGCAATTCCTCTAATTCTGCATCCACTGCCGAATCCCTGACGGTGGTTGCTTGGGGTAAAGTGGGTTGACTAGAAGCTGTACCGGGTAATGCTCCCCCGGACATTTGTGCTTTTAGCAGTGCTAATTCATCATCCACATCGCTACCCGATTCTAGGGCAGCGAATTGATTTTCGATGCCGATGCCACCCAATTCACCGTAAGCTTGACTACGGGCTTCTAACTGCATAACTTTTTCTTCCATGCGCTCAAAAGCGCCCACGGAACTGCTAGTATCGATACTGCCGAGGGTTTTTTGGATTTCTTCGTTAGCTTTTGCGGCTCTGGAGCGAGCTACTAACATATTTTTCTTGGTTTTTGCCTCAGAAATCTTACTTTCGAGCGCGATCAAGTTTTTTCTCAGACTATCTACCTGTACCGTTTGCTGATCCAGTTGATTTTTGAGAATGGCGGCGGTTTCTGTGCAATCTTTCTTGCGCTTAAGAGCTTCCCTGGCGAGATTTTCATCCCCTTTAGAAAGGGCTAATTTGGCCCTTTGTTCCCATTTATTGGCTTCTGACTGGTCTTTACTGTATTTTTGTTCCGTTTGTCGTTGTTCAGCGATCGCTCTAGCAACCGCTTGACGTACCTGTACTAGATCCTCTTGCATCTCACTGACAGCTTGTTCCAGCATTTTTTCTGGATCTTCAGCCTTGCTCACCATATCATTGAGGTTAGCTCGGACAACTCGGCTAAGGCGATCGAATAAACCCATGACGCTCTTGTTCCTCTCGGTGTGTACTAAATCAGTTAACTGTTCTTAAAATTTCCTATCTTGCCTAACGGCTTATTATCCAATATAAACCACGAGAGCTAGGATAGGGGATAGGAGTTAGGAGTTAGGAGTCAACAGTCAAGAGTCAGGAGACAGGAGACAGCTTTTTTCTCCCCACACCCTACACCCCACTTCATAATTCATAATTCATAATTTATAATTCCCTATCACCCATCCAAGTTTTCTTGTTTTAACTTGAGTAATTCGGCTTCAATTTGTTTTTGTCCCTCCAAATCTTGGAATTGTCGCTCTAAGGGGTCTTTATACTGGATTAAATCGGCTTGGGATTCGGCTTCTAGGACTTTTGCTTCTAATTTCTCGAAAATAGTCCCCATCTGACTGCTGTTCAAACTGCCCATAATTTCTTGAGCTTTTTGACTGGCACTCGCCGATCGCAATCTGGCCACATAAAGGCTTTTCTGTGCTTTCATCTCAGCATATTTGCGTTCAATTGTCAAGAGTTCTTTCTTTAATTTTTGTATAATAGCCGTCTGTTGTTGCAGGGAGATTTGTAGGGGGGCGATCTGACTTTGATAGGTTTGCCATTGGCTGAGAGCTTGGCGGGCGAGTTGCTCGTTACCGTGATGTAGGGCTAATTGGGCGCGTTCGTGCCAAGTTTGGGCCGCTTTTTCCTGTTGTTGTCGTTGGCGCTCGGTGCGTTTCTGGGTAGCGACGGCCGCCGCCAGGGCTTGTCGCATTTGTATCAATTCCCCTTCCATCTCCAAGATCGCCTTTTCCAGCAGTTTTTCTGGATCTTGGTTTTCCTGAATCAGACTATTGACTTGGGCGCGAATTGCTTGGCCCATGCGATCTAACAAACCCATTGCCGTCCTCCCGATACCAACCCTAATAGTTTACCGAAGTGCCGCTCCTATCAATAATGATAGAACTAGGGACGGGGGACTGGGAGGGATCGGCTGTTTCTGAAGGTGGCGGACTACTGGGAGAAGGGGCTACTTGTAATTCTGGCGGTAACTGTTTCATTAACTCCGCCGCATCCTGTGGGTTTTGATTGGCCAAGCGACGGGCTTTTTCCCGTTGAAAAAAGGGTAAATTAGCGGGTGATTCTTCTCTTTGGCGCAATTCCTCTAACATTCGTTCGTTAATGACCGCCGGAGAGGGGACGGGGGTGACTTGGGGCGGTGGTGGCGGTGGTGCGGAAACTAGGGAAGATACGGGCGGGGTAGCGGGGTCCGGGGGGGCGACGGGTAAAGATTGCTCGATCTTACTGACGGGTAATTGATGGGCCGGCATCAGGGACGGTGGCGGATTCGGGGGTAAGAGGGCATTAGTCAGATTTCTAGCGGTGGGGGGACTCTGAACCACTGGTGGGGCGGTAATATTAGTTATCGGGCTAGTTTTAACGGGAGGAGCGGGAATATTAGCGATCGGACTGGTTTGAGGAGTTTTCTGCACTGGACGAGCGATCGCTATCAATCGATCGAGGTGGCGGGAGTTATTTTTGCGATGCCCCAGCAGGGAATTCTCAGCTTTCCTCGGGGTGGGGGGGGTGGTGGTTAACCATTGATTGAGACTGAGGAGAATATTAGCAATTAAAAAGATCGCCATTGCCCCGATACCCCAAGGGGTAAAAAAGACATCTTTAGCTGGGGGATAGACGTTAATAATAGCGGCTTCCAGGTGTTCTGGTTCCTGAGCGGGATCAATGGCTGAACTGGGTTGATGGACGATCGAGAGAGGGGAATCTTGGGGGGATGGGGATTGATCGGATTTCATGGCGGATATCTAGGGCAAGGATATTAAAGGTTATGCTGAAAAGTTAGCAGGTTTTTTCGTCCCAGTGTAGCGTGGTATCCCCTAGATTTTCCAGATGTCTTTACATTCTCTTGCCAAAATTTTGGCGACTATTACTCAACAGGCGGGTTGGGAAGAATATCGCCACTATGATCAAGTGCTGCAATTATGGCCAAAAATTATTAATCCCCGTCTGCTCGAGCAAACCCGGCCTTTTTCCCTCAATCGCGGGGTTTTATCGGTGGCTACCAGTAGCGCTGCTTTAGCACAGGAATTGTCTTTACAACGCTATAGCTTATTAAAACGGCTTAATAGTAAGTTAGAGACTCCCTTGAGCGATATCCGCTTTTCTGCTGCCCGTTGGCAGCAAGATAGTCAGTTAATTCCGCTAGAAGCGATCGCACCTAATTCCCTCAGAGATCATCCTAGTTATGTTGTCCCAGAAAAACCGCCAGAAAATCCCCAGCAACCGGACGGTTTAGAGAGTTGGAGCCAGAAAATAGTTCATAGAACCCGATCTTGGCCGATTTGTCCTCGTTGTCAGTCTCCCAGTCCCTCCGGAGAGCTTGAGCGTTGGCAATGTTGTGCTTTTTGTTTTGCCCAGTCGGGCGGAGTAAAAGATTAAATTTTTTTATAGTCTTGTGGAAAGAGTGGTTTTGAGTCAGGAATCGATTTGCCGATCTTTTCTGTCTTAATTGAACCTGTATTTATCAATTCTGTCTAGTTAAGGCTTGATCCCCGTTCTGTTATTGCTGATACTAGACCCAATAACATCGGACACAACTGAGTTAAACTCTTCAGTTTTGAGACAGTGCTGCTTTTTGCAAAGTAACTATTAAAAGATTCTAAAAATAAAATTTTTTTTGGGGATCACTAGAAACTATATGGCATATCAGTTCTAGCTATGCTAGTCAGGAAAATACCCTTGGCACAGGGTAGGACAATATTACACAGAGCAAAAAGAGAGTCATCCCTTGAGTTCCTTATAATCATCTTCCTTTTAAAGCCAACCCATGCAAGCCGCAAACTTTCTTACTTCTTCCTGTCGATACTGCCGATACTATCAAACCCAAGGTCGGCGCGGTGGCACTTGTCAACAACTAGATGTTCCCGTCGAAGCTCATTGGAAAGCCTGCGCTCTAGCGATGCCTCCTTTTAGTACTGAATGGCAACAACTCAATCGGGTGGTTAGTTTAGAACAGTCTCTAGAATTAACCTGTACAGTGTCGCCAACTCCCGTGGTGGTTTCCCCTAGTCGTCATGCTCCCCGACAACCGATCGCGGTTTAGAAGATCTGGGGCCTAAACAGGAGCAAAAAATTGGCGTTGCCCATTTAAAATATGAATTCACCCTCCCACATCTTTTAGGGCGCTATTTTTGAGATAATAGATGAGTTAATTGCCAAGATAAAGCTAGGAAAAGCAGAATTGCTGTAGAAAGTATTCAGGAGACGGTATTCAGGAGTTGAGAGTTGGGGTTTTAGGGTTTTGGGGTATTAGTTGAAATTCCCCTATCTCCCCACTCCCCTATCTCCCCACTCCCCTATCTCCCCACGCCCCGCACCCCGTACCCCGTACCCCGTACCCCACACCCCACACCCCACTTCCCGATAATTAATGTCGCCAGAATGCCCCCGATGACTTCTAATCATCCCCTGAAAATTGGTATAGTTGGGACAGGGTTCGCCGCTCAACGTCGCGCTGAAAGCTGGCAAGCCGATGATCGCGCCCAGCTTCTGTATGTTAGCGGTAATAGTCCCGAATCGATCGCTAATTTCTCGCAAAAATACCAAATTTCTGCCCTAGATTCGGCACTAAGCCTTGCCAGCCATCCCGATCTCGATCTGATTGTCATTGCCAACGTTAATCAGGCCCATGCCTCGATCGCCCGTACGGCCTTAAAATCAGGTAAGCACGTTATCGTCGAGTATCCCCTGGCTTTCCACCCGGCGGCGGCAGCAGAATTAATCACCCTAGCCGAAACCGAGAAGAAATTACTGCACGTCGAACATATTGAACTTTTGGGGGGACTGCATCAAACCCAACAGCAGTATTTAGCCACCCTCGGCAATATCCATCTAGCCCGTTATACCACGATCGTCCCAGGCAGACCGGCACCCCGGCGCTGGACATTTCATCGGGATTTATTCGGGTTTCCTTTGATTGCGGCCCTTTCTCGTATCCATCGCTTTACTAATTTATTTGGGGAAGTGGAGTCCGTATCCTGTCATTGTCGTTATTGGAATGCCCCAGAATCCGATTATTTTCTGGCCTGTTTGTGTGAGGCGCAGTTATTATTTAAAAATGGCCTAATTGCCGAAGTTACCTACGGCAAAGGCGAAGTTTTTTGGCAAAGTGAGCGAACTTTCACTATTCATGGTGAGGGGGGTAGCTTAATTTTTGAAGGAGAAAAAGGGCAGTTAATTAATAGTGAAGGTAGCCAAGCTTTAGAAGTGGAAACCCGTCGCGGTCTTTTTGCCAAAGATACCGCCATGGTGCTAGATTATCTGTTCGATCGGGTTCCTCTCTATGTTACTCCCCAAGCCAGTCTTTATGCCCTAGAAGTGGCTTATGCTGCCTATCAATCTTCTTTGTCGGGAAAAACAGTTTTTCTCGGGGCCAATTAAACCGACTTAGACTTTTTGAATTAACTTTCTGCCTAGTAAACCCTGGGGACGAACTAACAACATAATAAAGAGAATAGCAAAAGCTATCGCCTCTCGATAACCAGAATATTCTGCGGGAACAAAAGCTTCGGCAATACCCAATAATAAACCACCGATGACCGCTCCGGGGATACTTCCCAATCCCCCTAAAACGATCACTCCTAAACCTTTTAATCCGAAAGCAATACCGAAATAGGGACCGGCGATACTAACACTAGAACCGACTAAAGTTCCTGCTAAACCTGCCAAGGCACCACTAATAAAAAAGGTAATCACGATAAATTTTTCGGGATTGATCCCCAACAAACTGGCAGTGGTGACATCTTCAGCTACCGCTTGTAAAGCTTTGCCCATTTTGGTGAAATTAACCCAATAAGTCAGTAAAGCTACCATCACTGCTGAAACCAGAAAAATAATAATCTGAATTGTGCGAATTGCCACGGGGCGATCGGCTGTACCAAAATTAATTGCGGGGGGAAGATTGCCATAAATCCCATCGGGAAAAGTATAAATTTCTGCCCCGAATAAGTATTGAATGACATTGACAATCACCACGGCTGCTCCTAG
Organism: Microcystis wesenbergii NRERC-220; assembly: GCF_032027425.1. Classification (NCBI taxonomy): domain Bacteria; kingdom Bacillati; phylum Cyanobacteriota; class Cyanophyceae; order Chroococcales; family Microcystaceae; genus Microcystis; species Microcystis wesenbergii. Next base: position 2,788,292 of record NZ_JAVSJA010000001.1, on the reverse strand, counting down.
GCTAGAAACCAAGGTTAAGAGGGAATCGGAACCCCTTACCCGGAGAGGTTTAAAGGCCAATCTTTCCAGAAGAACCGAGGTGAAACCTGAAAGGATACAGCCTAGCAAGAGTGCTAAAAAAAAGGGTAAGGAAAAGGGTAATTTGGCATTAGCTAATAAACCATTAAAACCGAAAACTCCCCCCGCTAGAGCGTAGGTAAAATAGGCTCCGAGGGTAAAAATTGCGCCATGGGCAAAATTGATAATTCCTAGAATGGAAAAAATCAAAGTGTAACCGAGGGCAAAAATAGCATAGACACTACCGATCGATAAACCGTTTAAAACCTGTTGAAAAATCGTTACTAGATCCATTGTCAGGGTTGGCTAGGGTAACTTTTGATTATAACTGACGGTCGCCACCACATCCGGTAAAGGACGCTGCAGTTTATATAACCAGAATAAACCGAAAAGACCGACAGCGATCGCTCCTAAACTAATTATTTGCGCCATTTTCAGAGGTCCAAACATTAAACTATCGGTGCGTAGTCCCTCGATCCAGAATCTACCTAGACTGTAGGCGATAAAATAGACTAGGGTAAGGGTGCCAATTTTTAATTTACTAGGGTGTTTTAAACCCCAGAAAAATAGATAGATGAGTAGGGCAAAAACTGCCAGATTCCAGAGAGATTCGTAGAGAAAGGTGGGGTGAAAATAATCGACGGTGATATATTCTAAAGGACGACTAGCCGGAGGAATAAACAACTTCCAAGGTAAATTAGTCGGACTGCCAAAAGCTTCCGAATTAAAAAAGTTACCCCAACGTCCGATCGCTTGACCGAGAATAACTGAAGGTGCCACCAGATCGAGTAATTGCCAAAGAGAAACCCGATTAATGCGAGCAAAGATTAGGGCTGCCAGCAAACCCCCGATAATTGCCCCGTGAATAGCGATACCTCCCTTCCAAATGGCGATAATATCGGCAGGATTTTGCGCGTATTCTTGCCACTGAAAGAGAACATAGTACAGACGGGCTGCAGGTATAGCCCCCACTACTAACCAAATGGCCAAATCAGCGATTAAATCGGGATTGATCGCTCTTTTTTGGGCTAGGTACTGGGAGAGGGTGACACCCAATAATACCGCCATAGCAATCAGAAATCCATACCAGCGCACCGAAATCGGTCCGAGCACCGGAATCGGTCCGATCTCCCAGAGGACGGGGCCGGGAGACTGAAAGACAAAACCTAAGAGCATAAAATTATTAAGAATAAAAAATTTTATCTTTCCTATAGTATCTTATGCTATGATCAAATACGGTAATACATTTGCGGATGTGGCGGAATTGGTAGACGCGCTAGATTTAGGTTCTAGTGTCTTTGATGTGTGGGTTCGAGTCCCTCCATCCGCATTAACCCTGGGGTCGATGAAGTGTAACCTAATTTGGTATTGACGACCGACGACCCAAAAGGAAAACTTGTTAATTTCCATTTTTGAGACTCCGGTTCAGATTTATTTTTTCAACTGACTTCTTACCCAATTCCGAAATGCTTTGACTAACTCTAGGTAATCCAATGTTTCAGCTTGTTGTAAAAATATAGCAATTTCTAAGATGGGTAAATTAGGAAAAAATCGACTGGTTGGGGAAGTTATATAAGTGCCATTTTGTAATTGTTGGATGACCAGAGATTCCCCATTATAAACCCAAACCTCTGCCACGCCTAGATCTGCATAAACCTGAAGGCGATTTTGAGAACTGCTGGTGACATCAATTTCTATGACTAAATCCGGTGCTGGGTCTTCATTTAAGTCCAGTCGCTTTTTCCCCCGAACCGCATCAATATTATCAATGTAAAAACATTCATCTGGTTCTGCACCACTTAATTGAGGGCGTTTAAAGGTGGTAGAACCGAGGGGATAAATCGGGACTGTTGATTCTTCCGCTAGGGTTTCGACAAAGCGACCGATGAGTGTTTTACTAAATTCGTGTCCGGTCGAAGGAGCCATGATTTCTAAATTGCCACGATTGTAGGTCAGCCGGAGACGGCGATCGCTCATTTCTTCCAGCAGCGTTTCGTAGGTTTTCCAGCTAATCCCGGACAGGTGAATTATTTCAGCCGGTGGTGCGAACAGTGTTAAAGTCATAGATTCAAGCAAAAATCCCCTGCTTCCATAATAATCAAAGGGTGAGCATTGCCCACCCTTGCTAATTAAGCGGTTACTACCTGGGAAGCTAACCGTTTAAAGGTCAATCTTTCATCGGCCACATCGACAAAAATCGTGTCTCCCCCTTTGAATTCGCCGCGCAGAATTGCCTTAGCGATCGGAGTTTCCACATATCTCTGTACTGCCCGTTTTAAGGGTCGCGCACCGTACACTGGATCGTAACCAATTTCTGCTAGATAATCGAGGGCAATATCGGCAAATTTCAGGGCTAATTTTTGTTCCATCAAGCGGTCGCTGAGATTGGCTACCTGTAGTTTGACAATCGATCGCAGTTGCGCTTTTTGTAAACTATGGAAAATGATCGTTTCATCGATACGATTGAGGAATTCGGGACGGAAACTATTCCGCATTGCTTCCATCACCCGCGCCTGCATTTCCTCGTAACGAGACTCATCACCAGCCACGTCTAAAATGTATTGAGAACCGATATTACTGGTCATAATAATGATGGTATTTTTGAAATCAACCAGATGACCTTGAGAGTCGGTTAAGCGCCCATCGTCAAGGATTTGTAACATAACGTTAAAAACGTCGGGATGGGCTTTTTCAATCTCATCAAAGAGGATGACAGAGTAGGGACGACGCCGGATTGCCTCGGTTAATTGTCCCCCTTCATCGTAGCCGACGTATCCCGGAGGCGCGCCCATGAGACGGGAAACGCTGTGTTTTTCCATGTATTCCGACATATCGATGCGAACTAGGGACTCTTCCGTGTCAAAGAGATTGCGCGCTAAAGCTTTCGCCAATTCTGTCTTACCAACACCCGTCGGACCGAGGAAAATAAAGCTGGCCGTGGGACGGTTGGGATCCGATAAACCGGCGCGGGAACGTTGAATCGCTTCGGACACGGCTGTGACCGCTTCTTCTTGACCGATGACACTTTCGTGTAATTCCTCTTCGAGATTGAGGAGTTTTTCTTTTTCCGATTCGATTAATTTATTGAGAGGAATTCCCGTCCATTTCGAGATAATTTCGGCGATATCCGATTCGAGAACTTCTTCCCTTAATAAACTTTTACCGGTGGTTTGTTTGTCGGCCAATTGAGTTTCTAGGGCGGAAATTTGCCGCTGCAGATCGGTTAATTTTCCGAACTTTAATTCTGCGGCGCGATTATAATCATAATCTCGTTCGGCCTGTTGAATTTCCAGATTAACTTGTTCGATCGCTTCTTTAACCCCACGAACTTTATCGATAATCTCTTTTTCCCCTTGCCATTGGGCATTTAATCCCGATTGTTCTTCCTTGAGGTTAGCCAGTTCTTTTTCTAACTTTTCTAACCGTTCCCGCGAAGCTGGATCGTATTCCCGTTGTAGGGAAAGTTTTTCCATTTCTAATTGGAGAATTTTGCGATCAATTTCATCGAGTTCTTCCGGTTTAGAGGTGATTTCCATCTTCAATTTGGCTGCCGCTTCATCAACTAAATCAATGGCCTTATCGGGCAAAAAGCGATCGCTAATATAACGATTAGAAAGCAGTGCCGCCGCTACTAAAGCATTATCGGCAATTTTTACCCCATGATGCACCTCATAACGTTCTTTAAGACCGCGAAGAATCGAAATAGTATCGACCACATTTGGTTCATCTACTAAAACCTCTTGAAAACGTCTTTCTAACGCCGCATCTTTTTCGATATATTTGCGGTATTCATCGAGGGTAGTGGCCCCAATACAACGCAATTCACCCCGGGCTAACATTGGTTTTAATAAATTGCCCGCATCCATTGCCCCTTGAGTGGCTCCCGCACCGACAACGGTATGAATTTCGTCAATAAACATGATGATATTGCCTTGGGAATCGGTGACTTCTTTGAGGACAGCTTTTAATCTTTCCTCAAATTCCCCGCGATATTTTGCTCCCGCAATTAAGCCACCTAAATCGAGAGAAATGAGAGTCCGGTCTAACAGAGATTCTGGCACATCTCGGTTAATAATCCGCTGGGCTAATCCTTCGACAATGGCCGTTTTTCCTACTCCCGGTTCCCCGATTAAAACTGGGTTATTTTTAGTCCGACGCGAGAGGATCTGAATCGTGCGACGGATTTCGTCATCCCGTCCAATTACGGGGTCTAATTTACCTTCCCGTGCCAATTGGGTGAGATCCCGTCCGTATTTTTCTAGGGCCTCGTATTTGCCTTCTGGATTCTGATCGGTCACTTTTTGACTACCTCTAACTTGTTGAATAATTTCCTTGAGTTTGCTTTCGGTAAGTCCGAATTCTTGAAAAATATTTTTACCGAAGCGATCATCTTTAGCATAACCTAAAATCAAATGCTCGATCGAGATAAAGTCATCTCCAAATTCTCGGCGATAATTTTCCGCTCGATCGAGTAAACTATCTAAACTACGACCTAAATAAATCGAGTCGCCGGGGTTAGAGATTTTTGGTTGACGACGGATAAAGTCATCGGTTCGATCCCGCAAACGGGCTAGACTAATATTAGCTTTACTAAAGACACTGCCCGCTAATCCCTCCTGTTCGAGAAGGGCTTTCATTAGATGTTCGCTTTCGATTTGTTGCTGGCTGTTCTGTTTGGCAATGTCCGGCGTTTTGACAATTGCCTCCCAAGCTTTTTCTGTAAATTGTTGTGGATTGGTTGGCTGCATTTTCTATAAGAGATTACTTTTATACCCTAGAGATTATTCTAGATTGACCGGTTTGTCGGCTCCTAGGGGCTTACCGTACCTAGTTCAGGGGGATTTCCCCTTAATGTGCGATTTAAGCGGCTAAAGTTTCAAGTTTATAAGCTGTCAGGGATTTAAACTGCGTCTTGGAAATTTTAGTACAAATGCTCGGATTCTCAACCAAGCTAAAATCTTAATTATTAAAGATGTCCAGTGATTACTGATTACTGATGACTGTTTACTGATGACTGATTACTGATTACTGTTCGGGTGCATCCCACATTTGCAGAAATACCGACAATCAGCAATTATCAGTGACTCTTAAATTAGTACAAAAATATGAACAATTGCGTGTAAGCATCTCACAGTTAAGCTAATGCGCTCCGGGGTTTGGGGGCGGCACTTCGACAAGGCTCAGTGGCCCCGCCACGCCTCCAACGGGGGGTTTGGGTAGGGTTGATTCATGAATCAACCCTACCATGAATTAACCCTACCATGAATTAACCCTACTATGAATCAACCTACTATGAATCAACCTACTATGAATCAACCCTAGGGGTTTGGGGGGTTCTACCCCCCAAAGGCTTGGATTGAGTGATAAAACCGAAAGTAACGCCCAATTTTAGGAGAAAGTTTCCCCTGAAAAATCCCAAATTAGTAGATTTACAAAAATGAGATGCACCCCTACTGTTCACTGATTAAAGCCCACCCGAAAATACTATCTAAGCGATTAAAGATTTAACTTTACTAATGATACCAACTGGGTCAATACCTTGGTGGGGAAATTGTTCCCATAAACCGCCACAACCTTCATGGTGAGTACCGATATAGGCGTATTTAGGAGTTAAACCGCGTTCGAGTAACCAAGAACCATAACGGCTACCTAAACCCGTGCGACGGTTAAATGCTTCTACCACTAAAACAAAGGGAGAATTACCAACTTTAGCGATAATTTCTTCATCCACTACATTGAGAGTCGGTTTATTAATTAAACCCACGTCAATACCTTCTTGTTTTAGACGTTCCACTGCATCTAAAGCGCGGTATAAACCATCGCCAAAGCTGATGATATAACCAGCAGTGCCTTCCCGAATTACTTCATCTTTTCCAGAGACAAAGGTATAACCATCGCCAAATAAATTATTGCCTTTAGTATCAAGAATATTGGGAGTTTTAGAACGAGTCGAGAAGATAAAACGTAAACCGGGTTGATGGAAAGTTGCCTCGACACAAGCGGTCATTTGTGCCGCATCGGCTGGGAAATAAAGACGGGTTTCGTAACCGTCATCTAGTCCATTATCGGCAAAGAAATTATTCAAACCAAAGTGACAGGTATTATCCGCCATGTCATCGATACCAGAATGGGAAAAATGACATAAAAGATTAGAATAATTCAAGCGGGCCATGGTGATTTCAGAAATACACATTTCTAGAAAAGCGGCAAAGGTGGCGAAAATTCCCTGTTTACCTTTTTCCATACCAAAACCAGCGGCTGCCGAAAGATTGCCCCGTTCCATAATACCGGAAGGAATAAACACTTCGGGATGTTTATCGTGGATAATTTTCAGACCGCAGGAACCCTCTAAATCGCTATCTACTACTAATACCTTAGCCTTGCGTTCTTCTTCGCTCATTTTGCCTAAAAGACTGACTACCGCTTCGCCGAAAACGTTGCGGTTAGAACCCCATTTATCCCCAGAACCGAGGAATTTATAGTCATTAGAAGGCTTCTTAATACTGTTGAGATATTCCACGGCGGCACTGTGTCCTTTTGCCTCTAAATATTTCAAAGCCAAGGGAACAGAAATCACATCATGGCCGTGGTTAGAACCTTCTAAACCTTCAATTCCAGGACACATGGGACGTTTATTAATAATTGCAATCGGGCCAGGAGTATTAATTGCTTCACAGATATTGCGATACAAACTATCGATATCTTCCCCATCTCCCACTAACACTTTTACGCCATGGCCAGTGAGAGTTTTAGCCACATCATAACCGGGTAAATATTTGGAAGGATTACCTGCAATCGTCACATCATTATCATCAATAATTAGCTTAACATTGATGTGTTGAGCCACGGCTAAACGGGCAGCTTCCGCGTCATTGCCTTCCTGTTGAGAACCATCGGAACCTAAACAAAAAACGGTTTTTCCGGGGTTAGCTAAAGCGACACCGTTAACGTAGGGCCACATATGTCCTAAACGGCCAGAACTAAATTTTACGCCGGGGGTTAATCCTAATTCCGGGTGTCCGGGGAGTTTAGAATTGGCCTCGCGGTAGTGCATTAATTGTTCTGGGGGTAAAGAACCTTCTAACGCAGACATGAGATATTGAGTACCGACGCGGTGTCCCGCTTCATCGAAGAAAATTGGTACAAATTGACTAGGTTGACTGCGGAAAAGAGCATCGAGAATCACCACTTCCGGGACGGTATCGTAGGGGCCGCCGGTGTGACCACCCACACCCCGGGCCGCACCCGTGGCAGTAAAAAAGATGATAGCATCGCGACACAGTTGGATATTGGCTTTTAGGGCGCTTCTTTGGTCGTCGGTGAGGGTGGGGTTACTGGGGTCGAGACTGATGGGTTTATAGGCGCTCAAATCGATGGGAAAGGCTGTCATCGTAGATTTTCCTTACTGTAGAGAAATAACTATAGTCAGGGAAATCATAGCCTAGAATGTCACCCGATCGATTGATTGAATAATTTCTTATCATAGATGCCCCAAACAAAAAACGAGTGCCTAAACCCTAATAACCCACATTCCGCACCCTCAACTGTCACATAAGCTGTCCCGCTCCAGAGGCTTGAGTAAAAATACTTAGAGAGTGAGGCTTTTTTGGGTACCCGCAAGGGGGTATTGAGAGCCCTAATTAGGAGAAAATAGGAATTGTTTGACCCCTCTCGCGGCGGGCGTTGTTGTTCCATGACTCAATCAACAGAAATTGAAGTTCAGAATCTAGACCATCTAGGATTGGTAGCCGGAATTATAGATGAAATAGGAGGAGACAGGGGGGAAATCTTTACCTAATCAGATTTTCACCTGGCGGCATATAATTGATTGTCATAAAAGATGATAAAATCCTCAAAAGTAGTAACTTTTTCTGGCAATTTGCCCTGTAATCAAAACGAACAAAAGAGAGAATTTACTTCTCTCTTCTGCTCATGAAAATTATGCCAATTTTTCGATAACCGAGGGGAATTTATTCTATTTGTAATTGGCTCTCGTGTCTTTAACCGCCGCCCAAAAAAATAGGGCTGTTAATGGTATGCTTGCCGCTAGAATTAAGCCAGTGGTGGTATTGCCTAAATCTGGTTCTCCTGAACTAATTTCAAAGACACAACCCACACCAGCGATCGCTGCAATACAGGATAATAACAATAAAACGCCGCTTTTTGGGGTCATCTTCACTCCTCGCCTCAATTAACTAATGCCTTTATTTTGACACTTTCTCGACGGGTTTCACCGCTTGCACGGAAAAACCGTGTTTTTTTAATTCTTCATTGAGTGCCAAATCGTTATCTACTCTATCCACGAACATGACACCATTAAGATGATCCATTTCGTGTTGAATTACCCGCGCTAGTAAACCGTTAGCTTGCAGTTTTCGCGGTTTGCCCTGTTCATCTTTATAACTCACTTCGATCGATTGGGGACGGATGACATCTAAAAACACATCGGGAATACTCAAACAACCCTCCTCCGCTTTGCACAATTCCCGACTATAACCGATAATTTGGGGATTAATCAGAATTAGTGGCGTATTTTCGGGTTTATCAGGTTCACAATCGATGACAATCAATTGTTTATTGACTGCCACTTGCGGGGCTGCTAACCCGATACCATTGGCACTATACATAGTTTGCAGCATTTCTCTGGCTAATTGACGAATGCTGTCATCGACTTTAGCAATCCGCTTGGCCGGTTGACGCAGGACTCGATCGCCGAGATAATGCAGTTCTAAAGGGGGTTTTTCTAATTTGCGTTTTTCTACGGTAATAGTGGCGCTCATAAACTTAATTATCGATGGGATGCACAATTTTGATCTTAGTCACTGGCTCTGGGGCATTTCTCAGGAAAAGGGAGAAAAAAGCCGAGACTCTTCATAAAATTTTACACCGATCACAGACAGTTCGTCCATATCAGGGGGAGGGAAGTGGGAAGTGGGAAGCTTTTTCAGTTATCAGTAAGCAGTAATCAGTAATCAGTGGGGGAGTGGGGAGATTTTTCAGTTATCAGTAAACAGTAAACAGTAATCAATGAACTAAAAACTCAAATCTGAGCACTGGTAACTGATAACTGATAACTGATTCAAGGCTGATGGCTGTAAGATTACTTATTAAGTACCTAAGCAAAATTAATTACACATATCTAACTACCTCTTGCCTTGTGCCTGTTGCCTTTCCTAACCAGGAAATTAATTTTGCACAGCTACTTATTAGTAATTGGCATTCCTAACCATTGGCTTAATTCCGCCGCTAACCATTCAATTTCGGGTTTACTCAGATAGGCTTTTGTCTGACTGCTAATAGTATATTCTTTAGTCCCTGCCCAAATAGTTAAAGCCATCGGTACATAAACTCGATCGCCATCGTCATCTTTGGTATGATAACTATCAGCTTTCACCAGTTTATTAATATGTTCCCGTGCCATTTTCTTTTTACCCGGAAGTGTCAAACCCCAAATTCGCTGATAGGCAACAATTTCTTCCCTATCAATAGTGATAATTTCCTCCCCTTTGAGACAATAAATAATCCCGCCAAGCATTCCTAAACCCACAAACCAAAAAGGCAAGGAAAAGAGCAGAAAAAACCAACTCATCCACAGAGGAATAGAAATGGCTCCTCCTGTCCATACTAATAAAAAAGCGTTCCAAGCAATGGCAAAGGTTCCGGGAAAAATTAATTTAGGGGTAAAACCTTCGGGGGGTAAAAATATTTTAATTTTCTCCTCGTTTTTTTGCAATTGTACCCGACTCCCGGAGGGTTTTTCAAGGTTTGAGGAAGTTAATTGCATTTCGTGGAGAGTATTTAAAGCTTGATTTGCCGCCTGTGCTGAAATAAACCTTTTTTCGAGACTAGGTTCGATTAGCTGCCCTAACCAATGAACAAAAGCAGGGCTTAAATTAGCTAAATTATTTAATTGAATTTTGCCATCTTTCTGCGGTAAATCGGCGGGATGAATGCCTGTAGCTAGATAGATTAAAGTGGCTCCTAAACTGTATAAATCAGAAGCGGCAACGGTGCGACCACCGAATTGTTCGGGGGGCATATAACCGTAGGTTCCGACAATAGTTAAAGTGGCCTGTTCCTGTTGGGCAACAGTCTGGACAGAACCAAAATCAATTAAATAAACATTGCCGATACTATGGCCCGAGCGATCTTTTAATAAAATATTACTAGGTTTCAAATCCCGGTGGATAATTGGCGGGTTAAGTCCATGGAGATAAATTAAAATACCTAGGATATATTTAGCTAATTCTTGCAGGTCTGCTTCACTAAATTTGCGACCAGTTTCTATCTGTTCCTTGAGAGATTTAGCCTCGATATAACTCTGAACAAGGGCAAAACCTTGATAGGTATCGGTGCGAACTTCAAAATAGTCGATATATTCAGGAATCGAGCGACAATCTAGATGTTTAAGAGTTTCGGCTTCCCGTTCAAAAAGTTTTAAATCTGTCCATTCAAAATCGGGACTGAAGATTAATAATTTGACGACAACAGTAGCGCCCGTTTTTAGATCTTGGGCGAGAAAAGTGCGTCTTCCGGTTTGTTTACCTAACTGACTTTGAATTTGGTATCGATCGCCTAAAATTTGCCCTGTCAGCATACAATATATTCCTAGGAGAATCCTACTTCTAGGCTAATCGAGAAATTTCCAAACCGCAAGCTAAGAAAACGGAAGTTTGACCGAATCATCAAAACTTTAGCATTTCCCCTGATAACTGCGGTGAAATTCAATTATATCGCCCGTTTTTCGCCAATTCCTGGACCAGGCTGAGGGAGGTATTTTTTCAGGTTAAAAGAGAAAATAGGCATCAGAAAAGAAAATTGACCTCTCTCCGTCTGGAAAACTTTAGTACAAATGCTCAGACTGTCAACTCCGGCATTCCCATGCAGTCTGAAGGGGTAATTTAGATAGTCAACAGCTTAGGGGACAAGGGAGCAGTCAGTTTAATTCTGATCGAGGTGGAGTTTCCTGATATAGTTTTAAAAGCAGTCGGTTCAAGACAAAAAGACATGGTTACTAGGGGCGAACAAGGGGTAGAAGTGAGGAAAAACGAGAGCTTTTCTCTGGCTTCCTATCTGGAGGAAAAGCGGTTAATTGTCGAGTCAGCTTTGGATAGCTCTTTAGTTATCGGCAATCCTGCCAAAATCTACGAGGCGATGCGCTATTCTCTCCTCGCCGGTGGCAAACGTCTGCGGCCGATTTTATGTCTGGCTACCTGTGAACTGATGGGCGGTTCCCTAGAGATGGCTTTACCCACCGCTTGCGCCCTAGAAATGATTCACACTATGTCATTAATTCATGACGATTTACCCGCCATGGATAACGATGATTACCGACGCGGGAAATTAACCAATCATAAGGTTTTTGGCGAAGATATCGCTATTTTAGCTGGGGATGGTCTCCTGGCCTACGCTTTCGAGTATGTGGCTACCCAGACTCGTAATGTACCTCCTGTACAGATTTTAGAGGTAATTGCCCGTTTAGGTCGCACTGTCGGGGCAGCGGGTTTGGTGGGAGGTCAGGTTTTAGACTTGGAATCCGAAGGAAAACCCGATATTTCGGCGGAAACTCTCGGTTTTATCCATACTCACAAAACGGGGGCCCTGTTGGAGACTTCTGTGGTGTCGGGGGCAGTTTTAGCGGGGGCAAAAGCGGAAGATATAGCTAAATTAGACCGTTACGCTCAAAATATTGGCTTGGCTTTCCAAATTATCGATGATGTTCTCGATATCACGGCGACAATGGAGGAATTGGGCAAAACCGCCGGTAAGGATCTACAGGCACAAAAAGCTACCTATCCTAGTCTCTGGGGGATAGAAGGATCCCGCCAGCAAGCTCAACAGTTAATAGACAGTGCCATCGGTGAATTGAGTAGCTACGATGAGGCCGCTGAACCTTTACGGGCCATCGCCGAGTATATTGTTAATCGTAAAAATTAAATTAAACGAATGAGATTATGCAGGACTTCGAGCAGGTGTTACACAATCAAATACTGCTAGTCTCTCTTTTAGCTTGTTTCACTGCCCAGGGACTAAAAGCGCTGATTGAGTTAATCCGGGATGGTAAGGTGAGTCTGCGCTATCTAGTCTCGTCGGGAGGAATGCCTAGCGCTCACTCGGCGCTGGTGGGAGCCTTGGCTACTGGGGTAGGATTACAGATGGGTTGGTCTAGTCCCGAATTTGCCATCGCCGCGCTTTTTGCGGTTATTGTTATGTATGATGCGGCCGGAGTGCGTCAGGCAGCCGGAAAACAGGCCCGGATTCTCAATCAAATTATCGATGAAATGTTCCAGGAGGGCAAGGAATTTAACGAGGAACGTTTAAAGGAATTAATTGGTCATACTCCTTTTCAAGTGCTGGTCGGTTTAAGTTTGGGTATCGGTATCGCCATCGTGATGCTCTGTCGTTAATTGAGGTGTTTTCTGGGGTTGAGATAAACTAGATTTAATAACTAAAATCCGGGGTAATCACTGATGTTACAATCCCTAAAAATTGAAGGCTTTCGCGGTTTTCAAAATTTTGAGATGGCCAATCTTGGTCGCATTAATCTCTTAGTAGGTAAAAATAATAGCGGCAAAACTTCTATTTTAGAAGCGATTCTTATTTATGTTTCTAAATTTGATATAGGAAAAATACAAAAAATTCTTAATCATCGGGGCGAGTATTCTCATAGAGAAATAGATGCGGCTAATTTTCCCGGTAATCCCTGGCAATCTTATCAGATAAAAAATTTATTCTATAAATACTTACTAAAGGATAATCAAAAAATAGTTATTTATGAGCCAGATAAACCAGCCAATCAGGTGATTTTAAGTATTCAATCTACATCTAAAGAATTACTCTCTAAAGTCAATAATAATAATTTGCAATCCCTGGGTAGTTTTTGCTTGGTAGTTGAATTTGAGCATCAGCAAAAAGTCTATTCTTTATCACCTGAAGGGGATATTTTACAGATAAATTTAACTGATAAAAAACCGTCTCAGGATTTTGAAAAACTAGAATTATCTTGGATTCCTCCTCAATCTATAGCAGTTGAGGCAAACAGATATTTTTTCAGTCAAAGTCTGCTTAACTCTACGGATAACCTAGTTATTGAAGCTTTAAAAATCATTGAACCTAAAATAGAAAAAATTGCGACTACCGAAGAATTTCAACCTCCAGTATTTAGTAGGACATCGGGAGGACGTGGGGGATTTATGGTTAAACTTAAAGGAGTAGAAGAACCAGTTCCGATTGGCAGTTTAGGTGATGGATTTTGGCGAATGTTAGGATTAGTTTTAGCGATGGTTAATCTTGAAAATGGAATTTTATTAGTTGATGAAATTGATAGCGGATTGCACTTTACTGTCATGACTGATATGTGGAAATTCGTCTGGGAAATCGCCAAAAAACTCAATATTCAGGTATTTGCCACCACTCACAGCCGGGATTGTTGGCAAAGTTTAGCCGAATTAATTACCGAAGAAAAAATTACCGATAACGAGATTACTATTCAAAGGATAGATAGGGACAAGGAAAAAGCAGTTTCCTTCAATACTAGACAAATTTACCTCGCTTCTGAAAGAGATGTTGAGGTTCGCTAAAAATGCCCAAAATACATCCTAAAAAACTCTTGGTAGAGGGAAGAGAAGAAATGAGAGTGATTCCCGAATTAGCAGAAGCCCATGGCATCTCTTGGGGAGACAAAAAAGACACAGCTATTATCTATATTAAACCGACTGATGGTATTGAGAATTTACTCGATAGCGATAATATTTACAACGAAATCAATGATAGTGGACTAACTCATTTAGGAATTATTATGGATGCGGACGAAGAACCTGATAATCGTTGGAAAAGTTTATATAATGCCTGTTTACCAAATATACCTAACTTACCTCAAAATTTACCAGCAGAGGGATTAATTATAACTCTAGAATCGGGGATAAAATTCGGTGTGTGGATGATGCCCGATAATCAATCTAGAGGAATGTTAGAGACTTTTTTAGCCTATTTAGTTCCCGATAATAATCTTTGGCAATATACACAAAACAAGGTGATAGAGGCAAAACAACAAGGGGCAACCTATAGGGATTATCATCTAGATAAGGCTAATATTCATACCTATTTAGCTTGGCAAGATCCGCCGGGGAAACAACTTCACGATGCAGTAAAACAAAGAATACTTAATCGCTCCCATCCCCAATCGGCAATTTTTTTGAGATGGTTACAGGGGTTATACGAGATTTGATAGAAGTATGGATCGAAATGGGAATGACAGCCCCATAATATTTCTCTGTGCTTTGTTAGATAAAGCCTCTGTCAAAAAGACTTAAATTAATCGTGCCGCGGGGGTTTATTGGTCGCAGAAGCCGCCGGAGCGACCTTGGAGGTGGGGGGGATACCCTTGAGGGAAATGAGCGTATTCATCACCGTTTTTGCCACCGGAGCGGCAACAGTGGAGCCAAAAGTATTGGCCCCCTTGGGTTCATCCACCACCACCAAAACCACATAACGGGGCGATTCGATTGGTAAAATCGCCACAAAACTGGTAATTTTGGCGTTAGGTAGATAACCCCCCGTCGAACTAGCTTTTTGTGCGGTTCCCGTTTTGCCTCCGATGCGATAACCGGGGATTTGGGCCGCTACCCCCGTCCCCTTGCTGACGACGGTTTCCATCATTTCCACCACTTGCCGGGCCACGGTGGGAGAAAAGACTTTTTTGCTGGGATAATCGGGCTGCCAGTGCAAACGGCCGCGGTCGTCGGCTAATCCTTTGATCACATGGGGAGTTACCAAGGTGCCACCATTGGCCAGCGCACCGTGCAATTGTACTAATTTTAAAGGAGTCAGGGATAAACCTTGACCAAAGGAAGCGGTGGCCGATTCAATGGCATTATCCAGAAATTGTTGTTCGGGTTTGAGATATCCTGACACTTCCCCGGGTAAATCTACACCAACCCTTTGATTTATGTCCAATCCTAATAAACTTTTATAGAAATCAACTCGCCCCATTTTTTGGGCAATTTGCACCATGGCCACGTTACTAGAGGTTTGCAGGACTCGGGCCATATCTAGCGCCCCATAACCCTGTTTAGAGGCATTTTTAATCGTCCAGGTACCGACTTTAATTGCCCCCGGATCATTGACTACTGTATTAGCTTTAATTGCCCCTGCTTTCATGGCCAGGGCGATAATAATTGGTTTAAAAGTTGACCCCGGTTCGTACTGATCGGCTACGGTCCAATTTTTAAATAGAGCCACATTGGCTTTATAGTATTCATTGGGGTTAAAAGTTGGCTCACAAACTAGGGCTAAAAGAGAACCATCAAGGGAGTCCATAACGATGACGGCTCCCCGTTTAGCATTAAATTTTTTTAGCTGTTCTCGTAGGGCTGTGCGGGCGGCTCTTTGTAGTTTTAAATCGAGGGTTACTTCTAACTGTAATTCATCAAATTGAAAGATACCATGGGGAACAAAAATAGGTAAAATTCTCCCGTCTCCCATGCGTCTTGTATTGACAGAAAAAGGAGATCTTTCTAATAACTGACTGGAACCTCGTTCTAATCCTGCTTGGCCACGATGTTCTTTATCTACATAGCCAATCACGTCGGCTGCCACATCGTCTTGGGGATAATAACGAGCGTATTTTTCCTCTAATTCTACACCGTCAAGAGATAATTGTTTTAAGCCCCTAGCCACGGATTCAGTTAATTGATTGGCTAAACGAATTCCTGTTTCTTTTTCTTTAAATTTTTGAATGAGTTGATTAGTGGGAATATTTAATAAAGGAGCTAATTTATCAGCCACTTCTGCTGGGGGAATAGCAAACAGTTTTGGGTGTACATAAAGAGTATAAATTAAGCGATCGGTCGCCAAAACATTACCATTACTATCGACGATCGCCCGCCGGGGAATATAGGGTCTAATACTTGTAGTTTGCTGTTGTCTGGCTCTTTTTTGTAATTCCTGCGCCTGTACTATTTGCAATTGGTACAATCGCCAAGCTAAACCCAAAATACCCATGACTAAAACCAACCACACCGCCACCAATCGCCCGTTACTCACAGGCAAATTTTTTAACTGTTTTTGCCGTTTTTTGGCGGTTAAATAGGACTTTCTGTCCCGGATCCTGCCGGAGGGCGATCGAGTTTCTTTACCTCTAAATCTGGGTCTTTTTGTGTCAGTCATGAGCAGTATCTTTCAGTTATCAGTAAACAGTAATCAGTGATCAGTAAACAGTAATCAGTGATCAGTAAAAAGTAAAAAGTAAAAAGTAAAAAGACAGTAGGAAACTTCTATTTAATACTGCACACTTAAAAACTCACATCTGCTAACTGTTAACTTACCCACTGATAACTGATAACTGATAACTGTTAATAGGCACTTCTGGGTCGAGAATTGACGGTAGATTGGGGTTGAGAAGCGGGGGCCGGTTTCAGGTTCGGGGCAGATTTACGCTGTAAAAAGATATTTTGGAAGGGTTGGGGATGAGTTAATCCAGTTTCGGGTTTTTCTGCTTGTTGAGCTAGTTGATGTTTAAGGGTTTCATTGGTGGCCAAAAGATGGCGCTCGTGACGTTGCAGTGTTTCCAGTTTACCAAATTCTTTGTCCCAAACCTTGGGAATATATACCGTCCAAGCATATATTCCCAGAGTCGAACCCAACAGACAAAAAGTAATCACGGCCACTATTCTTTCTAGGAGGCAAAGAGAACGTAATTGACGCGAGGCCACTTGTTTTTCTGTCGGGGCTACGGGAACTCTCGCCACCGATTTAGTCGTCGGTTTGGTCATTGGGGTCGCCTGATTTACTGGTGATTGGGGACGGCGTTGACTCCCTTGGCTTTTTTGGCGAGAAACGGGAACAGGAATATAGGACTTATGGGCAGCAGACATGATTTTCTCTCAATATTTCTAGCTAGTGGTCGTTGTCAAAAATTAAGTTTCTAAAATTAGGAGTCGGTCATCAGGAGTCAGTAGGAAATATTTAATTGATCACTGTTGCCTTTTTTCCTTTTTCCTTTAAAATCACTGTTCTAGTTCTAGACGTAAACGATATAAGATAGTTTGCGGATGAACTTGAGCGAGAATTTGATTAATCACCGTACTCGGTCCAGATGCCCCCCAACTACAACCGCGTTCTAGATAGATTTTAGCGGCTTTCCCGATGGTATAGGTTCCATAAGCAGCAATTGCCCCCTGTAGGAGAGCGGTGCTACCGTAGAGGGTTAAAGAGGTGGGATTTTCAAAAATACTCGCCGCTGCCGCTGCCGTTTTGCCCAAACCGATAATCACAGTGCTGAGGATTTCCCCCACCAGCAACCCCGCACTACTGAAAAGTAGAGTCCGCCAGAGTTGACCAGCTTGGTGACTGGTAATCGGCAGGCCGTACAAACGAGCTAAAGCCCGAACTAGAGTCAAATCGACGATTGAAGCCCCTAGGAGGTCTAAAATAGCGATCGGATTAGCCGCAATCGCTAAAGCCTTATATTTCGCGTATTGCCAGATAATTTCCTCCGCTTGACTGTCCCGGAGTTCCAGGGTTTTTCTAGCGATATTTTCCTCCGCTTCTTGGCCTTGCACTAAAGCATTTAAGGCCAGCAGCGAGCGCCCTTCCCGATTTAAAATCGTTAAGAGTTTATCTTGCAGCTCCTCAATTTCGGGGGGAGGGGTTTCCCACTCAGTCACCACGCGCCCATCGGGGTATTCCACCCGGACGGGAATCGGTTGCGGTTCGGCGGCTACCATAACTATCTCATCGCTAGTTAACAAATCTTCTAACGTTTTTTCGTCCTGATTGGTTCCTAATCGCTGTAACTGCTGAAAAATCTGACGGCGATCGGCTTCCGGATAGAGATCAATCTTATTAAACACCAAAATGATCGGTTTTTTGGCCCGGCGCAATTCTGCCAGGGCCTCGTATTCAGTGCGGGTAATATCCCCCGCGACGATAAATAAAATCAAATCGGCACTTTTAGCGACTTCTCTGGCCATATTCGCCCGTGCTTCCCCCTCAATCTCATCCAGTCCGGGAGTATCGATTAATTCTATCTGAATTTTACCCGTGGCTGGTGTCCAACGCACCGATCGCGGCCAGCGTGTCACCCCGTGTAGGGGGCCGGTTGCCAGGACTTTTTGACCGACTAAAGCGTTTACCACCGAGGATTTACCGCGACTGACTAACCCGAAGGCCGCCACCCGAATCACCGTTTCATCCAGTTTATCCAAGGCCGATTTTAGGGACTGTAAATCCTGTTTAACGGCGGCCTGAAGTTGGGGATCGGGGGGATAATTCCAATGGCGGCGAAAACTGGCATACCAAGTTAAGGCCTGTTGTAAACTAGCTTTGGCCTGATTGTAATGAGTTTCCTGGAGGGATGGGGTCTTAGTCACGGTTGATTTTTTTACCAAAATAACACGGGAGCATGAAAGCCATTGTCTTTTTAAGCAATGGATGAAATGCGACTCGACGGGTTTCAACCCATCCTATCCTTTTCCTCTAATTTTAGACTATAGAGTTCTTGCATAATTAATTTTTGATATTCAAAAATGAGAAAAATAGGCATAAAATTGCCTAAAATCCCTAAATAGAGCATTTAATTGATTAATGCTCATTCTTAATTCTCCTGACTACTGACTACTGGCTCGGAGACTCCTCACCTAACGGGAGATTTTTGATTTTTGCAAGAGCTAATCTAAGGATAGGCGGTTAAAATGCGTCTTAGCTGACAAATTCCAACTAAGGCCTGCGATTCGTTCCTAGCAAAAGTTTAACAGACGTGGCTAGGATAGTTCACCAATAACCGAGGCAAGCTTTAGGGCTACAATAACCATTTTGGGGCAGTTAAGAGAAATAACTGGCATTTACCGAGGGGATTTTGTTGATTGGGAACCTCTAGACCAATTATTCCCGCTTTTTTGACCGATAATTTTCCTTGAAATTTGCCCCAAACTAGCATTTCCGTCCAATAACCTAAATCCGGTTCGTGGCCTACCAGTGCGATCGCGTTTTGCTCTCGCTGATAGTCCGACTTTTGCCACCATTGCACCCAATCTTGAAGATTGCCATTGGGCGATAGGGGATTAAATTGCTCAATTTTACGGCTTAAACCCGCTTTTTGCAAAATTTCGGCGGTTTGCACGGCACGCACCAGGGGAGAAGTAAGAATTAGGTCAAATTTCACCCCCAACTGTCCTAATCTTTGGGCAACTTTAGCAGTTTTTGTCTTACCTTCCTCGGTTAAAGGACGTTCCCTATCGTTGAGATAATCCCCAGATTGTCCTGCTAATCCATGACGCACAAAATAAAGTTTCATATCAGTGTAGGGTCGGTCTTGGCCATGATAATAGATAGCTGAGATTTAATACCTAGGTGCGAATTACCTTTTCATCGGGGTTAACTAGATGGGAAAGTTTCTGTTTAATTTGGGTGTCATACAGTTCCCACTTAAGTTTTGCATATTCGGCATTATTATTAAAACCACCGAGAAAACCGATCGGAATTTCAAAACCTCCGGCCATATAACGACCACCACCAAAAAAGCGACCTTGGTTATCCTGTCCGAAAGCTTCCTTGAGAAATTCATCGGGATCTAGGGTAATTTTACTGGTACGCATAGAACCAATGACTAACTCGATATCCTCATCTTCATCGTGAACGATACCGTAAACTAAAGCCGTGTGAACATTTTCTTCTGTCACCAAAAAATCGGCAGCTTGGGGAATCGCATCCCGGTCATCATAACGCAAATAACCGACCCCGGCGATCGAATAATTATTTTTAATAATACGGTTTTTCAGGGCCCGTTCAATCACATCCATCACCCGTCGGGATCTGGCCGATTGCAGGACAGCGTTTAATAATTGAGCATCGTAGAAACGACTGAGATAACCAGCAGCGATAAATTCACACTCTTGCGCTTGCATTAAATTATTCGTATCCGATCGCAATCCGTGCATCAAAGCTGTGGCACACTTAACATGGACGGTATCGCTAGTATTAAAACTTATTAACCCTTTTTGGATATATTGGGTTAATATCGTCGCTGTTGCCCGGATTTGGGGACGAATATCGACAAATTCCGCCTCTAGCTCCCCTTGGCGAGTATGATGATCAATCACGGCAATAATGGGAATTTTTGCCTGTTTAACCAGAGTAGTTAGCTGACTATTGGTTCCCTGACCATCGACAAAAACACAACCCTGATAAACCGAAAGATCTCTATCCTTGAGGGTATGGACTCCCCAACGTTTAGCCGGTAAACCCGTTAGTTTTACCAAAGCGACATTTTCCTGATGGGAGAGAGTCCCCGCATAGACTATATCACAGTGAATATCGTACTGTTCGGCGATAATTTGATAGGCCCAGGCACTAGAAAGAGCATCGGGATCTGGGAAATCCTGCATCACCACAATTTGATTTTCGCCGCGGTGATTTTCCAAAGTACGTCGCAGGCGATCGATCAGGGAAATAAGTAGGGTATCATTACTAACCGTGACTGGAGGAAGGGGACATACTGCCGGCGCTTCCCCTACCACTACATCAGTTTCGAGGGACTTGGCAGGAACTAGACTCAGTAATTCAGCCATCATTTTTAGAAAAGTTCGCTTAAAGGTAGATTCAGTCAGGATTTTTTGAGTTAATTAATTCTAGACGATATTCTCGCTCGATCGGTTCATCTCAATTATTAAGCTTTTCTTGCCCCTAGCTCCTTACTCTGGGTCCATAACTCTAGTCTATCGAAAGAACCCTTCCGTTTGTTCTGGGAGAGGAGTTAGGGCAATTAACCATCGCTGCCATTACTTGAGAAAATAGATAAGCTAAGACGCATTTAAAGCACTTATTCTTGGCTCTACCGAACCTGTCATGTAAAACTATCAACAACTCATGCTTGTAAAGCTTATATACTAAGGCTTTGAGTTTTTATTAGATTGATATTTATCAACTTTAGAGCATTGCTGGGCAGAGAGGGAACTTGAGGAATTTTCTACAGTGTAAGTTCGGAAGAACCTTATTCTTAAGATTAGCCGAATCTCCCCCAATCCCTTTACTGTTGCCTCTTGCCTCTTGCCTCTTGCCTCTTGCCTCGTCTCAACAAGCAATTTAAATGCGCGGGCAGCTTACTATACCAAACCCCTTAATTTTCCTCTCACGCTCGACCATCTACCTAATTCTTGAGTGAAATTTCATGGCCCAACTGGACAACATCGAAGCGATCGAAAAAAAGCTCTGGAAAGCGGCCGATACTCTGCGCGCTAATTCTAACTATGCCAGTAACGAGTATTTTCTGCCCGTTATGGGCTTGATTTTCCTCCGCCATGCCTACAGTCGTTTTCTCAAGGTTAAGAGGGAGGTAGAGGCGGATTTACCGAAGCGACAGGGTAAAACACGCTCCTTAACCAAAGAAGATTTCTTGTGCAAAGGAGCGATCTATCTCCAAGAAAAAGCTCAGTTCGATTTTCTGGTGGCGCTCCCCGATAGCGTCAATCGATCGACCTCCTTAATGGAAGCAATGCTATCGATCGAGGGGGATTATCCACCTTTAGGGGGTATTTTACCGAAAACGGAATACCAAGAACTAGATAACGTGGTATTAGGGAATTTACTACGGATTTTAAACCCAGAAGAGTTAAAAAAAGCCGATGGGGATATTTTCGGGCGAATTTATGAATATTTCCTAACACAATTCGCTAATCTCAAAGCTCACGATAACGGAGAGTTTTTTACTCCCGTTTCTCTAGTATCTTTGATCGCCAATGTTTTAGAACCCGATCACGGATTGGTTTTCGATCCTGCCTGTGGTTCGGGGGGAATGTTTGTCCAGAGCGCACATTTCGTTGAGAGACAGCGCATCAATCCCCAGATGTTAACTTTTAAAGGGTTAGAGAAGAATCCGACCACAATTCGTTTAGCCAAGATGAATCTCGCGGTTCACGGTTTAGAAGGGGATATCCAAAAAGCGATCACCTACTACGAGGATCCGCTGGCATTGGCCGGGAAAGTGGATTATGTGATGGCCAATCCTCCCTTTAACGTGGACGAGGTGGATAGTAAGGTAGATGGTGATGAGCGCTTACCCTTCGGATTGCCGGGGGTTAATAAAAGTAACAAAGTTTCCAACGGTAACTATCTATGGATCAGTTACTTCTACAGCTATCTCAATGATCGAGGAAAAGCCGGTTTTGTCATGTCTTCCCAAGCTTCCAGCGCCGGGAGAGACGAAGGCAAGGTAAGACAGAAGTTAATCGAGACGGGAACGGTGGACATAATGATCGCGATCCGCTCCAACTTTTTCTATACCCGCTCCGTACCCTGCGAGTTGTGGTTTCTCAATCGAGGGAAACCCGCCGAGCTTCAAGATAAGATATTAATGATCGATGCCCGCAATATTTACCGGAAAGTAAACCGGACGATCAACGATTTTAGCCCAGAGCAGTTACAGAATATTCTCTCGATTGTCTGGCTCTATCGGAGCGAATCGAAGCGTTTTATCGATTTGGTTGTCGGTTATTGCCAGAGTATCGATCGAGAGTATCAGGGATCGATCGCTCTTTTACAAAACTATCGCGAGCATCTGGACAAGTTAACCGAGTCCCTAGAGAAATTTTATAATCTCATCGATGAAAAAGACGGAACATGGTTAGAACTCCGAACAGCATCTGAGCTTTTCAAAGATGACATGGATAAATACGCCGGTTTCGCTCCGATTTCCTATAACGCTGATGATTTAGAGACTTTACACGAGGCTGTCCGCTGTTATCACGAATACAGCGAATTTAGTCGGGATCTGGGCAAACAGGCGGATCTGGTGAATAAATTATTAGGTCGAGCGATCGAGCGTGCCGAGAAGGATCTGGGGGCAAGAGATAGTAAACTGTGGTGGAATTCCCGCGAACTCAACACCTTACGCAAAGAAGCCGATACAAGCCGTCAGAATGCGATCGAACAGCTTAAATCGGTTCGTGGTTTCTACCGTCACGCTCACTGGCTATTGGAAAGGTTCCCCGATGCCAAGCTGCGGGATGTGGAAGGGTTGGTTAAAGTGGTCGATCGCGAGGAGTTACAGGCGAATGATTGGAGTTTAACCCCCGGACGCTATGTAGGCGTTTCCCCAGAGGAGGAAGATGAGGGTTTCGATTTCGAGGAAACGTTACGCGAAATTCATCTGGAGTTAAATGATCTCAACTCCGAGGCGATTCGTTTAGCTGATGAAATTGCGAAGAATTTTGAAGGGTTGGGGATTTAGTCAGTCAAAAATCTTAAAAATCGAGGTAATTTATC
Source organism: Microcystis wesenbergii NRERC-220 (assembly GCF_032027425.1). Classification (NCBI taxonomy): domain Bacteria; kingdom Bacillati; phylum Cyanobacteriota; class Cyanophyceae; order Chroococcales; family Microcystaceae; genus Microcystis; species Microcystis wesenbergii. The sequence goes on along the minus strand of NZ_JAVSJA010000001.1, from coordinate 2,764,976 downwards.
GTTGATTGATTTATTAAGGAGTAGTTTTTAAATATGAAATGGTCAAAAGTTGCTTTAGGATCTCAAATATATATAAAACATGGGTTCGCTTTTAAGGGTGAATTTTTCTCGGATTCAGGAAAATATATTTTACTTACTCCGGGTAATTGCCATGAAACAGGGGGATTAAAATTAAAAGGAGACAAGGAAAAATATTATGTTGGTGATGTACCAGAAGAGTTTATATTGCATCAAAATGATTTGCTCGTAGTTATGACAGATTTGGTTCAGTCTGCTCCAATTCTGGGCGGTGCGTTGCTAATTCCAGAAAATGAAAAATACTTGCATAATCAACGATTAGGATTGGTTAATATTCTAAATCAAAAAGAACTTGATAAAAAATACCTTTATTATTTATTAAACACGCATAATTATAGATCGCAAATCAAAGGCTCGGCTACAGGTACAACCGTAAAACATACAGCACCAGAACGTATTTATCGTTGTTTAGTACCTTTACCGCCTCTACAAGTTCAACAGAAAATCGCCGATATCCTCTCCAAATATGATGATTTAATCGAAAATAATCGCCGCCGCATCGAGTTATTAGAACGTTCAGCCCGTTTACTTTACAAGGAATGGTTCGTCCGTTTACGCTTCCCCGGACACGAACACACCCCGATTATCGATGGTATTCCTGAAGGGTGGGAGAATACAAAAATTACTAATTTATGTTATGTGATTGATGGAACTCACGATAGTCCTAAACCCGTACATGAAGGATACTATTTAGTAACTGGAAGACATATAACAGATGGTTTTATTGATTTTTCTAAATGCTATGTGATTACTGATGAAGACCATCAAAAGGTTATGCAAAGGAGCAGACCAGAAACAGGAGATATAATTTTTTCAAATATCGGGACATTAGGTTCAACGGTTTTGGTAGATAATGAATTCGAGTTTAGTATAAAAAATGTAGCTTTATTTAAACCTTTTGACAAAAACTATTCTAGTTTTATGTTTTTATATTTTTCCGATCCTGCTACTTTAAGAAAAATGGAAATTCAGTCTTCTGGAACATCACAAAAGTTTTTTAGTTTGAAATTTTTAAGAGGCTTGCATATACTTACTCCTAATAAAACTCTTCTTAGATTATTTAATGATGTAGTCGAGCCAGCGTTAAAACAACGCTCTCTATTGCATAAATACAATCAAAAACTAAAACAAGCGCGTGACATACTACTTCCGAAACTTATGAATGGAGAGATCGAGGTGTAGAGGCGAAAGAGCGATCGCACCTGTAAAAATCCCTGAAAATTGGCAATATTAATAAAATAAACCACTCCCCCGCACGATCGACCCTATGACCACCGAGGATAAAGTACAACAACTCACCGCCAACTGTCTGCGAGATCAACTTGGTTGGCAGAGTGTCTATGCTTATAATCAAGAGGATTACGGTGAAAACAGCCTGCTCGGACGGCAAAATCAGAAAGAAGTTATCCTCAAACGCTACCTAAAACAGAAATTACGAGAATTTAACCCCAATCTTCCCGAAGAAGCCTATAAATCGGCTATTCTCCAAATCGAAGAAATCAACTCTAGTCAAACCCTTCTGGCCACCAATCAAGAGAAACATCAACTCCTTCTCGATGGAGTACAGGTGAGCTACCGCAACGCCAAAGGAGAGCTAATTAGACAAACCCTAAAAATCCTTGATTTCGACCAACCCAGCAATAACCATTTTCTAGCGGTTCGAGAACTGTGGATACAGGGGGAAATCTACCTCCGTCGCACGGATTTGGTAGGTTTTGTTAACGGCATTCCCCTACTCTTCCTAGAAGCGAAAAACCTCAACCGAGACCTAAAAGCGGCCTACGACGAGAATTTATCGGACTATCTTGATACTATCCCCCATCTATTCGCCTATAACGCCTTTGCGATTTTAGTTAATGGCACAGACGCGAAAATAGGTAGTTTCTGCGGCAAATACGAACACTTTCACCCATGGAAACGCTTGGCCGAGAGTGACCCCGGCATTGTCGATATGGAAACCATGCTAAAAGGAGTCTGCGATAAAAATAACTTTATCGATCTGTTAGAAAATTATGTCCTTTTCGATAACTCCAGTGGCAAAACCTGCAAGATTATCGCCCGAAATCACCAGTTTCTAGGGGTTAACCAAGCGATCGATTCTGTGAAAAGATGGCGGGAGGGTGCGATAAAAGATAACAAACTAGGGGTTTTCTGGCATACCCAAGGCTCTGGAAAGAGCTACTCTATGGTTTTTTTCACCCGCAAAATTCGCCGTAAACTAGGCGCAAACTATACCTTTGTTATCTGTACCGATCGCGAAGATCTAGATAAACAAATCTACTATACCTTTGCCGGTTCCGGATTGACCAATAACGAGCAAGAACTCTGCCAAGCTTCCAGTAACGAACACTTACAGAGTCTTCTGGGAGACCATAAAGCCTATATTTTCACCCTCATCCAGAAATTCAACCAAACCGTCAATCCCGACCAACCCTACAACTCCCGAAACGATATCATCATTATCAGCGACGAAGCCCACCGAACCCAGTACGGAACCCTAGCCAGCAACCTCCGGGCTGCACTTCCAGGCGCTGGTTTTATCGGTTTTACCGGCACCCCTCTAGTCAGCAACGACGAGATCACTAAACGCTATTTCGGGGATTATGTCTCCACCTACGACTTCCAGAGAGCGGTCGAGGATAAAGCCACCGTTCCCCTCTACTATGATGCAAGGGGTGATAAACTCTCGATCGCCGTCAACGACCTCAACGAACAGATCGCCGCCAAAATCGAAGAGTTAGAGATCGAAAATGTCGAGATAGAAGACCGTTTAGAAAGGGAATTAAGAAGGGATTACTACATCCTGACGGCCCCGCAGCGGTTGGAGGCGCTGGCCCGTGATTTCGTTGAACATTACAGCACCGCTTGGGAAACAGGCAAAGCCATGGTGATTTGTATCGACAAGCTCACCTGTGTCAAGCTGCATAACCTGATCGATCGTTACTGGAGCGAAAAAATCCAACAACTGAAAAAAGACCTCAAAAAAATTACCGATGACCAAGAGGAAAACTATCGTCAGCGTCAGATTCAATGGATGGAAGCAACCCTAACGGCCGTGATCGTCAGCGAGGAACAGGGAGAGATCGACAAATTCCAGAAACACGGGTTAGATATTACCAGCCATCGCAGTGTAATCAAAAACGGCTTTGAACTGGCGGACGGTACAAGGATCAGCCCAGAAAATGCCTTTAAACAAGCCGATCACCCCTTTCGGATCGCCATCGTCTGCGCCATGTGGTTGACCGGTTTCGATGTTCCCTCCCTCTCCACCCTCTACCTCGATAAACCCCTGAAAGCTCATACGCTCATGCAAGCGATCGCTCGTGCTAACCGGGTTAACGAGGGCAAAACCAACGGTTTAATCGTGGATTACTGCGGAATCCTCAGAAATCTCCGTCAAGCTCTCGCCGATCTCGCCCAAATTTCCGATCAGGGACGTGGCGAAGACCATCTTAGTCTCGACCCCACGAAACCGCAAGAAAATTTACTGGATGAATTGGCCCGATCGATCGAGGCAGTTAAAGAATTTTTGGGGGAAAGTAACGCATCCCTAGACGCGCTCCTCGAATATAAAATACCTAGTTTTGCCTTCAATAAAGCTATTAACGACGCGAAAGAAGCGATCAATCGAAGTGATCAGGCCCGACAAAATTTTGGACTCCTCTCTCAAGAGGTCTTCCATCTTTTTAAGGCCTGTCTTAATCAGCCATCGGTTAATCACTACCGTCCGGCTCACGACACGATTAAACTTATCTATAAATGCATTCAAGGTGATCGGGAGAAAATAGACATCGCGGAAATTCTCTTGGAAATGCGATCGGTAATCGACGGGGCGATCGATGTAACCACCGAAGCGAGGGCCGATGATACCCCACTGTACAACATCAGTAAAATCAACTTCGAGCGTCTGAAACAGGAATTCGCCAATAGCGATCGTAAGAATACCACCGTCCAAACTCTCAAAAACGCCATCGAAAACCGTCTCCGAACAATGCTCGAGCAGAATCTGCAACGGACGAACTTTCAAGAGCATTACGAGCGGATCGTCGCTGATTATAATTTCGAGAAGGATCGGGTGGCGATCGAACAGACCTTCGAGGCCTTATTAGAATTTATTCAGGAACTCGATCAAGAGTCCCAACGGGCGGTTAGCGAGGGATTAGACGAGGAATCCCTCGCCCTGTTCGACCTTTTAACCAAAGAGAATCTATCACCGCAAGACATTGAAAAAATTAAACAGATCGCCACGCAGCTTTTAAAAACCCTAAAACAAGAGAAACTAAAGATCGATCGTTGGCCAGATAAAGAATCCAGTCGGGCGGAGGTTAAAACTACTATTCACAACTTTTTATACAGCGATGATACTGGTTTACCCGTCGATCTCTACACGGAAGAAGAAGTGGAAGAAAAAACCGAAGAAGTCTTCCGCCACATCCGGCGAGTTTATCCGAGTCTGCCTTCGCCTTATTACAGGTCGGCTGCCTAGATTCTGGACTGTCCATATTTCGCTTTTCCGAAGTTGCTGATTTTAGCTCTAATAATCATCACCGTCCCTAAATATTTGCTCCGATTTTTTGTAGTAAAGTTATACTAAATCCGTTGAGTATAGGTAACATATCAGGATAGGCAAAAGGCAAGAGGCAAGAGGCAAGAGGCAAAAGGGGGAATAAATAATCAGTTTTTAATAACTGGATTTAGTATTATACTATTAAGGAAGCAAAGACGAAATTCTAAGTAGGTGGGTATTAAAAATTGTCAGACACCCCCATGATCAAGGAGGATCCCCCCGCCTATCGGCACCCCCCTTATCAAGGGGGGCAGGGGGGATCAAAACCCCCCTTATCAAGGGGGGCAGGGGGGATCAAGGACAAAATCTATCTTCAATTTAATTGAAACCACTTACTTAGGGTTAAGCAATGGTTAGACAACTCGACGACAGCCCGAAAACCACAATCGTCTATCCCGATAGCGATGGTAAACCCATGGCCGACAATACAAGACAATTTCGCTGGATTACGACGATTAAAGCGAATTTAGACTGGTTATTTGCCAATAATGCCGATGTTTTTGTCGCCGGTGATTTACTCTGGTATCCCGTGGAGGGAGATAATAAGACTCGGCAAGCACCCGATGTCATGGTAGCTTTTGGCAGACCAAAAGGGGAAAGGGGTTCCTATCAACAGTGGAAAGAGAACAATATCCCCCCGCAAGTGGTTTTTGAAATTCTCTCTCCGGGTAATACCCAAACGGAAATGACCAGAAAACTACTGTTTTATGACCGTTATGGTGTGGAAGAATACTACATTTATAATCCCGATAAAAATGATTTGGGCGGCTGTATTCGTCGGGAAAATCGGCTCGAAAGTCTGGAAAATCTCGATAATTGGGTCAGTCCTCGCTTGGGCATTCGTTTTCAATTAGCCGAACCAGAGTTACTCTTGTATTATCCCGATGGTCAACCTTTCACCAGTTACAACCAAGAACGACAACGGGCCGAAACGGAACGACAACGGGCCGAAACGGAACGACAACGGGCTGAAGTGGAACGACAACGGGCCGAAAGGTTAGCGGCAAAACTACGGGAATTAAATATTAACCCCGAAGAAATTTAATCATTCTTTATCGTCTTGGTTTAAATCTTGCTGCGGTTAGTTTTGCCCTGACTACGGTGTTAGGTGTTAATTTTTGCCGAACCGCAATTACTAGCAGTAATTACTGGTTTATATGTAGTTTTTTGTCTGGATTTAGGACTACAGCGTTTCTCAGATCGATGAGGTTCGTTCTTGCATCTAATAGCTTCTCTATTTTCCCTCAAACTGACAATTTTTAGCTTAACAGACCACTAGATTGGCAAGGTGAGGGTAAAAGTGGTGACAGCATTGGCACTGGTGACATCGATGGTAGCATTCAGGGGTTTAATCAGTTTGCCGACCAAAGCTAAACCTAAACCAGTACCACTGTAGCGCCAGGGATCTTGGTTAGGAATGCGATAAAAAGGAGCGAATATTTTTGATAATTCTTCTGGGACGATTTCTACACCTGAATTGCTCACACTAATTAATATTTGCTCGTCCGCACGCCAGACATTTACCCTAATTATTCCCTGCTCCGGAGTATATTTAGAAGCATTGGTCAGTAATTCCGCTATGATGCGCTCAATATGACACAGACTGCTGTTAATCTCCGGTATATCCCCATCTATATCTAAAATTAACTGCTGTTGTCGCTCGCGGGTGAGAGTGCGAAAAGGTTCCACTAATAAGGGTAGCCAAGAAAGTAAGTCAATCGCTTCGATCGCCGGCGGTTCTGTTTCCGCATCCAGATAGGTTAAAGTCAACAGATCATTAACTAACTTACTCTGACGTTGAGATTCAATGTTAAGAATTTGCAACAGTTGACCGATCGAATCCTCTGGATCGATCTCGATCCCTCGATATTCTAGGAGACTTTCTAGGGTTTCCACCGCTAGACGAATGCTGGTAATCGGGGTTCGCAGTTCATGGGAAAGGGTTTTCAGGAATTCGCTTTTTAATCTTTCCAGTTTTTCTAATTCCCTCACTTGTGCTTGGGAAGATTCGTAGAGTCGCGCTTGTCGAATAGCGATCGCACATTCGGTGGCAATATGTTGAATCAAATTAGTTTCTAAAGAGTTAAAAATATGATTAGCTGGTCGAATTAGCCAAAGATTGCCCAAAAAACCCTGATCGTCAAAGATAGGACAAGCACAACGGTTAACACGACCAATTTGCGGATTACCAAGGGGAAGACGATCAACAAATTGTAAAATTTGTTTGTGCAGCAGCGGTTGATAGATTTCGGGAAAATCGCTAATTTGACGGGTAATTCCCTGACAGATAAGCTCTTGAGTGGTATATTCGTGGACAATAGTGGCTTTGCTGCGACTGGGATCATAAAGCTCAATTTGGGCGCGTTCTACGGGTAAAACCTGGACTAATTCCCTGGTGGTAGTTTGCAGAATATGATTTTCATCGAGACTATCACGAATTTTTTCGGTAATCCGTCCGATTAATGCCTCATACTTCAAACTCATCTGCAATTCGGCGGTTCTTTGCTGAACCTCCGATTCTAGGGCAGTATTCAAGCATTTTACCCGTTGGTGCAGTTCTGCTTGTTGAATGGCAATTCCCACTTGAATGGCTAATTGTTTGAGCAGATCGATTTCTTGGGATTGCCAAGAGCGAGTTTTTTGGCAATTTTGGGCAATTAGTAACCCCCAGAGTTGGTTATCGCAGATAATTGGCACCACTAAGTTAGCCTGTACTTGCAAAGAAGTAAGTAAGTTGCGATAACAGGGATCAAGTCCCGAATTATGGACATTTTCAATAACTTGAATCCTGCCGCGGCGATAATTTTCCAGACGTTCTGGGGATAAATTAAAACAGGGATCCTGGATCCTGTTTCCTAAGACAGAATTAATCCTCCCAGTATGGGATTCCACCACAATCATGCCACTATGATCGGGGAATAAACGATAAATTAACACTCGATCGCAGTTGAGAAATTGTCGCACTTCTTTAACGGTTCTTTGCAAAATGCGATCAAGATCCAACGATTGCCGGATTCTTTCCTGCATTACCCCCAGTAGTTGTTCCCGTTCTGCTTGTAATCTTAAAGCTTCTTCGGCCTGTTTGCGTTCGGTGATATTGGTACTGGTTCCCACCAAACGATAGATGCGCGCATTGTTATCCCGTAGGGGTGTTAAAGTTGTTAGCCACCAGTAGGGTATATTTTGAAAAGGTAAATACTGTTCGTAGGAAATAGTCGTTCCGTAACGCACACAGTCACTATAGTGTTGCCGCACACTGCGCGCATCATCGGGGGGAAGGATTTGTTCGGGAGTTTTGCCTTTAATATCCGATGAGCGCAATCCTGTCCAGCGTTCATGAACGGGGTTTGCTCCCACATAGCGAAAATCTCTATTTTCCAGCACGTCCACCACAAAAATCGACGCTTGCACGGAATTAAAGATACTACGCAGAAACTGTTCGGAATCCTCCTCTTGTAGCTGTGTATCTAACTCGGTATCGATTTCTGACGGCTGCTTTTCCATAAGAGCCTCCCATTGTGCTAATTGGTGGATTTGGATCGATAATCACAAAATCGTCGGCTACTCCTAGAGCGATTTAATTATTTTTTAAGATCCTCGCACAAGTTTTCCTATCCGCTGCCGATTCCGATATATTTCTTTGCAAAAACGAGAAAGCAACCCCAATATACTGAGATCAGTTATCAGTTATCAGTTATCAGTTATCAGTTATCAGGTTTAAGTTTTAAGTTTTAAGTTAAGTAGCTAGACACGATTAATTACACATATCTAACTACCTCTTACATGAGTGCCTCTTGCATGAGTGCCTATCCTAACCAAGAAGTTAATTTTGTCCTATTACTTATCAGAGTTCAATTACAGCGTTTCTCCTCAAGATGAAGCATAACCTAATTTGGTATCGACGACCGGCTCTCCAAAAGGAGAACTTCCTAGCTCACCATGAAGATAACTGCTGTAATTAGTTAACTATATATGTTATTTTCAGTAATCACTGTTCACTGATTACTGATTACTGATCACTGAATTTAGGCTTCTTGGTTGACAAAAGGCAATAAAGCCATTAAACGGGCCCGTTTCACCGCTTCAGTTAAATCTCGCTGTTGTTTAGAAGTTAAACCGGTGATGCGTCTAGGTAGAAGTTTGCCGCGTTCGGTGATAAATTTGCGGAGGAGTTCGGTGTCTTTGTAGTCAATCGGTTGACTGGGGGAGATGGGGGAGAGACGTTTACGATAGTAGCTCATAGATTTGTAAAGATTGCTTGACTTTTTAACTAAAGTGTGCTTACTTAATTTCCTTGTGGACGGTGTGCTTATTGCAGTGGGGACAGTATTTCTTGATTTCCAGTCTGCCGGTGGTATTGCGGCGGTTTTTGCTGGTGGTGTAGCGAGAAACGCCGGGGGTACGCTTATCGGGATTACTGCGGCATTCCGTGCATTCTACAGTGATGATCAGGCGAACGCCTTTTTTACTAGCCATAACAACAGGGGATCGGGTAAATTTACACGCAATCGATCATTATGACATATCTGGGGCCTTTTAGGCAAGAGCGGCCGGGACACCTGCGAGGAATTGTCGGCTGAAAAGTTGATTTTGGGATGAAATCCAGCACAAAAAAGCTAGAATAATCACAGCAGTTGGCGAGGATGAGGAAAAATGACGGTAAGATTGGGTAAACCGATTTTAGTGACGGGGATAGGCATTACCATCGCTTTCACCCTGGGGGAAACTCTCAATAGTAAACTGAGCGAAATCGGTTCCTGGGGTATTTTAGGTGCGATTGCTCTTGGTGCTGGTATCTGGTTTTGGCAAAAACCCAACTCGAAAATCGATTTTTCCCCCCCCACTCCCCTGAGTCTAGAAAAGGTTAAACAAGCGATTAGCAAGGCCGAGAAGATAATTAATTATCTGGCCAAAGAAGACCCCCATCAAGACTTAACCCCACTCAAAAGCACTTTAACCCAATTAAACCAAGAATTTAGTCGCCAAGACCTGAAAATTGCCATTACCGGCGCTAGAAAAACCGGTAAAACTGCCTTAAAAAAACTACTAGAAAGCGGCAACTTTGGAGAATCTATCGCTTTTCTGGAAACGGAACCCCTTCTGACTTTCGACTCCACCGCTAACCAGAAAAAGGCCTTGGCAGCCGACTTAGTTTTGTATCTTATCAATGGGGATTTAAGCGATTCCGAATGGCAAATCCTCCAGCAATTCGATCGAATGCACCAGCGTGTTATCCTGTTACTCAATAAACAGGACCGCTTACCCGCCGAAACCAGAGAAGAAATTCTCCTTTCCCTAAAACAAAGACTGAAAGAAACTATTCCCGCTCATCATATTTTAGCCATAGCCGCTGCCCCTGAACCCCTAAAAGTTCGTCAACATCAAAGCAATGGAGAAATCAAGGAATGGACGGAACCTCAAACGGTAGTTATCGCTCCTTTAGATAATCATCTCCGACAAATTATCGAACAAGAAAAGCCCGAATTAGTTCTCGGAACTATCTGGAGACAAGCGCTAGAATTAGCCAAGGAAACCAAACAATTACTCAATCAATCCCGACGCAAAAAGGCTTTACCTGTTATCGAACAATACCAATGGATAGCCGCTACTGCCACTTTTGCTAATCCTCTTGCAGCCCTAGATTTAGTTTTAGCGGCAGCCACTAACGCTCAAATGTTAGTGGATTTAGGGGCAATTTATCAACAAAAAATGTCCCTTGAACAAGCAAAAACAGCCATGACTACCCTAGGGAAAATGATGGTACAATTGGGCATGGTAGAGGTAACAACCCAGGCATTGGGAACAATTCTCAAGGGAAATACGATTACTTATATCGCCGGTGGTACAGTGCAGGGAATTGGGGCAGCCTATCTAACTCGTTTAGCAGGTTTAAGTTTAATTGAATATTTCCAAGAACAGGAAATTAACGAGCAACTGAATAATGATTGGAATTGGACGAGTTTGCAGAATAAAGTTAAACAGGTCTGGGAACAAAATCAGCGCCTAGCATTTTTACAGGATTTTGTCAAGCAAACGAGCGCTCGTTGGTCGGCATTTTCTGGTTAAAAAATCTATAGCAATTTCCATAGTTGTGAGGTACAGAGTCTTAGGTTTTGAGGAGTCAGGAGTCAGGAGTCAGGAGTCAGTATTCAGGAGTCAGGAGATAGGAGATTATTTTATTTATTCTCCCCACACCCCACACCCTACACCCCACACCCCACACCCTGTCCCCACGAAAAACTTTTTCAGCAGACCCTAGTTAAGAACTGGGAAAAGGTAAATGCTGACGCAGCACATCCCAGCGCGAACAATCCCAATAATCGATATGAGAAATAATCAGATTATTGTCATCGAGAGTTAATTCACTGCGTCCAGAAATAGCGATGCGAGGCTGCCAAGGTAAAGGAGTTGTCCAGTGCAATGTCCAACGGGTATTAATAATATTTCCCTGCTGTTCAATTGCATGGACATCCATCTTGATAGCTTGGAACCATTGACTCATAAAACCAATCATTTCCCGATAGCGTTTAATCCCCCGAAATTGATTGAGAGGGTCTTTAAAATAAACGTTATCAGCATAAATATCATAGGTTTGATCGAGGGGAAATCTTTGATAATCTTGCTGCAAAATAGCGATAATATCCATAAAATAAGTAATTAGTTATAATTAAATTGAAGATAGATTTTGCCTTTGATCCCCCCTGCCCCCCTTAATAAGGGGGGTATCTGACAATTTTTAACAGCTACCTACTTGGTAAATTATTCCCGATAGCTATTGCCTTTTTTCACTGCTGAGGGGTCACTGTTAACTATTAAGTACCTAAGCAAAATTAATTACACATATTTAACTACCTCTTGCCTTTTGCATGAGTGCCTTTTGCCTCTCCTAACCAAGAAATTAATTTTGCACCACTACTTAAAATATCACTCCCGTCAAACTAAAGGGACGGACTTCGGTAATTTTAACCTTAACCAATTTGCCGCGCAATTCCTCAATATTTCCCGTCAAGAAAGTTAAGCGATTGCCTCTAGTTCTTCCCATAACTTGACTAGCATCTTTAGGGTTCACTTCTTCCACTAAAATTTCCTCAATTCTGCCTAAATATCTTTGGGAACGTTCAGCAGCTTTGGTGGCCACTAAATGATTTAATCTTTGTAGGCGATCGCTTTTTACCTGCTCACTTAATTGATTATCCCAAATAGCGGCCGGAGTCCCGGGACGGGGAGAATAGGCCGCCGTATTTAATTGATCAAAACCAATCTCATCGACTAATTTTAAAGTATTCTCGAACTGTGCCTCTGTTTCTCCGGGGAATCCGACAATCGCATCGGCACTAATAGCAGCATCCGGCATTAAATCGCGAATATTAGCGATAATTTGTCGGTATTTTTCCTGAGTATAGCCCCGTTTCATCGCCTTGAGAACATCATTATCCCCCGATTGAAAAGGGATATGAAAATGTTCACAAACTTTAGGTAATTCCTGACAAGCTTTAATCAAACGTTCGGTAAAATAGCGGGGGTGACTGGTGGCAAAACGGAGACGTTCAATGCCAGCCACATCGTGAATGTAGTAGAGTAAATCGGTGAAATTGTGCAGATGTCGGCCGCTTGCCGTCACTCCGGGTAAATCCCGTCCGTAGGCATCAATATTTTGACCTAAAAGGGTGATTTCTTGATAACCCTGTTGTCCTAATTGTTCCATTTCTGCTCGAATTGCCGCAGGAGTGCGCGATTGTTCCACCCCGCGCACCCCCGGAACCACACAATAGGTACAACGTTCATTACAACCATAGATGACGTTCACCCAAGCGGTAATATTACTATCCCGGCGCGGTTTGGTGATATCTTCCATGATGTGGATGGGTTCGGTGGCCACCACCTGGGAACCGTCAAAAACTTGTTGTAATAAGTCTCCCAAGCGGTTTGCGTGTTGCGGACCGATAATTAAATCCACTTCGGGAACCCGTCTTAACAATTGTTCCCCTTCCTGTTGGGCCACGCAGCCAGCGACCACTAGAGTAAGATCGGGTTGAGTTTGTTTGCGTTTAGCCTGTCTGCCGAGATAGGAATACACCTTCTGTTCGGCATTATCGCGAATTGTACAGGTATTGTAGAGGATTAGATCGGCTTCGTTGGCATCCTCGGACCATTGAAACCCCAAATCTTCTAAAATACCCGCCATGCGTTCGGAGTCAGCTTTATTCATCTGACAACCAAAGGTGGTGATATGGTAACGACGTGGGGATTTATTCATGATGCTGGCTACAGAAACAAGAGTGCAGGTTTCTATTTTAGGCTATTTATTCTCTGACTTGAAAGAAGCGGTCGGCGGTCGGCAGGATTCAGTTATCAGTTATCAGTTATCAGTTCACTGAGAAAACACCCTACACCCTACACCCCACACCCCACACTCCACACCCCACACCCTACACCCCACACCCTACACCCTACACCCCACACCCCACACCCTACACCCCACACCCCACACCCTACACCCCACTTCCCACTCCCCAGAATTGGACATAAAGCATACTCAGCCATACAAGCAAAGAAAAACGAAACTTTTGCTTTGAGGATATCTCCTGACTGGTAGGATAAAAATAAACCATAACTAGGCAGTTTAACCTCCACGCCGCCGAGGCCACACCTTTAATCATCAAAGGAAAAGTATTTATATGTCTAAAAATCAAGTGTTCGACTTCTTCGCCTTAGCCGCTAAAAACGAAGAATTGGGTCAAAAAATGCGCTCAACCCAAGATCCTAAGCAATTACTAGAGATAGCTCGCTCGCAAGGCTTCGATTTCTCCCTTCCTGAATTAGAAGCGGCGCTCAAATCCTTGCACGAGAGTCCCGACTTTTTCCAAAAGTTAGCTCATGCAGTGTTAGAAGTTTTCAGCCCTAACCACGATAATTATCCCTCGATCGGTGTTCAACCCTACGAAGGCGAGATCGATCGCTAGAATCAGTGAGCAGTGATCAGTTAAGCTAAGACGCATTTAAAGCGCTTATTCTTAAGATTAGCCGAATCTCCCCCAATCCCTTTACTGTTGCCTCTTGCAAGAGTGCCTCTTGCCTCGTCTCAACAAGCAATTTAAATGCGCGGGCAGCTTACCAGTGATCGGATGGGAGTTTTCATTTCACTGTTTACTGATCACTGAAAAAGGCTCCCCACTCCCCACTCCCAGCCGTATATAGTATAAAAAAATTATAAAAAAGCCGAAATCAGCGAAAAATAGGCTTTTATCTGCCAATAAATCCAGCCAAGACAAGCAAGCCGCCAAGAGAGAAGTTAAAGCGAAAATCCGCTCTTAGCAAGGGTTTTAGCTGTAAATCTCCTGAGAATTGCTGAGGCTGATGGGCGAAGGGAAGGAATGATTAACTTTCGTTAACCTGAAGATGAGAAATAATCATAATGTTTTATATTGTCAAAGGTGTCATAGTTTCCTATGCTTTTTTTAGGTTGATAATTTTGCCTGACTCGTCAAATTTTTACCAACCAGCCCTAGAAAATAAAATTAGTGGATGAAAACGGTCACGATCGAGATAAAATTCAGGATGGTCTTACCCACCTTGCCACGATCCCGACTGCCACCAAAGCTAGAGCAGGAAAAGTAACAAGGAAAGAATTTGACTGAAACAAAGTTGATAACGCTAACGAAATTAATAGTTTAGTTTGGCTTGACAAGCGAGGAACAAAAAAATGCCAATTGCAGTAGGAATGATTGAAACCCTAGGATTTCCCGCCGTTGTGGAAGCGGCCGATGCCATGGTCAAGGCCGCCAGGGTGACTCTAGTGGGTTACGAAAAGATCGGTAGTGGTCGCGTCACTGTCATTGTCCGGGGAGACGTTTCAGAAGTGCAAGCTTCTGTGGCTGCCGGAGTGGAAAACGCCAACCGGGTTAACGGAGGACAAGTGCTATCTACCCATATCATCGCCCGTCCCCACGAAAACCTCGAATACGTGCTGCCCATTCGCTACACCGAAGAAGTAGAGCAATTCCGCAGCTATTAAACACCGTTGATCGGGGTCAGCATCTATAGAGTCGAAGAAAGCCAACCATTAGGAGACAAAAATATTATGTCAATTGCAGTGGGCATGGTGGAAACCTTGGGTTTCCCAGCCGTCGTCGAGGCGGCCGATGCCATGGTGAAAGCCGCCCGCGTAACCCTAGTAGGTTACGAAAAAATTGGTAGTGGTCGCGTCACCGTCATCGTCCGAGGAGACGTTTCGGAGGTACAGGCCTCCGTATCGGCGGGGACAGAAGCGGCATCTAATCGTGTTAAAGGTGGTCAAGTCCTCTCGACCCACATCATCGCCCGTCCCCACGAAAACCTCGAATACGTTCTTCCCATTCGTTATACAGAAGCCGTGGAACAGTTTCGTGAAAGTGTTAACCCGCAACCTTTAAGACGAATCTAGAGCGCAACTAACTTTTAGTGTAAACAAATTCCATGCAAATTGCCAAAGTTTGCGGAACCGTCGTTAGCACCCTGAAACCGCGCAGTATGACGGGAGTGAAACTTCTGCTTTTGCAATTCATCGACGCTCAAGGGCAACTTTTGCCTAAATACGAAGTAGCGGGTGATATTGTCGGAGCGGGGATTAATGAATGGGTGCTAGTGTCCCGGGGAGGAGCAGCTCGGATCGAAGACGGGCAGAACAATCGCCCCCTTGACGCGATGGTGGTGGGGATTATTGACACTATAACCGTAGAAAATCGCACCCTCTACAGCAAGAGAGACGAATTTCGTCAATCCGGTTAAACATCGATAGGACCCAAACACAGTTAATTAACAACCAGCCAGCCAAATTCAGTATGGAGGAAGACTAACTATGGTCGTCCGCACAACGGCGGCTAGTCCGAAAAAGCGGACCAAATCCCCAGAGGAAACGCGCATAGACGAGAGTGCCAAAGTCCACACCTTCTCTAACCTCAGTGGCGCTATCGAGATCGGGGCGCGAGTGGTGATTGCTCCGGGGACTTCCATCCGCGCCGATGAAGGAACCCCCTTTCACATTGGCGACGACAGCAAAATTCAGGACGGAGCAATCATCCACGGTTTAGAAAAAAGCCGTGTGGTGGGAGATGACGGCCGAGAATATTCGGTGTGGATCGGCCGGGGCAGCTGCATCACCCACATGGCACTCATTCACGGGCCTGCCTATGTGGGCGATCGCTGCTTTATCGGTTTTCGCTCCACCGTCTTTAATGCCCGCATCGGGGCCGATTGCATCGTCATGATGCACGCCCTCGTTCAAGACGTGGAAATCCCCGCCGGTAAATTCGTGCCATCCGGTTCCGTGATCACCAGCCAACAACAGGCTGATCGCTTACCCGATGTCACAGAAATCGATCGAGCCTTCACCCGTCACATTGTCGATATCGACCTCGCCCCCAGCGTCCCGGTCAAAGCCCACAGCCCAGCGACTCCTCCACCGGCAGCCGCTATAAACATCGCTAATGAGACGCTATATAGAAATTCGGTGACACCTATGAGTTTAAATACAAACATTCGAGCGCAGGTTCGCTCCCTCCTCTCCCAAGGCTACAAGATCGGCATCGAATACGCTGACAAACGCCGCTTTAAAACCAGTTCTTGGTTAAGTGCCGGCTTTATCGACGGCGGCCGCGAAGAACAGGTATCCCAATCCCTAGAAGCCTCCCTCAGAGACCTACAAGGCGAATACGTCCGCCTGATCGGAGTCGATCCCGCCGCTAAACGGCGCATACTGGAAATGATTATCCAACGCCCCGAAGACACCCCGGGAGAACCGGCCCGCACCACCACCGCCGTCCACGGCGGTCATGGCAACGGTAACGGCCATTCCGACCTGTCGGTACAAGTGCGTTCCCTGCTGGCCCAAGGACTGAAAATCGCCACCGAACACGCGGATAAACGCCGGTTTAAAACCAGTTCTTGGTTAACCGGACCTGCGATCGAAACCAAGAGCGAAGCGGGCATCATTCGCGATATTGAAGCGATCGTGACTGAAAATAGCGATGAGTATGTCCGCCTGATCGGGATCGACCCGCAAGCGAAAAAACGGGTCGTCGAAATGATTATTCACCGCCCCGGCAGCGCCCCCGCTAGTAACGGCAGCGGCAAAGCCAGCAGCTACAGCGCCCCCGCTAGTAACGGAGCCAGTCATAGCAGCAGTGGTAGCTTAAGTGGGGAAACGATCGCTCAAATTCGTTCCCTGCTCGCCCAAGGCTACAAAATCGGCACCGAACACGCCGATAAACGCCGGTTTAAAACCAGTTCTTGGCAGAGTTGCGCTCCGATCGAAAGCAATCGCGAATCCGATGTAATTACTGCTTTGGAAGATTGTTTACGCGAACATAGCGGCGAATACGTCCGCTTACTCGGTATCGATGCTAAAGCCAAAAAACGGGTTTTAGAAACGGTGATCCAGCGTCCCGATGGTTCGGTGGCTAGTAATGGCAACGGTAAAACCGCCACCGTTGCTGAACCGAGTTTCAAAAGCTCTGCTTCCGGTTCCTCCAGCGGCGGTACTGCCACTTTAACCAGTACCTTAACCGCAGAAACGATCACTCAAATTCGCTCTTTATTGAACCAAGGTCACAAAATCGGGGCCGAACACGCGGATAAACGTCGTTTTAAAACCAGTTCTTGGCAAAGCTGCACCCCGATCGATAGCAGTCGCGAATCCGATGTGGTGGCCGCTTTAGAAACCTGTCTGCGCGACCATCAAGGGGAATACGTTCGTCTGATCGGGATTGACTCCCAAGCGAAACGTCGTGTTCTCGAATCGATTATTCAACGCCCTTAATTTCAGGACTCGGCGATCGGTGAAGGGAGATAGGTGTTAGGTGTTGGCGGATCGGGAAAAATACCGGAAACTCTAACCCCTACCCCCTAACCCCCGATCACTGATCACTGATCACTGAGTGACTGTCAATTATGTCCTTACCCCCCGTTCAACCTATTAGCCGCTCGGAATTCTATGTCAATGGTGATGTAACCATTGATGAGAGTGCGATCGTGGCTCCGGGGGTGATTCTCCGAGCAGCCCCCAATAGCCAAATAATTATCGGTGCGGGTGCTTGCCTGGGTATGGGAACAATTTTAACCGCCTATCAGGGTGTTATTGCTATCGGTGCAGGGGCAATTTTAGGTACAGGTGTTCTAATAGTCGGTCAGGGTGAAATCGGTGAGAATGCCTGTATTGGCTCAACCACAACGATTTTTAATGCTTCTGTGGCAGCGATGTCGCTCGTGCCGTCTGGTTCCCTGATCGGAGATACTTCCCGTCAAATTACCATCGAGGTGTCAGCAACCCCATCGGAACCGGAAAGGCCTCCTCTACCACAACCGGAACCCGTAGTCAGTCAAGTGTCCCCAGTCCCGTCCGCGGAGGAAGTGGTCGCCGAAACCGTGGCCAGTCCTTGGGATAGCGAGGAAATGGCCGCCGAGGCCAGTCCTCCGGAAACCAGAGAACAAGCATCTACTACTAACCGACCGAATCAAGCATCTGTGGTCGGAAAGGTCTATATCAATCAGTTATTGGTCACGCTATTTCCAGAACGTCATCGTTTTAATGGCAACAATAACCATAATTCTTGAAGGGGAAAATAATCGTTCACAAGCCAAAAATCTCAACAATAATTACTGAGTAATTAGACCTAATTTATCTAGAGTTCACGGCTGTCTAACTGTCCTCTAGGTACTGGGTATAATTGCTTAGAAATCCAGTTAATATTTAGCGATTGCCGACAATTTTTTGAGGTTGTAATTATTGATAATCTTCCTCAATTAAAGAGTAGTTTTAATCGCTCAAAGCCTGATGAGCAGAAGTTTCTGCGTGTCAATCAGGTAAATTTTTGTTGATTTTTTTGTGTTTTTGTAGAGATTGTCAAAGTTAGATGACGACAGATTAAAGAAACTAATCGCCCCGAGAAAAAAAAACAATCAAAATTTTAGAGATAGAGAAAAAAATGATCAGAATAGGATAAAGTTCGTGTTAAGATGATCAGTTGAAAAAAACATTAGTGAAAATTGCTCCCTAACTTCGCTCCTAGCAGCAGGGGAAAGGAGCTTAAGAAAAATCTATGTCGGTTGACGGCGAGATTTTACAGGTGCGACTAATCATGCAGTTTATGGAGGAATAATCCCAATGGTGCAAGCCAAATCCAAAGGTTTCCAGGCCGGCGTAAAAGACTACCGCCTGACCTACTACACCCCCGACTACACCCCCAAAGATACCGATCTACTAGCTTGCTTCCGGGTAACACCCCAACCCGGAGTTCCTCCTGAAGAAGCAGGTGCGGCGGTAGCGGCGGAATCTTCCACAGGTACCTGGACCACCGTTTGGACAGATAACTTAACCGACCTCGATCGCTATAAAGGCCGTTGTTATGATATCGAACCCGTACCCAACGAAGATAACCAATTCTTCTGTTTCGTTGCCTATCCTTTAGATCTATTTGAAGAAGGTTCCGTCACCAACATCCTCACCTCGATCGTTGGTAACGTTTTCGGTTTCAAAGCTCTACGCGGTCTCCGGTTAGAAGATATCCGTTTCCCCGTCGCTTTAATCAAAACCTTCCAAGGTCCTCCCCACGGTATCACCGTTGAACGGGACAAATTAAACAAATACGGTCGCCCCTTACTCGGTTGCACCATCAAACCCAAACTCGGCCTTTCCGCTAAAAACTACGGTCGTGCCGTTTATGAATGTCTCCGCGGTGGTT
Source organism: Microcystis wesenbergii NRERC-220 (assembly GCF_032027425.1). Classification (NCBI taxonomy): domain Bacteria; kingdom Bacillati; phylum Cyanobacteriota; class Cyanophyceae; order Chroococcales; family Microcystaceae; genus Microcystis; species Microcystis wesenbergii. The sequence continues at coordinate 2,745,614 of NZ_JAVSJA010000001.1, read as the reverse complement.
TAGACTTCACCAAAGACGACGAAAATATTAACTCTCAACCCTTCATGCGTTGGCGCGATCGTTTCCTCTTTGTCCAAGAGGCGATCGTTAAATCCCAAGCAGAAACCAACGAAGTTAAAGGACATTACCTCAACGTAACTGCTCCTACCTGCGAGCAGATGATGCAACGGGCTGAATTCGCCGCCGAAATCAAAACCCCCATCATCATGCACGACTACCTCACCGGTGGTTTCACCGCTAACACCACCCTGGCGAAATTCTGCCGCGACAAAGGGTTACTGCTCCACATTCACCGGGCAATGCACGCGGTTATCGACCGTCAGAAAAATCATGGTATCCACTTCCGCGTTTTAGCTAAGTGCTTACGTCTCTCTGGTGGTGATCACCTGCACTCGGGAACCGTTGTCGGTAAACTCGAAGGTGAACGCGGGATCACGATGGGTTTTGTTGACCTGATGCGTGAAGACTATGTAGAAGAAGATCGCGCTCGTGGTATTTTCTTCACCCAAGACTACGCTTCCTTACCCGGGGTAATGCCGGTTGCTTCTGGTGGTATCCACGTTTGGCATATGCCCGCGCTGGTGGAAATCTTCGGTGACGATTCCTGCTTACAGTTCGGTGGTGGAACCCTCGGCCACCCCTGGGGTAACGCACCGGGTGCCACCGCTAACCGTGTGGCTCTGGAAGCTTGTATCCAAGCTCGTAACGAAGGACGCTCCTTGGCCCGCGAAGGTAACGACGTTATCCGGGAAGCTTGCCGTTGGAGTCCTGAACTGGCTGCCGCTTGCGAACTCTGGAAAGAAATCAAATTCGAGTTCGAGGCTATGGATACCCTCTAATACAGCCCTTCAGAAGGTTGTTAGCAGTTATCGGTGGAAAATAATGCTGGGGACTTGCCCAAAATCGGCAAGCAGTCGCTAGAATTTCAACACTGATAACTGTCTAGCCAATAACTGAAAACTGTATAAAATGTATCCGAAAAAAGTTGTTCAAGATACCGCGAAAGTCTTACAAAGTTACCTAACTTACCAAGCGGTTCGCACGATTATCGATCAATTGTCAGAAACTAATCCGACTTTGGCTATTTGGCTGAGTCACTATACTTCTAGCCATTCCATTCAGGATGGCGAGGCCTATATTGCGGGGTTGATGACTGAGAATAAAGAGTTAGTTTTGCGGATCATGACGGTAAGAGAACATTTAGCCGAACAGGTTTTAGAGTTCTTGCCAGAGATGGTAAAAACGGGAATTATTAATGACAATACCGAACATCGTCGGCAACTTTTGGAACGTCTCACCCGTACTGCTATAAGTCAACCAGAGACATCGGAATTAAATCTCGATGTTGATGATCTACCCAACCCATAAGGAATCAAGAAACCCATGAAAACTTTACCTAAAGAGAAGCGTTACGAAACCCTCTCCTACTTGCCCCCCCTCACCGATCAACAAATTGCTAAACAAATTCAATACATGATCGATCAGGGTTATATTCCTGCTGTGGAATTTGAAAAAGATCCCAAACCCGCGGATTATCATTGGACGATGTGGAAACTGCCTTTATTCTCTGTTTCTGGTCCCCAAGAAGTTCTTAATGAAGTTCGCGAGTGCCGCACCGAGTATTCTGATTGCTACATCCGCGTTATCGCTTTTGACAACATCAAACAATGTCAAACCATGAGCTTTATTGTTCATAAACCCAATGCCGGCCGCTACTAATTTGGTTGTCATCTAATTATTAACTATTGAGGGGGGTTCTTAAACCTCCCTTTTTTTTGATAGAAAACGGTTTTCTTGAAGAAACCCGTTTTCTACTCATGCACTGATGCAAAAAGGGGAATAAATAATCAGTCTTTAATAACCAGATTTAGTATCAGACAGATTTAGGTGTTGGGTGTTGGGTTTCGCTTTTCCTTGGATGGTTTAAAATAGCTTCTGATACCTCAATGAGCAGAAAAGCGATCGCATCTTGATGATCCGCGTCGGTTAAAATGGTTTCTAGGGTGCTAGGGGTGGGAATTTCGTCCCCATCTGCCAACATGAAGGAAATATGACCTTTTAAGGCTTCAGTTGCCATTTTTTTCGCTTCTTCGATGGTTTCTCCTGCACTAATACAACCCGGAAAGTCATAAAATTGTACCCCATAATCACTATGGTTATCTTTATGAACGGTGGCTAAATAAGTAATCATTGATTTCTCCTTTATCGTAATTTAATACCTGCTTGTTTTTCGATACTGATTAGGGTTTTAAGGGGAATATCCTTTTTAGGGTGAGGAACAGTCACTTTCCCTTTTTTATGGGGATGTTTAAAAATCCGTTGAGTAACGCACAGAAAACGGGTTTCTCCGAGAAACCCGTTTTCTACTCATGCACTCATGCAAAAAGGGGAATAAATAATCAGTCTTTAATAACCAGATTTAGTATCAGACAGATTTAGGTGTTGGGTGTTGGGTTTCCCTTTCCCTGAGAATTGAGAGGTTTTCTTTAACATATTTATTCGCTCAACCCAACCTAGAAACTACGGGCGCTCACTACTTAATTTAATCACTTGTTGCTCAGAAAATTTAAGGGTAAGTTCCCATTCTCCCCCTAATTCCCTCATCATACTGGTTAAATTTTCTAGGGTAAGATGTTGTTTTAAATCATCTGATTTTGCTGAAAAACAGGGCTGTTCACTTTCGCTTTCCGTGATTTCTCCTGAAGAAAGTCTTAGGCGTTGAAGAAGTTCATCAATGATTTGCATTTCTTGTAAAAGTTCTTGGGTTTTAGCTTCAATTTTTGCCCTTCTTTCAGAGGGCAGTTTATCCATTTCTTCATCAAAGGTAATCATAGATTTTGCTCCGTTAAGGTTTTTAAATAGGCTTCAAATCTTTTTTCGGCGATGGGAATGTTTTTTTCATACCATCTTTTATCGCCAGTTTTATTCCCTCCTACTAGCATGATAGCTTGACGGATAGGATCGAAAGCAAAAAGCACTCGCCAAGGTTGTCCTTGATGCTGTACTCGCAATTCTTTAAGGTTGGGGTAACGACTGCCTTGAAGAGTGTCAACATAAGGTCGTCCTAACAAGGGTCCTTTTTGTTTAAGTAGCCCAATATAAGCCAAGATTGAATCTTGTACAGTTTCTTCTTGTTCGTATAGCCAATCTCGAAAGGCTTCATCAAAGATAATATTCCATTCCATCTTTTTTTGTCCTAATTTTTACTCATTTCTTGGCGAATCATGCTGATTAGTTTTTGAGCTTGTTGATAACCTGCTTCATTCCCTTGTTGACGATATAATTCTGAGGCTTTTTCGGCATCAGCAAGGGCTTTTGGAAACTCTCTTGTCAGGGCATAAACAACCCCCCGATTGACGTAAGCATCAGCATCATTAGGATTAATGTCAATGGCTTTGTTGTAGTCAGAGAGGGCTAAATCGTATTTCTGCTGGTTATAGTAAAGATTCCCCCGATTGTTGTAAGCATTAGCATAATTAGGATTAATGTCAATAGCTTTGTTGTAGTCAGAGAGGGCTAAATCGTATTTCTGCTGGTTATAGTAAAGATTCCCCCGATTGTTGTAAGCATTAGCATAATTAGGATTAATGTCAATAGCTTTGTTGTAGTCAGAGAGGGCTAATTCGTATTTCTGCAAGTCAGAGTAAAGATTCCCCCGATTGTTGTAAGCATTAGCATAATTAGGATTAATGTCAATAGCTTTGTTGTAGTCAGAGAGGGCTAATTCGTATTTCTGCAAGTCAGAGTAAAGATTCCCCCGATTGTTGTAAGCATTAGCATAATTAGGATTAATGTCAATAGCTTTGTTGTAGTCAGAGAGGGCTAATTCGTATTTCTGCAAGTCAGAGTAAAGAATCCCCCGATTGTAGTAAGCATCAGCATAATTAGGATTAATGTCAATAGCTTTGTTGTAGTCAGAGAGGGCTAATTCGTATTTCTGCAAGTCAGAGTAAAGATTCCCCCGATTGTTGTAAGCATTAGCATAATTAGGATTAATGTCAATAGCTTTGTTGTAGTCAGAGAGGGCTAATTCGTATTTCTGCAAGTCAGAGTAAAGAATCCCCCGATTGTAGTAAGCATCAGCATAATTAGGATTAATGTCAATAGCTTTGTTGTAGTCAGAGAGGGCTAAATCGTATTTCTGCAAGTCAGAGTAAAGAATCCCCCGATTGTAGTAAGCATCAGCATAATTAGGATTAATGTCAATGGCTTTGTTGTAGTCAGAGAGGGCTAATTCGTATTTCTGCAAGTCAGAGTAAAGAACCCCCCGATTGTAGTAAGCATCAGCATAATTAGGATTAATGTCAATGGCTTTGTTGTAGTCAGAGAGGGCTAATTCGTATTTCTGCAAGTCAGAGTAAAGAACCCCCCGATTGTAGTAAGCATCAGCATAATTAGGATTAATGTCAATAGCTTTGTTGTAGTCAGAGAGGGCTAAATCGTATTTCTGCAAGTCAGAGTAAAGATTCCCCCGATTGACGTAAGCATCAGCATCATTAGGATTAATGTCAATGGCTTTGTTGTAGTCAGAGAGGGCTAAATCGTATTTCTGCTGGTTATAGTAAAGATTCCCCCGATTGTTGTAAGCATTAGCATCATTAGGATTAATGTCAATGGCTTTGTTGTAGTCAGAGAGGGCTAAATCGTATTTCTGCTGGTTATAGTAAAGATTCCCCCGATTGTTGTAAGCATTAGCATAATTAGGATTAATGTCAATGGCTTTGTTGTAGTCAGAGAGGGCTAATTCGTATTTCTGCTGGTTATAGTAAAGATTCCCCCGATTGTAGTAAGCATCAGCATCATTAGGATTAATGTCAATGGCTTTGTTGTAGTCAGAGAGGGCTAAATCGTATTTCTGCTGGTTATAGTAAAGATTCCCCCGATTGACGTAAGCATCAGCATCATTAGGATTAATGTCAATGGCTTTGTTGTAGTCAGAGAGGGCTAATTCGTATTTCTGCTGGTTATAGTAAAGATTCCCCCGATTGTTGTAAGCATTAGCATAATTAGGATTAATGTCAATGGCTTTGTTGTAGTCAGAGAGGGCTAATTCGTATTTCTGCTGGTTATAGTAAAGATTCCCCCGATTGTAGTAAGCATCAGCATAATTAGGATTAATGTCAATAGCTTTGTTGTAGTCAGAGAGGGCTAAATCGTATTTCTGCAAGTCAGAGTAAAGATTCCCCCGATTGACGTAAGCATCAGCATCATTAGGATTAATGTCAATGGCTTTGTTGTAGTCAGAGAGAGCTAATTCGTATTTCTGCAAGTCAGAGTAAAGAACCCCCCGATTGTTGTAAGCCATAGCAAAATTACGATTAATTTCAATGGCTTTGCTGAAGTCAGAGAGGGCTAATTCGTATTTCTGCAAGTCAGAGTAAAGAACCCCCCGATTGTTGTAAGCCATAGCAAACTTAGGATTAATTTCAATGGCTTTGTTGTAATCATCTAATGCTAATTCGTATTTCTGCTGGTTATGGTAAAGAAGCCCCCGATTGTTGTAAGCATTAGCATAATTAGGATTAATGTCAATGGCTTTGTTGTAGTCAGAGAGAGCTAATTCGTATTTCTGCAAGTTTTTGTAAAGAACCCCCCGATTGTTGTAAGCATTAGCATAATTAGGATTAATGTCAATAGCTTTGTTGTAGTCAGAGAGGGCTAATTCGTATTTCTGCTGGTTATAGTAAAGAAACCCCCGATTGTTGTAAGCGTCAGCATCATTAGGATTAATGTCAATGGCTTTGTTGTAGTCAGAGAGAGCTAATTCGTATTTCTGCAAGTCAGAGTAAAGAACCCCCCGATTGTTGTAAGCCATAGCAAAATTACGATTAATTTCAATGGCTTTGCTGAAGTCAGAGAGGGCTAATTCGTATTTCTGCAAGTCAGAGTAAAGAACCCCCCGATTGTTGTAAGCCATAGCAAACTTAGGATTAATTTCAATGGCTTTGCTGTAGTCAGAGAGGGCTAAATCGTATTTCTGCAAGTTTTTGTAAAGATTCCCCCGATTGTAGTAAGCCTTAGCATCATTAGGATTAATGTCAATGGCTTTGCTGTAGTCAGAGAGGGCTAATTCGTATTTCTGCAAGTCAGAGTAAAGAACCCCCCGATTGTTGTAAGCCAAAGCATCATTAGGATTAATGTCAATAGCTTTGTTGTAGTCAGAGAGGGCTAATTCGTATTTCTGCTGGTTATAGTAAAGAATCCCCCGATTGTAGTAAGCCATAGCATAATTAGGATTAATGTCAATAGCTTTGTTGTAGTCAGAGAGAGCTAATTCGTATTTCTGCAAGTCAGAGTAAAGAACCCCCCGATTGCCATACCAAGCAGCACGGGGAGCGAGATGAATTGCCTGAGTAATCGCCGCTAATCCCTCATCATAGCGTTTTAATTCACTTAATACTACATATTTCTCGTTATAGTAATTGGGGTTATTGGGAAACAGAGAAATCGCCTGATTAATCACCGTTAAGGCTTGCTCATAATTTTCTAAAGAGCGATAAACTACACTTTGCAGTTGTAAAATACTACTGTGAAAGTTCTTTAAATCTTCCCCTTTAGGTAAGGTATTAATCGCTTGTTGCAAAGCTTCTATAGCTGGTTGATATTGACCTAAATTACCTAACGCAAATCCCTTCCCATACCAAGCTAAATAGACATTATCGGGGTCATTTTGCTTAATCGCCTCATCAAAGGCTTTAATTGCTTCCTCATACCTTCCTAACCGATGTAATTGTCCCCCCCTTTCTATCCAAATATCCGCTGTTGCATTCGTATTAGGAACAATAATACTATCAATCGCTTTAATAATTTCTTGTTTTTGTTGCTGACTAACTTGGGGTTGAGTAGTGGTTAATAATTGCGGTTTTACCTTCAATCTTTCTTGCAATCCGATAAAAGTGCTAATGGGAATCCCTAAACTAAACCCTAACTGAATTTTCCCTACCCCTGCTCCTTCTGAACGTCCATGAATCCCTATTACTCTCCCCTGGGAGTCTAAGACTGCACCGCCACTCATGCCCCCAAATGTGATGCTGGTATAAACTAATTCATAGCCTCCGGTTAAAGAAGCAACACTTTGTAATGTTCCACTTTGTTGAGTGCTTAAGTCACTTTGGCGGGTTTGTATTAATCCCCCTTCTTTATCGTTAATTGTACCGCCACTAAACAACCATTTCGAGGGATTGTTGCCAATTTTCGGAAATCCTGCCGCAAAAACATAATCTCTGGTATTTGGGTTATAATTCGCTATTTCCGCAACGGGATAATTGTCTCGGCTTTCAAACTGAAAAACTGCTAAATCTACCCCTTCCTGCCGGATGATGGTGCTTTTCTCGATGTTTCGAGTTTTGCCGTCCCTGGTGACGAAGGTGTAGGTGAAATTGACACAGGTTTTCTCCTCGGCGATTTTTTCGCAGAGGACGTGAGCGGCGGTTAAAACTGTGTAAATATTCCCTTCTTTAGCGATAATTACGCCACTTCCATTGGCTTTACTGCTACTATCAATCCGCACGGTGAAACCCTTGGCTTTTGTTTCTAATTCGGCGATATAGTCAGTAGGGGCGGTGGTTTCTATATCGGGGTTCACCTGCGGTAGAGGTAGGTTATAGGCGCTGAGGATTTCGGGACGGATGTAGGTTAATAGGGTATTGATGGAAATGCCCCAATTAACCGCTCTCATCTGTTGGATTTCTGCGTCTGTGGGTTTTGTACCGTCTTCGTAGATGTAGTTAGAGAGAATCGGATAGGCCGATCGCCCGTTAATACCGATTAACTCATCGTCGAAAAAGATACCACCGCCACTCATTCCCTGCACGATCTCGCCACTATAACCGACGCTGTAGCCCTCCCGGAGGGGTCGATCGCTCGTCTGTTCAATTTTCCCGTTATCGGTGGTGTACTGCCCCGTTTCTGCGGAATAACCAGTTACGGTGATATCTAGTCCCGCTTCCAGGGGAATGGCGCTAATTTTAGCGATCGCATAATCCCTGGTATCGCTAAACTCCAGTAGGGCCAGATCCTTATCTTCCAAAAGGGAATTCGGCGCGATCGAGGCTGTGCGGGTTTGGCCGTCGTGGGTTTGGATCTGTAGGGTGGTCGCGCCGCGGGTAACGTGAGCGTTGGTCAAAACGAGGTATATACTGCCTTTTTTCCCGATAATGATTCCCGATCCCCGATTTATCTCGCTAGTAATCTTAACAGTGACTTGACGGATCGATCGCTCGATCTGCGCGTTTGGGCTGTCTTCCGCCACGATCGCCGGAGCAGAGAAAGGGGATATCGCTTTAACCGGTACGACGGGCAGAAGTAGGAGGCTTAGGAGTAGGGGAAAGGGTTTCAACATGGTTATTATGGGGAAATTCGGGGTAAAACAGCGAAAATTCTAGCGGGTGGGAACGCAATTATTTTGCGGGCCAGCCGATCTCGTACCACAGGGCGCGTCGCGATCGGCGAGTGGTGCTTTGGCGAAAAACTCCGTCATCGAGATATAGGTTTTATCTCCGGAACTCTGGAGGAGCATATCCGAGCTTTTCCCCTCTAGGATGTCCATGAGTTGTTGCAAGACCAGATCGGGGTTATCGTGGGGTTTGAGGGTAAAAAGTTGGCTATTGCCGTCGCAGGGATCGCCGGATCGTGAAACGCTGCAGATGATCGGGTATCCTTTCGCCCGGCCGGTGGTAAGGTAGTTAAAACGCCCTTGGTCATAGGCTTTCTGGAAATTTTGCGTGACTTCCTGGCAACGAACCGGGGAACGTTTGGAGAAATATTCCGATTTCCAGCCGATAATCCGCACATTGCCGTTCCTTTCGGGAATCCAAGCGAGGGTGGCGGGGATTTTCTCTCCCGATGCGCGATCAAACACCTCTTTACAGAAGAAGGTGACGCCATTCGGGGTGGTCGATTGGCTGAAACCGGGGGCGATACCACCGAGGAGGACAGTGGCGAGGAGGCCGACGCAAGCGAGACGGTGGGAAATATATCTAGAGTTCATAGGGATAGTTCCTCAGAAAATAGGGATTAGAATCGTGATTAGGGTCAAAATGGGATTATTTAAGGGTTAGCGGCGGCGTTGAGGGTGTAGCGACCCGATTCACCCCCTTCGCGAGAGTTGGCCACTAGGATATAAACTCCATCGGTGGGTAATTCGGTTACGAGTCGAGCGTTAAAATCCCCGGGAGCGCGATCGTCGTTGTCCGCTATTTTCTCGAATTTCTCCCCCTCAGAGGATTTAACAACGCGGTACAAGGTCAAGACGGGATTAATCTGTTGGCTGCTCATGTCTAGGACAACTCTCTGTCCGGCGCGACCTTGAAATTGATAGAGGTCGTAGTAGCTGCCATCCTGCAACTGAGCATCGCCTTCCCTTAACTCGCCCTGGATTGCCTGACCGTTGAGGGCAAGGCTGAGGATGGGCTGCTCTTGATTCCCCCTAGCCAGGGTAGAGACGGAAGAGACATCCCCTCGCTCCACTGCCTTCAGGAAAGCTTGCAGGCGATCGAGGGAGATGGCAAAATTAATGCCACTTTTGGTATAGCCGATCGGCTTTCCTTGGGAGTTATAAACTAAACTTTGGTTATCGCCTTGATAATGTACGCCGACTACTTGTCCCTGAGAGTTTAACACCGGACCTCCCGAATTACCGGGGTTTGTATTGGCACTGTGTTGAATTTGCCCCTTCTGGGGGTCGAGGCGGCTGATAATCCCTTGGGTGAGGGTATTTTGATAGTCTTCTTCTAGGGGTGTACCGATGACGAAAACGCTTTCGCCGACCTTGGCGGAGTTCGGACGGGCGAGGGGAAGATAGGGCAGGTTTTGGCGGTTATAAATCCGCAGGACGGCTAAATCCACGCCATTTTTAGCGAAGCCGATCACGTCTGCCGAGGCCTGCTGTCCGTTGGAAAATTTCACCGTCACCACCCGGGGGCCGTCCGCAACAACGTGGGCGTTGGTAATGATGATACCGTCGGGACTGACGAGAAAGCCGCTACCGTGGCCGCTGCCATTTTTGACGGTGACGACGGCGGGGCTGGCTTTCTGATAGACTCTAGAAGCGGTCTGATCCTGGGCGAGGAGGGGTGGAACGTTTTCCATCAGGAAGTTTCCTGGTTGAACCAGTAGGCCAGTGGTGGCCAGTAGCACCGATAGGGTGAAAGTAATTGGTTTCATCGGGTTGGCTCCTCTTTAGTCGAGGGATACTTGCAAGGATGTTATCGTTGGTTTTTTCCCAATTATGCGATCAAGTTTTAAGTCTTCAGGTTGCTTTTTTCACAAAAGTTTAGAGGGGGAGAGCGATCGCTCTCCCTTGCAACTTATACCATTTTTCTTTATTCTTGGCAGGTATCTTACCCCCCCTTGCCCCCCCGACGTCGGGGGGGTTGGGGGTGAGGGCGATTAACCATCTCTGCCATTACTTATGAAAAATGGTATTACGCACCTATCTGCCGTAGTGCTTCTATGGCGCTGTTGTACATTTCTGTGTTTCCCTGCTGGCGAAATAATTCGGCGGCCGTTGTTAGATCGGCGATCGCATTTTGTCTCTGGTTAAATGCGAGGTGGACGTATCCGCGGAAATGGTAAGCGTAGGCAGCGCGGGGGTTTAGTCGGATCGCGGTGTTCAGGTCTTGAAACGCCGGCCGCCATTGTTCGCGAATCGTGTAAATCATGCCCCGACTGAGGTAAGCTTCGGCATAGTCCGAATCGAGTTCGATCGCTCTGGTGAATTGAGCGAGGGCGAGATCATATTTTTCCTGTTGGATGTAGTTAATTCCCCGGTTAAAGTAGGCGATCGCTTCTTTGTAGTTCGCTTGAGCGATCCGGGTTTCGGCTGGTTGTCGGCTTTCTAGGGCCATAACGGGGTGAACAGTGGCGAGGGTGGAGAGGCCGATTAGGCTGACGGTGGTGAGAAGGGCGAAGGATTTCATGGGTAGTGCCTCGGTGAGGATGATTTGAGCTTCTACCTAATTCATCGGTTGCTTTTTTGGGAATATGCAGGATAGGGCGATCAATTTTTTTTCCTTTCGGGTACAAAAGGAAAAAGCGCGGCAATCGGCATCGCTTTGTTATCATTTAGTGAAAAATACTTGTTTTTTTTGATGCAATATGGTAAGCAAATCCCCGACGATTACTGATGCGGAATTAATTCGCCTCAGTTGTCAGAACCCGGAATTAGGCTTTGAACGCAATGCAGATGGAACGTTAGTCACTATGCCCCCGATCGGAAGTATTTCAGCGAATCGAGAACTGAAAGCCGGCGCTCGCCTGCTCTACTGGGTCGAACAGAACGGGTTAGGAGAGGTATTTAGTTCTAGCGGCGGTTTTAAACTGGCCAATAGCGCGGTACGCTCTCCCGATGTGGCTTTCGTGGCGAGAGAACGTTTACCGTCCGGTTGGCAGGAAAGGGAGGATGAATTTCTCGATCTCGCGCCGGATTTCGTGATCGAGATCCGTTCTAAAACCGATAGTTTATCCAAGTTAAAGCGGAAAATGGAGGAGTATCGGGAGAACGGGGTGAAGTTAGGATGGTTGATCGATCGCCACAATAAACAGGCTTTCGTCTACCGTCAGGACGGGACGATTACCTGTTATCCCGAGAACGCGATTTTAAGCGGGGAAGATGTGGTTCCGGGGTTCACCCTAGCGCTAGAAATCTTGCTGTAAGATCGATCGCTTTTTTCGGGGTGAGATTCAAAATCGATCGAGTATCTAGACCGCGCCTAATTGCCGTAGGAATTGCAGGGCTTTTTCGCGTGCTGGCGCGTTCCCTTGCTGGCGGAACAGTTCGGCGGCTTGTCGGAAATCCTCGATCGCTTTTTCCTTGTCTAGCCGATAGACGTAAGGAAACCCAACAATAAACCCAAGGAAACCCAACAATAGACCCAAGGAAACCCAACAATAGACCCAAGGAAACCCAAAAAAAAGATTCAGACGGATTTAGGTGTTGGCTGTTGGGTTTCGCTCCGATGACCCAACCTAGGAAAGGATGCGATCGCTTTTCGTTCTCTAAAACAGTGATCGCACCAAGATGACAAGCACTGTAGCATAACCCACCGAATATTATAAAATTGATGGTGCGTTACATTTCATGCTTGGCGAAATCCGGCAAAATAAGCTTTAACCTCATGCCAGAAATTTTCAGACTGGAAGGCTATGTTTTCTTTTTCTATGCCAATGAAGGCAATGAACCCATGCACGTTCACGTTCGACGGGGCGGCGGATATGCTAAATTTTGGCTAGAGCCGCTAGAATTGGATTATGCTAAAGGTCTAAAAACCAAAGAAATTGTTCGGGCTGAAGTTATCATTACAGAAAATATAGAAATAATACGGAGGAAATGGCACGATGTATTTGGTACATGAAAGCATAGTAAAAGCTCAAAAAGTTTGGGTTGAAGATAAATGGATTTGTATTCGTTTAGAAGACGATAGAGAAATTCGTTTTCCTGCTTATAAAAATAAACGCTTATCAAAAGCAACCTTTGAACAATTAGCAGAGGTTGAGTTAATTTGTGATGGCACGGGATTACATTGGGAAACCTTAGATGAGGATTTGTCCATCATTGGCATTTTAGAAGGAAGATTGGGTGCTTAAATGTTAAATGCTTAAAAAAAATCGGCTCTACCGAACCTAGTAATCATAGCAATTATCGTCGATTGGGTTGACCCAAGGAAAACCAAAAAAAAGATTCAGACAGATTTAGATTTTGGGTGTTGGGTTTCGCTTTCCCTGAGAATTGAGAGGTTTTCTTTAACATATTTATTCGCTCAAACCAAGCTAGGGACTGCACCTAGTTTTTTACACACAATTCCTGATGGTTTAAAATAGCTTCTGATACCTGAATGAGTAGAAAAGCGATCGCATCTTGATGATCCGCGTCGGTTAAAATGGTTTCGAGGGTGCTAGGGGTGGGAATTTCGTCCCCATCTGCCAACATAAAGGAAATATGACCTTTTAAGGCTTCAGTTGCCATTTTTTTCGCTTCTTCGATGGTTTCCCCTGCACTAATACAACCCGGAAAGTCATAAAATTGTACCCCATAATCACTATGGTTATCTTTATGAACGGTGGCTAAATAAGTAATCATTGATTTCTCCTTTATCGTAATTTAATACTGGCTTGTTTTTCGATACTGATTAGGGTTTTAAGGGGAATATCCTTTTTAGGGTGAGGAACAGTCACTTTCCCTTTTTTATGGGGATGTTTAAAATGATGATGACTTCCTGTTGTACCTACTTGATACCATCCCTCATCCTTCAGTTTTTTGATAATTTCTCGACTTTCCATAATTGATGATTTCTATTTCACCCCCCTAATTGTTGTAAAATCTGCATCACCTTTTCATAAGCAGCCATATTATTCTGTTGGCGGAATAATATGGCTGCTTGTTGTAGATCAATTTTTACTTTTTCGGGTTGTCCTAATATGGCATATAAAACACCACGATTGTAGTAAGCCACAGCATCATTACGATTAAGTTCAATAGCTTTGTCGTAGTCAGCTAAAGCTAATTCGTATTTTCGTTGGTTATAGTAAAGAGCCCCCCGATTGACGTAAGCATTAGCAAAATTACGATTAAGTTTAATAGCTTGGTTGTAGTCAGCTAAAGCTGAATCGTATTTCTGCTGGTTATAGTAAAGATTCCCCCGATTGTAGTAAGCCTCAGCATCATTAGGATTAATGTCAATGGCTTTGTTGATGTCAGAGAGGGCTAATTCGTATTTCTGCTGGTTATAGTAAACACCCCCCCGATTGCTGTAAGCCTCAGCATCATTAGGATTAATGTCAATGGCTTTGCTGAAGTCAGATAGGGCTAATTCGTATTTCTGCTGGTTATAGTAAAGAATCCCCCGATTGACGTAAGCATTAGCATGATTAGGATTAAGTTCAATAGCTTTGTTGTAGTCATCTAATGCTAATTTGTATTTTTGTTGATCTTGGTAAAGAACCCCCCGATTGCTATACCAAGCAGCACGGGGAGCGAGATTAATTGCCTGATTAATCGCCGCTAATCCCTCATCATAGCGTTTTAATCGACTTAATACTGAGGATTTCTCGTTATAGTGATTGGGGTTATTGGGAACCAGAGAAATCGCCTGATTAATCACCGTTAAGGCTTGCTCATAATTTTCTAAATAGCGATAAACAACACTTTGCAGTTGTAAAATACTACTGTGAAAGTTCTTTAAATCTTCCCGTTTAGGTAAGGTATTAATCGCTTGTTGCAAAGCTTCTATAGCTGGTTGATGTTCGCGTAATTCAAATAACGCTAATCCCTTCCCATACCAAGCTAAATAGACATTATCGGGGTCATTTTGCTTAATCGCCTCATCAAACGCCTTAATTGCTTCCTCAGACCTCCGTAACCGCCATAATTGTCCTCCCCTTTCTATCCAAATATCCGCCTTCGCATTGGTATTAGGAACAATAACACCAGTAATCGCTTGAATAATTTCTTGTTGTTGTTGCGGACTAACTTGGGGTTGAGCAGTGGTTAATAATTGCGGTTTTACCTTCAATCTCTCTTGCAATCCGATAAAAGTGCTAATGGGAATCCCTAAACTATACCCTAACTGAATTTTCCCTCCCCCTGCTCCTTCTGAACGTCCATGAATCCCTATTACTCTCCCCTGAGAGTCTAAGACTGCACCGCCACTCATGCCCCCATAAGTGATGCTGGTATAAACTAATTCATAGCCCCCGGTTAAAGAAGCAACACTTTGTAATGTTCCCCCTTGTTGAGTGCTTAAAGGACTTTGGCGGGTTTGTATTAATCCCTGTTCTTTCTCGAGAATTGCACCGCCACTAAACAACCATTTCGAGGGATTGTCGCCAATTTTGGGGAAGCCTGCGGCAAAAACAAAATCACCGGTATTTGGGTTATAATTCGCTATTTCCGCAACGGGATAATTGTCCAGGCTTTCAAACTGAAAGACTGCTAAATCTACCCCTTCCTGCCGGATGATGGTGCTTTTCTCGATGTTTCGAGTTTTGCCGTCGCTGGTGACGACGGTGTAGGTGTGATCGGCACATCTGGTGGTGCCTTTGATTTTTTCGCAGAAGACGTGATCGGCGGTTAAAACCGTGTAAATATTCCCTTCTTTAGCGATAATGACACCGCTACCGTTTCCACCGCTCGTACTATCAATCCGCACGGTGAAACCCTTGGCTTTTGTTTCTAATTCGGCGATATAGCGAGTAGGGGCGGTGGTTTCTATATCGGGGTTCACCTGCGGTAGGGGCAGGTTATAGGCGCTGAGGATTTCGGGCCGGATGTAGGTTAATAGGGTATGAAGGGAAATGCCCCAGTTAACCGCTCTCATCTGTTGGATTTCTGCGTCTGTGGGTTTTGTGCCGTCTTCGTAGATGTAGTTAGAGAGAATCGGATGGGCCGATCGCCCGTTAATGCCGATTAACTCCCCATCAACAAAAATGCCGCCGCCACTCATTCCCTGCACGATATCGCCACTATAACCGACGCTGTAGCCCTCCCGGAGGGGTCGATCGCTCACCTGTTCAAGGGTTCCCTTTGTCGTCCGATACTGTCCCGTTTCGGCAACATATCCCGCGGCCACCACTTCTAAACCGATGCTGTTTTGATTGATGGTAAACTTTGCGATGGTGGCGATCGAATATTCCCGGGTATCGCTAAACTCCAGCAGGGCGAGATCTTGATTCTCCGATAGGGAATTGGGGACAATGCGGGCCGCACGGCTGTGGCCGTCGTAAGTTTGTACCTGTAGGGTTTTCGTGTTGCGGGTAACGTGGGCGTTGGTTAGGATAAGGTAATTATCGCCTTTTTTAGCGATAATTGTCCCCGATCCCCGATTTGTCTCGCTAGTAATCCGAACGGTGACTCGTTGTAGGAATTGCTCCTCGGTAAGCTCCCGATCGCCCTGTGCCGTCAGAATGGGATGATTAGAAATATTTCCGGCAGCCGGGGTGATAAGGGTTAACCCGGGTTGAGGCAGTAGGGAGAAAAGAAGGATGAGGGCGATCGAAGGTTTGATCATGGCTGTTACCTAGGGTTTGCTGAATAAATGTGAAATGTAGGCAAGGTAAGAGTTTTGTCGTTTTTCTCGTGAAACAGGTGCAAGATTTTGAGAGAATCGTGCTTCAAAACCTTGCGTCTTCATCGGCCCGGGTCCTGTAGGGGCGAAGCATTCGGGCAATCACCTATCGGTGAAACCGGAGATTTTCTATCCGAATGCTTCGCCCGTACTTTTTCAGCAAGCCTTACCTTGCTATTTTAAGTAGTAAGAACGAAGAAAAAAGAAGATACCGGAGGTGGTGAGAAGTGCGATCGCTGGGGGGATAATCGGAACCCAGAGACCGAAATAACTAAAGAGAAGCCAACCGATACCGGTGAGGGAAATCATAGCGATCGCCACTGTCAAAAGTACCGTTTTTACCCGAAGAAAACGCCACGTTAATAATCCCCCCACCAGGGACCAACCCAGCACCCAGAAAGCCTCCTGTAGGGGATTCCAAAAAGCGATCGAGGTACGTTTTCCTTCCATTGTATCGAGAATTTGACTGACCGCGTGCGCGTGCAAATAAACCCCCGGAATTGCTTCCGATGGGTTGCGACTAAAGGGGGTTAAAAAATCATCAATCCCGGGTTCTGTTACTCCAATCAGGACAATTTTTTCCCGGACTGATTCGGAATTAAAACGCGGATCTAAAACCTGTCGGAGAGATTTTTTCGGGGCAATTTTGATGATTGCATCGATGCCATTATCGGCGATTCGACGGTAAGCGAGCATAACTTGACGGCCGGATCGGGTATCGGATTGACTGGTTCTGTAGGGGCCGCGGTTGGATTGTAGCCAGTCACCGAGATGAGTATCCCCGATATTAATTTCTAGAATTCCCCGCTCCAGTTTATTGCAGTCAAAATCTTGATTCTGGGATTCTAGATATCGTTTGGCAATTAGGAGACTAAAACTAGGAGCATAATCTTTAAAATTACAGGACATTGAGTCAACTTTGGCCAAAGAATCCGGGGGAAGACAGGGAGAGGTGCGATCGAGTTTTGCCTGATATAAAAAACGACGAATTCGGGGAACTCCGGCAATGGTTTCGTCTGGGACTATGTTACTAAAACCACTCTGATTTTTTGGCAGTTCCGGGGGTGGGGGAAATCCGTCCGGTTGCGGGTAATTATTAAACTTACAAATCGAGATAAAATTAGGAGTATTTTGTAATTGTTTGGCTAGGGGTGGATAATCTTGACTGGCAGCGATGGGACGGAGGATATCTAAGGCGATAATTTGCGGTTCGTAGGGCAGTAATTTATTTAAAAGCTGCGATAATGCTTCTCCTGCGAGGGAACGTTTTCGATCGCTTCCCGGTATTGTTGGTCTTTTCATACCCATGCGATCTTGATATTCCCAATCTTGGCGATCAATGGTAATAATTAATAATCTTTCATCGGGTTTATCTTTGGGTTTTAGTTGCATCAGACGATCATAAATATTTAATTCTAAGGGTTCTAAAATTCCTGTTTCTCTTATTGCCAAGACTGTCATCATTACGGCTAAACCTAAACCGAAAGTTAGAGCAAATCGTCGCCAATTTTGTTGTTTTTGAGGGGAGTTACTAAAACTATGCCAAGTGGGGGGTTCTTCGGTGGGATTGGGGCAAACTACGGGCAGCCAACTGGCACAGGGATAGTCTTTTTCCCAGTCATCGTGCAGATTTTTTTGGGCTTCATGTACGGCACTATAGAGAGATTTATTATTGGTAAAAGCGGTTAAAAAGTATTGCAGAAATTTGGGAGAAACAGGATCGGGTAATTTCTCGCGCATAAAGATTAGATGGGGTAATGCCATCCCTTTTTCCCGTGATAGTTGTTGTGCTAAACCAATACCATCACAGGAGTTAAATATCGCTAACTTTAACCCGTTTTTAGTGGCTTCTCCCAGGGAAAAGCTAAAATCAGCTATCTTTAATTTATGAGTTTCTGTTAGTTGAATTTCGCAATCTTGGCCATCTTCTGTACTGGCACTATGACCGCTAAAAAAGAGAATATTCCAAGTTTCTTGACGCAATAACTGATTTAATTTTTGCGGGTGGGGAGCTTTTTCCCAGATAATTTCCGCTCCTGCTTTTCCCGCAATATCGTCTAAAGTTTTGCGATCTTCTTCGAGAAATTTTAAGTCGGTGGCATAGCCTAAAATGGCTAAAATCCGAATTTTTTCATGATTTTTTAATTGTCTGGCTAAGGTATCGTATTCTGAGACAATAATGGCTATATCTGCGCCGGTATTTTGGAGAATTTCCCATTTTTCCCAGGGGAATCTTTGTAGCCAAATATTATCGGTTTGTACCCAGATACGAAAGTTATTACCAGAGCGCAGAATTGCGGTTTTGATCGGTTCAAATTCTGGGCTATTATTCAACCATTTGTTTAAGTTATCCTCAAATAATTTGGCTTTTTCTTGGCAGTTTTTAAAAACTAAACTCTGCTGAGAACTATTGGTAATTTGTTGGGGATTGCTATCTTTTAAGACTTTAAAAAATCCCTCTAATTCACTATAGTGACGTTGCCATTGACGGTAAAGAGTTAATAACTCTAAATTAGCTGGTAGCCTTGCTTTGATCACAGTTTGGGGACGAGAATTAAGATCGGGACGAATTTCTAATTTTACTTTAAATCCCCGATCAAATGTGCCATCTAGTTCGAGAGTTAGGAGTTTAATCATTAAGTTTTTCCTCGCTTATACTTGTAAATATTCGGTTACTATTGCCGATTCTAAAGCCACTTCAATAAAGAATTTATCCCCCAATTCAGCATCAAATCGATAACGAATAAATTCATCGTTATCTGTGGCAATTACTTCTCGAAAAACCTGACCAGTTTCGGTGAGAATACTTAATTTTAAATGGGGGGGTAAAGTGCTTGTTTCTCCCGTGGGGTAAACAGTCGCTTGCAGGCTAAATACTTCTTCAGTTTTAGCGATAGTAATCATCAAAGCGAGGGAATTTCCCAGTAATTCTACTCCTAAATCTTTGATGCGTTTAATTTCTGTATTTTTGAATGCTGGAACCAGTGACAGTGAGCTAAAATCGAGGATACTTTGCCAATCAATGGGGAAATTATCAGTAAACCAATTGGTTAACTTGACGGGGGATTTTTGCCGACGGGTAATTAAAATTTTTCTCCAGTTACTATTGACGATAACTGCTGCCCATTCTTGAAAAGCAATAGCTTTTCTGGGAAAGATTAACTGAGGATTAGCTAAGATGTCTAGTAAGGTTGTCAATCTATCTAAAGATAGTTTTTCCTCCATCTTTTCCGGTTCAATCTTCACTGGTTGTAATTGACACTCTCCCCATAAATTCAAAGAATCTGATCCTGATTGCAGTTGATTTCTCGGTAGAGAGTAGTTAAGATTACGCTTAATATATTGTCCTTTTTCCTTAATATCTTTATGGGTAGTATAACCCCAAATTCTCAGATAACTTTCGGCAGTGTTTACCTGTACAGCTAGATAATAATCACCAATTAATTGAGGAATATCTACCCATTCTTGAGGAATTTCGAGCGCTTCTAGATCCAGAGTTTCGCTGGCAATAACTATTACTGACTTTTCGCCTAATTTAACGGTAAAACCATTAACTCCTAGTTGCCAGAAATCCTCTTGATTTTCTACTAAGCTAACCCCAGGCATCCCTGACTGTAGATAGTTAAAAATAACTTGTTGACAGAGATAATTAACATAAAATCTCTGACGAATACTGGCATCAGTAAAACTGGCACTTTTTGCCCAACTTATCTCTTGAATATCTGCGGGTATTTCTAGCCAAATGCTATCAGGAGTTAGTTCTAACCAATCATTAACCATAATTAATCCTCCTGAGTTGTTGCGCTGGTTTGATAGTAGTATGTTAGCCATGGTTCTATTGCCTTACTAATAACTTCTCTATCGTGAGACTGGAAAGAAATATGCAGGTTTTCGCTGGCCCAGGGTAAAAACTTTTTAGCGAGGTGACGATAAACTTTATCCAGTTCCCTAGAAACCTGATATTGTTTGATAACCACCGTGGTAATTTCTGTAATCTTAGCGGCAATTGCCACTTGTCCCAACCCTGAACCATAAGTCATCTCTAGAATTAACTGAATTTGCGGATGCAGTTTTGCCTGTTGCGGCTGCTGACAAATCTGTGAAATTTCTGCGCGTAACCAAGCTAGAATTTTTTGGTGATTTTGTTGCGACTCGCGAAAATTTTCCGCCGCTTCTAATTGCTGCCAAGGGGTATCATGGAGAGTATCTTCGATCATTTCCTCCCTCGTGCTACTTTCCCCATCCCCGAAAGGTTGCTGTAGAGAAATTGTTTTTCCTTGGGGAAATAAATGATCAGAAATAGCTTTTCCCGCATCCTCTAACCATCGGTTAATTGTCGCAGAACTGATTTTGATGGTAGAGTGGCTATCCGAGTTATAAGCAGCGGCGATTTTTTGCCAGATTTCTGGACTAGGTTCCTGAATTTTACCATCGGTTTTGATTTTTGCCTGGGCATAAATTTCTTTATAGTAATCCCAAGCTAAAAGGTAATTTTCGAGAGTTTCTCCCACTAATCCCCTCGCCAGGAGAGCTTGGCTGAGACGCGCTCCGGTAGAATTAAGTAGTAGGCTCCAAGTATTATGGCCGAATGCTTGACTAATCTGACGGATGCGATCGATTAAGCGATATTTAATCCTCTGATTGGCAAAATTATCGAAGCGAGTAGAGAATAAAGGCTTAAAGTCAGCTAAGATAGCCTCAAAACCAAGAATTCCTTCGTTAAAGTAGTCTTCGATCTGATAATCTAGTTTAGCTTGATATTTTTGATAGATTTCGGCAGCAGCCCAGTAGCAAGGTTCCTGCAAATAAGCGTATAAATGCCCACGAAAAAGATGATTTTGGGAACCGGGATTCTGATACTGTTGGTGAAAGAATAGAGACCAATATTCCTCGGACTCGACATTAGGATCGATTGGGCCATAGCTTTCCATGTTACGACGCAAACGCCGATCGCAATTCCATTCTGTCCTATTTTGCTGCAAAACTAAAAAGCAACAAAACTTCTCCAGCAAAGTCTCTCGTTTTTTCATCTAGCTAGTCCCCGTGGAGGTCAACTAAACTCTCTATCGTTCCACTTGCAGCTTTTATGCAGTATTTTGGCATTTTGTTACAAATTGATCATACTCGGTCTAGGAGAGTCACATTGACATACTCCCCAACCCCCAACAGCTAACCCCGATGGAGGACCAGAACGGGCATATTAAAAAAAAACCTGTCCACTGTTCCTGAGAAACGTTAACATAAGTTAACAACCCCTTGACAATCGATAAAATCATCCTCAATTTATCAGGAGTTCGACAGCGTGAACAAAAACGGTAATAACAAAAAATGGCGCAATGCGGGACTATATGCCCTATTGTTAATCGTAGTCCTTGCCTTGGCCTCAGCTTTCTTCGATCGCCAGCCAGCAGTGCAACAAACTTGGAAGTATAGTGAATTTTTACAGGAAGTACGGGAAGGTAAAGTAGAAACCGTGCGCTTAAGTGCCGACCGGCAACGAGCGATCGTACCCACCCAAGACGGTACGAACGTATTGGTTAACCTACCCAACGATCCGCAATTAATCAACATCTTGGCAGAAAATAACGTTGATATTTCCGTACTGCCCCAAAGAGAAGAAGGAGTATGGGTAAGAGCCTTCAGTAGCCTATTTTTCCCTATATTGCTTCTTGTTGGTCTATTTTTCTTGCTCCGTCGCGCCCAAAGTGGCCCCGGTTCCCAAGCGATGAACTTCGGCAAATCGAAAGCAAGAGTACAGATGGAACCCCAAACCCAGGTTACTTTCGGTGATGTGGCCGGGATTGAAGGGGCAAAATTAGAATTAAACGAAGTGGTGGACTTCCTCAAAAATGCCGATCGCTTCACGGCAATTGGGGCAAAAATCCCCAAAGGAGTCCTTTTAGTCGGTCCTCCGGGGACAGGTAAAACCCTACTCGCTCGCGCGGTAGCTGGAGAAGCAGGAGTCCCGTTTTTTAGCATTTCCGGTTCGGAATTCGTGGAAATGTTCGTCGGGGTGGGTGCTTCTCGCGTCCGCGACCTATTTGAACAAGCGAAAGCGAATGCACCTTGTATCGTCTTTATCGATGAGATTGATGCTGTCGGTCGTCAACGGGGTGCCGGTTTAGGGGGTGGTAACGATGAACGGGAACAAACCCTCAACCAATTATTAACGGAAATGGACGGTTTTGAAGGTAATACAGGTATTATCATTATCGCCGCCACTAACCGTCCTGATGTGTTGGATGCCGCTTTATTACGTCCGGGTCGTTTTGATCGCCAAGTGGTGGTGGATCGTCCCGATTACGCTGGCCGTAAGGAAATCCTTAATGTCCACTCCAGAGGCAAAACTTTGGCCCAAGACGTGGATCTCGATAAAATCGCTCGTCGTACCCCCGGTTTTACCGGTGCCGATCTAGCTAATTTGCTCAACGAAGCCGCAATTTTAGCCGCACGTCGCAATTTAACCGAGATTTCCATGGATGAGATCAACGATGCGATCGATCGTGTTCTGGCCGGTCCTGAGAAGAAAAATCGCGTCATGAGCGAAAAACGCAAAACTTTAGTTGCTTACCATGAAGCTGGTCATGCTTTGGTGGGTGCTTTAATGCCGGATTACGATCCCGTCCAGAAAATTAGTATTATTCCTCGCGGTCGCGCTGGGGGTTTAACTTGGTTCACTCCTAGCGAGGATCGCATGGAATCCGGGTTGTATTCTCGCGCTTATCTGCAAAATCAGATGGCTGTAGCTTTGGGGGGTCGTTTAGCTGAAGAAATTATCTTCGGTGAGGAGGAAGTGACTACGGGTGCTTCTAATGACCTGCAACAGGTGGCACGAGTAGCGCGGCAAATGGTCACTCGTTTCGGCATGAGCGATCGCCTGGGGCCGGTGGCTTTAGGTCGTCAAAATGGTAATGTTTTCCTAGGTCGTGATATCGCTTCCGATCGAGATTTCTCCGATGAAACTGCGGCAGCTATTGACGAGGAAGTGCGTAACCTAGTGGAACAGGCCTATCGTCGCGCTAAAGAGGTTTTAGTCAATAACCGCGTCATCTTGGACCAGTTAGCGCAAATGTTAGTGGAAAAAGAAACCGTGGACGCGGAGGAGTTACAAAATATCCTCGCTCATAACGATGTGAAAATGGCGGCTTTAGCTTAAGTTTTGTAACATTTTCTTGACAAACAGCATCCTGAAGGGTGCTGTTTTTTTTGTTAAATGACAAACTTAATTTCTTGCTGATAAGCTGTTAATCAGCTTAACAATACCCTGTTTAAGTGCGTCTTAAGTAAGTGGTTATAATTAAATTGAAGATATATCCCCCCTTAATCCCCCCTTGATAAGTAGGGTTGATTCATGAATCAACCCTACCTTGATGAGGGGATGTCTGATAATTTTTAACGCCTACCTACTTAGCTTAACATTCCTGTCTTTTCACTGATTACTGTTCACTGTCATGTAGCATTGATGACTACTTCCTCTTTACCTATTTTAATTGTTATTTGTGGGGCAACTGCCACGGGAAAATCAAGTTTAGCCCTACAATTGGCTGAAAAGTTTAATTCAGTAATTCTCAGTGCCGATTCCCGACAAATCTATCGAGAATTTAATATTGGCACCGCTAAACCTAGCTTAGAAGAATGTCAGCGGATTCCCCATTATCTAATTGATATTTGTGATCCTCAAGATAATTTTACCCTAGCACAGTACCAAGAACAAGCTGAGGATTTAATCACCACTCTCCACTATTCTCCTCTGTTTTTGGTCGGTGGTACGGGACTTTATATCAAGTCCATTGTCAAAGGTTTAAAAATACCGAGGGTTTCTCCTCAACCGGATTTAAGACGGCAATTACAAGCTTTAGGACAATCCTATCTTTATCAAATTCTGATGCAGGTAGATGAAGAGGCCGCTAAAAAAATTCATCCCCATGATCAGGTCAGGACTTTACGCGCTTTAGAGGTTTTTTATCTGACAGGAAAACCTATCTCTAGTCAGCAGGGAGAAAATCCCCCCACTTATCCAATTTTACAAATTGGTTTAGATTGTTCCCCAGAAAGTTTAGACAAGCGGATCACTGTTCGCACTGATCAAATGATTGCAAAAGGATTAGTAGCAGAGGTGCAGCATTTGGGGGATAAATACGGTTGGGATTTGCCACTTTTGCAGACTTTGGGTTATGCAGAAATTAAGCAATATCTCCTCGGAGAAATTTCTTTAGAACAGGCGATCGATTTAATTATCCTCCACACCCGTCAATTTGCCAAACGTCAGCGCACTTGGTTTCGTGCCGATGCTGATATTGTTTGGTTTCCCATCGATAAAGAAAATTTATTGGAATCGGTGGAACGACAAATTATTTTGTTCCTTGAGGGGTTGTCAAGGCCCGATATAAAAACACATGATCCTGATTAACGATTAACTGAAAGTTCTCATTTTGATTCAGTTTATTTAAGTGATCATCAATTAGTTCTGGTGAACTAGACCAACCGGGATGACGGCGATCGAGTAGGATATAATTAAATTGATTTAAATCGAGGGATTGGGAACCTTCGATCGCTAATTTGATCATTTCTCGATGGGTAAGATGGGGGGCAATTCTAGAAGTAGTCAAGACACTCTCACTGGTGGTAATTTGGGTTAGAGCTTTTTGGGTGGCGGACCAAGTATCGAGGGAATTTAAATATAGTGACCAAAAATAGCCGTATTTAGCTAAGGCAAGAAAGGCAATAGTTGCCCAAGTAATTATCCATTTAGGTTTTTTTAACCAGTTACCATTATGGGCTAAAGTGGCGATAACCGCTAGAAATAAAAAGGGCAAAATTGGCAGGGAATATTGAGTGGTTAAGTTTTTTTGTGGGGCATGATCTGCCAATAAATTTAAAGCGAGTGCGGGAATAGCAGCAATTATTGGGGCAGAATAACGCCAGGATAAACCCCAAACTAAGGGAATAATTAATAGGATTAAGTATTCTAGATTATTGCCAGTAAAGATTTTTCCCAAGACAAGATCGGGTTTGAGGAAAAGATTAAAGATAATTGCCGGTAAACTATCTCCTAGATAACTATATCGAGAATCAGCCATTTCAATAACTGCTGATTTTCCTGTCAGGAGAGGGATTAATAATTTCGTGGCGATAATAAACCAAAGAATGCCAGTGATAATAGCAATTATTCCTGGGATTTTTTTCTTTTCCCAGAGAAGTAACCAGATACCCATTCCCAACAATGTTAAAGAGAGAATTGCTTTACAACCGAGAATAACAATGATTCCTAGACAAAATCCCCAGAGATTATTTAATCTTGCGGCCAAAATTGTCCAAAAAATGGCTGAAACTGCGATAACTTCAGGATGAAAATCAAAGAGATTAACGTTAAAAATCAAAGGATAGAGCAGATAAACTAAGGCTAATGTATAAGCTTTTTTTTCTTCTAATCCCGCTTCTATTGCCAATTGCCAGAGGGGAAAAACGGCAATAGAAAGGGAAAAAGCTTGTAAGAAAAGCAACCAATAAACGCTAGGATAAATTTTATAAAGTAAGGCTATAGGATAGAGAATAAAAGCGATATGGTCGCCTAAAATATGGTAGTCAACAAAAGATATAATCGGTGGTTTACCTTGAGAAATTAGGTAAACTCCCTGATCGAACCAACCAAGATCGAGAGCGTTAGATTGAAATAAAATATGTCTGATGCTGCTGCAAATAAACAGGATTATTGTGCCGCAAATAACTAACCAAAATAAATAATTTTTTTTGTGCATAATTATCAAGTTTTACCTGGATTCTTCGGGATTATTACGACAATACTGCCAGGTATGTATAAAATAGGAAGCAACTTCATTAAACCATGTTTTAAAAATATTTCTGTTCTCACTGGTGACGATAACCCCATTAATAAACTCTTGCCATTGGGAATCATTAGCGGGAAGAATAAAACCATAATAATCACAATTTAAAGGATTGCGGGGGATAAGTTGATAATCTTTTCCTAGGGATAAACCGAGAATGACAGCTTCTCCAATTAGCAGAATACCATCACTAGCAAAAGCATCTATTCTATTCCTTCTTAAACTTTGGATACCTCGCAGTCTTCCCGTCACTCCTTGAAATTCCTGATAGGTAGCAAGAGGATATTTTTGTCTTAATAATTCTTGAGTGCTGGTATCTCGCAAAACTCCAATACTTATACCTTCTAAGGACGAGGAAAAGTTAAAATTCTTCTGACTATCACTCCGAACTAAAAACTGAGTTCCCGTCACAAAAAAAGGACGGGAAAAACTGACAACATTGGGTATATTTTTTCTGATACTATTAGGACCACACTCGAAATCAACGGTTTTATTTTCCAATAACTGGAAGCGATTAAATAAAGTTGATTTATAAATTTTGACACTGATGATTCGGAGGTTTAATTTATGCTTGAGTTCCTCCCTGAGCAATTGGATAAAATCTAAGCATAATCCCTGCAAATTATTATTACTATCTCGATAGCCAAAAGGAATCGCATCTTCTCTCATCGCTACTTCTAATAATCCCGTGCGTTTAATTTTTTCTAGCACTGTTTCAGACTTAGCTGGGAGAGCAGCAAAAACATTAGATAAAATAACGAGAGTAAGAATGATTAATTTCATGGTTTTTGCCGAGATTATTTAAGATTTGTTATGACCGTGATCCCATTGATCTAAAATGTCTTTGAATAATAATTCATCTAACCATGTTTTTACTACCACTGTCAAAGGTAAAGCCAATAATAAACCTAAGATGCCAAACATTTGAGCAAAGAAAATTTGAGCGATTAGGGTAATTGCCGGTAGTAAAGATACCTGTTTAGCCATGACAGTGGGTGTCAGCCAATAACTTTCGACATTTTGGATAATAAAATAGAGAATCAGAATAGCGACAATTTTCCAAGGTGCATCGATAACAGCAATGAGGATCGGAAAAATCACACTAGCAGTCGGTCCGATATTAGGGATAAAATTGAGCAATCCTGCTAGGATAGCATGAACGAGAACTAGATTAATTTGTAGAACCAAAAGACCGAAACCACTGAATAATCCTACCATAGTTGAACTAATGGCAATTCCCAACAACCAATTACCTAAACCGGCTTCCGATAGGGTAAGAATTTCCTCAGCACGACGACGATAGAAGTTAGGAAATAATTTTAAGAAAGCTTGTCGATAGGGTTGGGGGTTGGCTAACATCATCATTGCTAACACCAGCACGAATAATAATTGCAAAATTGCCGCAACTGAGTTAGAAAAGAAGGTAAAAAAGTTACTAAAAACGAAGGTTCCTAAGGGTTGTAACTGCTGGACTAAATCACTTAAATTAGGCAGCGATGGCAACCAATCAAATTGAAATTGTTGTCGCCATCGAATCGAGTTATTGCGGACTAAATCCCAAGCTTGCGGTAAAAGTTCAATTAATTTTTGAAACTGTTCGATAAAGGGAGGAACAATAATTATAAAAAATAAAATCACAATTCCTAGACTCGTCAGCAGGGTGATTAAAATAGCCAAACCCCTTTTAATCCCTAATCTCTGCAATCCTTTCACACATCTATTTAAGGCTACGGTAAACACGATCGCCATAAAAATCAATAATAATAGCTGTCGAATCTGCCACAATACATAGAGAGCCATTATTAAACAGATAAACCCCACCCACTGACCAAATTTCACGACCTTGATTTATCCTATCGGGACAAGTTTTATCATACAGCAGTCGGGAGTCAGCTTTTTCAGTTATCAGTGATCAGTTACCAGTTATCAGTGGGACTCTGGCTCTTCGTTACTCGGGATGGTTCCATCGGGTGGCATAAATCGACTAAATCCTTATCTGGCAAGAGACTTAATTGATTAGTTCGTTCTAGAGCAAAAACAATTGACAAAAATCGCTAAATGTTTTTCTCCATAAGGGTTTCATTCCTTATAACCCCGTCCATTGCATAACACAAACCGAAGAACCTGGAGTGTTAAGTGAGTAGTATATGGACGACAACAACAGTGCTGTCTTTTCACTGATTACTGTTTACTGTTCACTGATAACTGACCAAATCTCCCCACTTCCTCACTTCCCCAACAGCATAAATCAAGTTTTGTATCAAAAATTTGCTAATTTTGCTGTTATGTGCTATACAATTACGCCACAAAACAGGATAGAAAAACGAGATTTTTTTAATTACCAGACATTTTCTCAAATTTTATGGCAACTCTCCCAGAGTCAAATTATCCTAAAGAAATCCTATCTTAGAAAATCCGACAAGACTCAGAGGAATTGTGGCCGTTAATGCTTTTATCCTTGTACTAGGACTTCGATGATGAAAGAATTGGAGCGATACTATAAAGTTTTAGGGTTAGATCATGGGGCATCTCTCGACGAGATCAATCAAGCCTACAAAGACTTGGTGTTTATTTGGCATCCCGATCGCATTCCCAAAGATAATCAGCGTCTTTTGGAAAAAGCCACCGCTAAACTGCAAGAAATTAACCAAGCTAGGGAACAATTGCGGCAAATTCATCAAAATTCTCCTAAACGCTCCAATTCCGCCCCTAAAACTGAAAAACAGCCCGCCCACGCCTATAAAACTGCTTCCCCCTATCAGCCTCACCCTAGCCAACCCGGCCAAAATTCCCAAACCCACAGTCATAAAACCCATAGTCAACAAACCCATAGTCAACACAGCCACTCCCAGAATAACCATCAGGTCCACAATCATGCCGCCTGGCGCCCTCACTATCGGGATTTAAACGGAGCCGATTTACAGGGAGCCAACCTGAAAGAAAAAGATCTCTCTAGTCGCAGTCTCATCGGGGCAGATTTAAGCCATGCCGACTTAAGCGATAGCTTCCTGCACAAAGTTAACCTAGAAAAGGCTAATCTGTACAAGGCTAATCTTTTTCGCGCCAATCTCCTCGAAGCTAACCTTAAAGGCGCAAATTTACAGGAAGCCAATCTCATCGGGGCGGATTTAAGCGGGGCAGATCTGTCGGCGGCGGATTTACGCGGGGCAAAAATTGGCTTTGGTAAGCGTATTATGGTGAAATTAACTGGAGCAATTTTAACGGGAACAATTCTCCCCGATGGTTCGATTCATCAATGAATAACCTCCTGCTAATTTTGATATTTTTTTAATAGGAACTATCACCTGATGGGCATTTATTACACAATCGCTGCTGTTTTTCTAGGGATGCAATTAGCTGGAGGAGAAAATTTATCGGCAGCGAATTCTGATTTTTTACTGCTGCAAAAAGCTCTAGAAAAACACAATTTTATCGTTAAAATTTCCCCGCCACCAGTGCGAGGAGCCTACGGGTTATTTGATAGTAAAACTAGAATTATTTGGATTCATCCCCTAGTTTTTGACTTAGGTATTGCCCGACCGACATTAATTCATGAAGCTGTCCATGCCGCTCAACTTTGTCATGGAGGCAAAACAGTTAAAGCACTCAATTTAGGCATAGAACCACCGGCAATGACTAGAAGATTTTTTATGAATTATGAGGGTTTTAGCAGACAAATTGAAGCGGAAGCCTATACTGTTCAAGTTCAGCCCGATGGTCTAGATTTAGTGATTTCTTTACTGCAAAAATATTGTGCTTAGAAAACCTGTCCTTAAATCTACCAATCCCGTTCTAATTCTTCGGCCACACGACGATAATCGGCGCTGGCTTCTTGGGCATTTTTACCGCGCCAATTGGTAATAGCTACCCCGTCTAAAACGGCTTTTTCGTGGGCCTTATAATTTCTGACAAAAGCATGACAGGCGGGAATACCTAATTCTAATAAAGTATTTTGTGCTTCCAAAGTTTCCTTAAGACTACGAGAATCCACTTTTGTTAATAAAACCCGATAGGCAATTCCTAGGGGTTTAACTGCCGTGCGTACCGTGTCAATTAAAGCCATTAAATCCATCGGTGCGGGAGGAGTCGGTAAAATTAAATAATCTGATTCTGCTATTACTGCCGTAAGTAATTCGGAACGCAAAGCTGGTGGTGTGTCAATCACGATCAGATCGTACTCGATAATTTGACGCAATTCTCCTAATTTCTCTGTATTAATTTGCTTGGCTAAATCAAATACCATACCCGCTTGATTTCTTTCCACCCACCAAGTGGAGGAACCCTGCGGATCCGCATCCACCAGCAAAACACGCTGATTCTGCCCCCAAATTGCCGCTAAATTGACCGCAGTGGTGGTTTTACCCACACCACCTTTACCGTTGACAACAGCGAGAATTTTTGGGCTATTAGGCTTTAATTGCGAGGTGGTTGGGGAATTTGGCATTTTCAGTTATCGGTTATCAGTTATCAGTTATCAGTTATCAGTTATCAGTTATCAGTTATCAGTTATCAGTTATCAGTTATCAGTTATCAGTTACCAGTTACCAGTTATCAGATTTGAGTTTTAAGTTCACTGATTACTGTTTACTGTTTACTGGACGGCTACGCCGTGCCTTTGGCAACATTGAAAAAAAGCTCCCCACTGATTACTGATTACTGTTTACTGATCACTGAATATAACTAACCAGAAAGTTTTTGATCTAAGATTTGGCTAGTTAATTTAGGATCGGCTTTACCGCCGCTTTTTTTCATGACTTGACCGACAAAAAATCCCTTAAGATTGGTTTTACCCGCCCGGAATTTTTCTAACTCGCTTGGATGGGCGGCGATAATTTCCTCGATCAGTTTTTCGATCGCAGAAGTGTCAGAAATTTGTATTAATCCTTTCTTTTCCACCAGCGCTTTTGGTGAACCGCCTTGGCTGAGAAGTTCGGGTAAAATTTCCTTAGCAATTTTGCCACTAATTGTTCCCGTTTCAATCAGTTTAACTAATTCGGCTAAGTCTGATGCTTGCAGGGCAATTTCCGTGATTGTCAGCTTATTATTATTCAAATAAGCGGCGATATCTTGACTGATCCAGTTAGCGACTAATTTCGCATTTGCCCCCGCAATTACGGCAGTTTCAAAATATTCGGCCACGGTGCGATCATCGGTTAAAACCCTGGCATCGTAGGGGGAAAGACCAAATTCTTCTTCATAACGAAGACGTTTACGAGCGGGTAATTCTGGTAATTCTTCCGCCCAAGCTTTTAACTGTTCGGGGGAGACTTCTAGGGGGGGTAAATCCGGTTCGGGAAAATAGCGATAATCGCTAGAACCTTCTTTTTTCCGCATACTAATCGTCCGCTGAGTAGCTTCTTCCCAAAGACGGGTTTCCTGTACGATCAATTCCCCATTTTTGATCGCTTCAATTTGTCGATCGATCTCGTATTCTATGGCTTTTTGGATAGCACTAAAGGAGTTCATATTTTTAATTTCTACCTTAGTCCCGAACTTTTCAGTGCCTTTTTTACGAACGGAAATATTGACATCGCAGCGCAGGGAACCCTCCTGCATATTGCCGTCACTGATGCCGAGATAACGCACTAAACGCCGTAATTCTTGGGCATATTCCGCCGCTTCGGCCCCGGTGCGTAAATCCGGTTCCGAGACGATTTCCAATAATGGTACACCTGTACGATTAAAATCCACGAGGGAATGGGTGGAACCGGAGAGACGTTCGCTGCCAGCATGAACCAGTTTTCCCGCGTCTTCTTCCATGTGCAGACGGGTAATGCCGATAATTTTGCGGCTAACTTCCTTAGTTTTTTTATCGACGATCTCGATTTCTAGTTGACCCTGTTCGACAATAGGGAGATCATACTGGGAAATTTGATAATTTTTCGGCAGGTCGGGATAAAAATACTGTTTGCGATCGAATTTGCTATGAGGTGTGATTTTACCATCGATAGCTAATCCCAGTTTAACGGCACTGGCCAGGACTTCTTGGTTAAGGACGGGTAATACCCCCGGATAACCCAAACAGACGGGACAGACGTTAGTATTGGGGGGACTATCGAAGTTGGTGGGACAGGAACAAAATATCTTGCTTTTGGTGTTGAGTTGACAGTGGGTTTCTAAACCGATAATTGCTTCGTATTCAGTGGCAGACATATTTTCTCGCTCTCGCCGACACAGGAATGATCTGTTTACTCATTATAGTCGCGATTCTGGAGCATTCCCTCCCTTCAAAAAACTTAATACTGTAGTTAATAATAACTCTAGGCAGCCTGAATATAACTGAAAAAAGATAATTTATCCAACCAATGTACGCCATTATTTTTGATTTTATCAAAGGCATAAGATACATAGGTCGAGTTCGTAAATATTCTGATTGACTGGTAGCATTTGAAATGCCTACACAGCAAGCAGCCGACAAAATTAGCCAATTGTCAATAGCCTTTGAGATGCCTTTACCCTGACCCCGGAGGAGTCGGTAAGTACCTAAGCAAAATTAATTACACATATCTACCCCCCCTTGCCTCTTGCCTCCTGCCTTTTGCCTTTCTTCACTAGGAAATTTATTTTGCACGACTACTTAGCTCTTCAAATCGACTCCAGTTTGTCCCCCTGGGATAATTTTAATCATGACTGTCCGCTAACAACCAGAATTATCGGTTAGAAAGAGCGCAGTTTCCCCGCGACCAACCCCATTCTTCCACTCCCACGGAAATTTGCGAACCGGGACGGACATCTCCTTTCGATAAGTCTATCAGAGTCACACTGACTGCGGCGAATAAACTGCCACGATAAATCGGTTGTCCTTTGTTGTTAGTATTTTTAAAACTAAGGCTAGAAACTTGGGGAGGTTGACCAGAACGCGTCCAGCGAATGCGTTCAAAACGTCCATTGAGAAATTCTGCCGAATAGGACCAACCGTTATTCATGCGACCTCGACAAAAAAGCTGTTGTGTGGCCACGGTAGCAGGAATATTGACAGATAAACTCAGAAGGCTGAATGCAGCGAGAGTGATCGGCAAAAATTTCATAAAAGTTGGCACCATAGGGTCAAATAATCCCATTATAAGTTCTTAGCTCGCAAATTTAACTATCGCGGCTGCGGTAAGTTCCGGTTTTTCGAGGTGGGGAACATGACCACAGCGAGGAATCCAGACCAGTTGATTATTGGGTAAGGCCTGCTGAAATATCTTCGCGTCTTTTGTGCCTAAGATTTGATCGTTTTCTCCCCAAATAATCAGCGTTTCTCGGTTTATTTGGCTTAATTTCGGCAAAAATGCCCCATAACCGCCACTTTTGGTAAAGGAGATTAAAGCCTCACTCCAGTGGGGACAATTCAGGTGCAGATTGGCACAGGTGCAAGCATCAACAGTGGCCAAAGTTGCATCAAAATAGGCAGTACGACTGATATTTTGACGCACGCGGGGATTGGCTAAAAAATTAGTTGCCCACTTATCGAGGGGAGAAAACATCAATTTACCCAAAACTGGGGGGTTAGCTAGTCCTGCGCTGTCAATCAGGACTAATTTTGCCACTATTTCTGGGTAGGAGAGGGCAAAATCTAGGGCCACTGCACCCCCCATGGAAGCACCGACTAAAATTATCGGTTTGGCGATCGCAGTTCTCCAGAAATGGTAAAGATGGCTTTTAATAGTTTTCGGAGATACTTGTAAATCTGGGTATCGCTCAGTAAAACCGAAGCCGAGTAGATCTATCGCCCAAGTTTCCCTATTTTGGGCGAGGAAAGGTAGTAAACGCCGAAATTCCAGCAGGGAACTATCAAAACCGTGCAGGAGGACAAAAGGCGGTTGACCTTGCCCTTGTTGACTATAGGTAGTTAGAATCGATCGAGGATAGATGGGGCTATCGATGGCAATTTGTTGGATATTTTCGAGGAGAGCAAGGGAGGTATCTTCACTCAATCCCTCCCTAACAGTGGGTAAAAAGTTGGGATAATTCACGGATGAGGGGGACAGTTTTTTCTAGAGTTTCCGAGCATCGGCGTTGATTTTATCAGCCTGTATCCAAGATTTCCGGTCAAAAAAACCCAGGCTGATAACTGATAGCTGAAAGTTATCTTAATAGCTAATTTCGAGGGTGACAGCAGCGCGCAGGGTTTGTTCCCCTCCGATAACCGGGCTACTGGCAGCATCGGCACTCCGAAAAACCGCTTCTGAGCGAGCTATTGGCACGGGATTACCTGTATTACCCACTTGGATAGAAACCGTTTCTTTCGGCACTAAACCGAGGGCTTGTAACACGATTGTCGCCTGTTCTCTAGCTTGTTCCGTGGCTTTGATGAGAGCGGTTCTTTGGGCGGCTGCGATCGCTGATTCTCCAGCAGTAAAACTGACCCCATCGATGCGTGTTGCCCCGACTTTCACCGCTTCATCGATTAAAATCCCCGCTTGGGCTATATCAACCTGAAAACTAATCAAATTAGCCCCGATATAACCGATTAAACGTCTTTGATTGTTGCTGAAGTCGTAATTGGGCTGTAAACTAATGCCGGTGGTTTCCAATTTTTCCACTTGACGGGAACGGAGAAATTTAACCACCGCATCGCTACGATTGGCGGTTTCCCGCTGCACCTTACCCGCTTCTTTGCCTTGAATTTCTACCCCTAAGCGCACTATTGCTTGAGAAGTGGCGATATTTTCTATTCCTTCTCCCGTTACGGTAATTGTCCTCAATTCTCTTTCGTTTGCGTAACTAGGCATAACTAATCCGGTGTTGATGAGGATAAGGGACAGCAAAAAAGCCAAGCAAAATTTTCTGTAATTCATGAAAAATCCGTAGCGATCGATACTATATTTCGATTCTAGCCTTTATTTTGGGCAATTGATCGCAAGATTATCCCTTTTCTGTCACTTTCGGAATATTAGCGACTAAGCTCTGGGAACTTGAGAAGGGGCCTTTAAGCAATGAGTGTGAAGAACCACAGAGACACAAAGAACACAAAGACCGATCGCTATTATATAAGTTAAACTTGTTACACAAAGAATAAGAGATCCGATTGGTTCGCACACTGGTGCTGTTGATTAAAAAGATAAATTCTCAAAACTTGCTATGATCTGACAAGATTATTATTGTACTTTCTCGGCTTAATTATCCCCTGCAATGACTCGCCAAATTCACGACCAATTTGCCAAGGAATATTTAGAAGAACTCTTAGGGTCTCTGGGAACGATTAAAAAGAGCAAGAAAGTCAAGAGTGAAGTTCAAGAAATCGATGTCTGGTTTGAACCAGACAGTTCAGCATCAAGGACTGAATTACCCTTGGGCTTACTCGCTAAAATGGCGGCGACTTGCTGCTTATTTGAACCCTTCCGTAATCCTCCCTCCGAGGTAGAGATTCGCAGTTGCATCTCAAAGTTATATGCGGTTCATGGCGAGGTCTTGAGGAAGGCGAAACGGACAAACAAAACTCTAACTGAAGCTGAACTACCAGTTCTCTGGATTTTAACGCCTACTTTTTCGGCGAGAATGATTGAAGAAGTCGTGGGAATCCCCCCTTCATTCCTACCAGAAGAGGGGATGAAAGAGGAGTGGGGAAAAGGAGTTTATTTTTCCCCTAGCCTGTTCAAAACAGGAATTGTCGCCATCCATCAATTACCAGTCAATGAGGAGACTTTATGGTTGAGGGTGCTAGGAAAAGGAGGGACACAGAAACGAGCAGTAGAAGAATTAGTGCAATTGCCTGAAGGTAATCCTTTCCAAGAGAATTTACTGGAAATTCTGGCCAACTGGCGCAAGAGTTTGGAATTAAGAGATAATTTAAGTGCCGAAGAACAGGAGGACATTATGAACCTATCACCAGCTTATTTACAACAACGAGAAGAGTGGAAACAAGAAGGGATACAAGAAGGGATACAACGAGGGATACAAGAAGGGATGCAAGAAGGGATACAACGAGGCAGTTTAGAAGAACGGTATTCCCTGATAACCAGTCTTCTGGAAGGACGCTTTGGCAGCCTAGATGCAGAATTATCTGGTCTGGTGGAACAGATTGCCCAACTTCCCATCTCCGAACGCACCGGGTTACTTCTTTCTCTGGCTAATTTATCTCGCTCAGAACTGTTAGAAAGATTCAGGGAAAATTAAACTTTCAATCCCCCTAAGCTAGGAAAAACTATCCCCAAGCATTAATGGTAGTTTGTCGGCTGAATTATGCTCAAATCTTGCTTGCGGATAGAAAACGGGTTTCTCCGAGAAACCCGTTTTCTGTGCGTTACTCAACGGATTTAGTATGACAACTGATAAAAACCCCTCTAATTAATGAAAGGGAATTGTCGGATTTTATTGATGGTATTAGGAGACTTTTGTGGTTTCTTTTTCTGAGGATTTGGAGGATTTCAATTGGCGCTTGAGGGTTGAAGCTGCGCCGAGAGTGCCGAGGACGAGGAGACTGAGGGTTGAGGTGGGTTCAGGCACTAGCATAGTACCGGTGTTGGTATTGGTAAAAGAGAAGCTCAGGTCATTGTAATTAAATGGACCATTAAACAGATCTTCAAAGCTGACTAAAGTTTTGTTTGGCATCCAGTTTTCTTGCACTCTGGCATGAGTCTTGTTGTCTGGATTTCGGCTAGCGGGTCCGGTAAAAAAGTTATTCCCTGTATTTTGGACAAACAGTCGGAATATCAATTCAGCACCGATAGAAAAAGAACCTAATGATACCGTACTACCCACTGTCGAAGAGAGATTATTGAAGATAAAAAGATCGTTAGAAAAATCTCCATCGTCACCAGGGTTGCCTAATCCATCAAGCATTAAGTACAAACTGTTGCTGAACGAGGCAGAATTGCCCTCATAAGTCGCTATTACTGGAGAAGTATTACTTACCAACACTTTTATCCCTTCAGTGCCTGGGGATGCTATGGGAAAGGAATATGCCGCCATCGGAGCGGAGACAACCGCCCCAAAAACTGCTCCTAGTGAGAAATACCAAACGTGATTCATTATCTTTCTCCTGTGTTAACTTTACAGTGTTAATTTCACGTCCGTATGATACACATTACCCCCCCCCGAACTGTATTCTAAGCTACATTTTTATAAATATTTACATTCCTCTCCGTCAGGCTTCTTTGGCAACGATAAGAGCGATCGCCTTCTATCTTTTAGTAGTCAATAATGCCGATGACTAGAGCTAAGTTAAGATTGAAGGGCATTCAGTTGTTAATTCGTGTAATTCTTGAGTAGGGCGAAAATATGACGACACTACTTGTGCAAGCGACCTCGGCTCCTTTGATGATTGATCTTCCTTGGATTATGCCGATGACGGAGGAGCAATTTTATGAATTTTGTTTAGCCAATCGGGATTTACGCATTGAACGCAGCGCTAGTGGAGAAGTGATCGTTATGCCCCCTGCTTTTTCAGATACGGGTAATCGCAATCTTAATATAGCTGTGCAACTGGGGAACTGGTCAGAACTAGATGGAACGGGGCTTGGGTTTGATTCCAGTGCGGGTTTTACGCTGCCCAATGGTGCGACTCGTTCACCCGATGCTGCTTGGATTAAATTAGAACGCTGGAATGCTTTAACAGAAAAACAAAAAGCCTCTTTTGCCCCCATCTGTCCCGATTTTGTCATTGAATTACGTTCTGCTAGTGATACAGTATCCAGTTTGCAGAAAAAGATGGAAGAATATATTGCCAATGGTACTTTATTGGGTTGGTTAATAGATCGCCAAAATCGCCAAGTCTATATTTATCGTCCCCATCAAGAACCGGAGATTTTAAATGCTCCTGAAACCATTAGTGGTGATCCAGAATTGCCGGGGTTTGTATTAGTAATGGCTAAGATTTGGTAAATGCGATCGCTGATGAAAGGTTCCGTCAATATAGAACAACTAAGCACGATTAACGC
Source organism: Microcystis wesenbergii NRERC-220 (assembly GCF_032027425.1). Lineage (NCBI taxonomy): Bacteria > Bacillati > Cyanobacteriota > Cyanophyceae > Chroococcales > Microcystaceae > Microcystis > Microcystis wesenbergii. The sequence goes on along the minus strand of NZ_JAVSJA010000001.1, from coordinate 2,707,844 downwards.
TGTTCTATCGGTGTTGCTCACGGGAATCCTCAACACTGATAGAACAGCGATAACTAATCATCCTCTTAAGATTGGGTCAGGGTAGCCAATTCTGAGGCCAAAGGATCAACCCGGCGTAAATTTGCCCCTAATGCTCTTAATTTACCCTCTAAATTATCGTAACCTCGATCGAGGTGATGGAGTCCCTGCACAATAGTAGTCCCCCGGGCTGCCAATCCCGCCACCACCAAAGCTGCCGAAGCGCGTAGATCCGTGGCCATCACCGGTGCCCCGGAGAGGAAAGGCACACCGCGCACTAAGGCCACATTTCCTTTGACCTTGATATCTGCTCCCAGACGCTTTAATTCGGCCACATGACGCAGACGGTTTTCAAAAACCGTCTCATTAACCACACTACTGCCCTCGGCTAAAGTTAATAGAGCCATAAATTGGGCCTGCATATCCGTGGGAAAACCGGGATAGGGCAGGGTTTCCATATCGGTGGCTTTTAAGTCTCTAGGGATAATCCGGAGACGATTGGGACCATCTTCCACCACTTCCGGACCGATTTCGTGCAGTTTGGCAATTACCGAAGCTAAATGGCTGGGAATCACGGGATAAAGACTAATTTCCGAGCGGGTAATCGCCCCAGCTATCAGTAAAGTCCCGGCTTCAATGCGATCGGGAATGATACTGTAATCGGTACTGTGCAGACGGGAAACTCCCTCGATGACAATTGTATTGGTCCCGGCACCGCGAATTTTTGCCCCCATGGAAACACAAAAATCGGCTAAATCAATCACCTCTGGCTCCTGGGCCGCATTACCGAGAATGGTTTCCCCTTCCGCTAAAGTCGCCGCCATCATTAGGGTTTCCGTCGCTCCCACACTGGGATAATCCAGATAAATATTCGCCCCTTTCAGACAACCATTACCCTTAACGCGGGCGTGTACCATGCCCCGATCAATTAATACATCTGCACCCATTGACTGTAGGCCCCTAACGTGCAGATCCACTGGTCTGGCCCCAATGGCGCAGCCGCCGGGAAGGGGAACTTTTGCTTCTCCTAAACGGGCTAAAATCGGTCCAATGGCAAAAAAACTGGCTCGCAACTGGGAGACGAGATCGTAGGGTGCTTGAGCTTGTTGGAGGTCTCTGCCATCAATCTCTAGTCTATCTCCAGTGCGACGGACTTGCACGCCCAAAGCCGAGAGAATTTGACTCATCCGCTCGATATCGGCTAGGGCTGGTACATTACTAATCTGGCACTCGTCGGAGCAGAGTAAAGCCCCCGCCATAATCACTAGAGCGGCATTTTTGGCACCACTGATCTTAACTTCACCCTTGAGAGAGTGACGACCTTGAATTTCTAAATAGGGATGCTCGGTATCGATGGTCATAGGATGATTCATTTATCTTGGTTGGGAGTCTTGGCTAAGGAAAGCTTCAGCAAAATGAGACTGCATTTTATCAGATTTTTGAGGAAATTATTCGTGATTCTACCCCGAAAAGCGATTTTTGTCTTAATTATCTCAACTATCTTGACTTATGGATTGTCCGATAGTATAATAAAAGATTGTGAAAGAAGAATGCGGAACTGGCGGAATTGGTAGACGCGCTAGATTCAGGTTCTAGTGTCTGCAAAGACTTTCGGGTTCAAGTCCCGAGTTCCGCATTATCTCCCTCAAGACGCAGTTGTTTAGGGTAGCCCTAGCGGGGTGAAAAATCCGATTGGCTATGATTAGCAGTGTTCAAAACCCTTTAATCAAGCAAATTCGCAAGCTACACCGCACTAGAGAGCGACAGGAGCAGAATTTGTCCTTAATTGAGGGAACGCACTTACTAGAGACGGCTTTAGCCCTGAATTGTTCCCTAGAGACGGTTTGTTATACTGAAAAGTGGCGGCAAAGACAGGGACAATTAGCAGAGAAGCTTCAAAATCAAGCCAAACGAGTCGAGATAGTTTCCCCAGAAGTCCTCGCTTCCCTAGCAACAACGGTTAATCCCGATGGTGTGATTGCCACTATTTCCCGTCATCACCTTCATCCAGTCCCCCAAAATCCGCTACAATTGGGCTTAGTTTTGGAAAGATTGCAGGATCCGGGTAATCTCGGCACTATTATCCGCACTGCCGTGGCTACAGAGGTACAGGGTATTTGGTTAAGTCTCGATAGCGTCGAAATCGATAACCCCAAAGTGATCCGCAGTTCGGCCGGGGAATGGTTTCGATCGCCCCTGGTGGTAGAATCGGATTTATCGGCTTTAGTGAAAAAATATCAAGCACAGGGGGTAAAAGCGATCGCGACTTTACCCACAGCCACCAAAAGCCATTGGGAGATTGATTTTACCCGTCCGACTTTAATATTATTAGGCAATGAAGGAGCCGGTTTATCACCCCAATTAGCGGCTTTAGCCGATGAAACGGTGAAAATTCCCCTCTTTGGTGGTGTGGAATCTTTAAATGTTGCGATCGCTACTGCTGTCATCCTCTACGAAGCTAGAAGACAATTATCGGTGAATATTTAAACCAGACAAGAATTAGAGATTTATGTATTCTCGTTTTCTGTCTCCCAATCTAAATTATCTAGCATCTTCAACAATAAATTAATGAATACGATAATTTCTCCACCCTCCTCTGGTTTAGGATCGATGAATCGATGAGCGTAACGGTTACGAAAAAGCTTCATTGTACCCGAATATAAATCACGGTATGCCTCTAATTCTTCTGATGGAAGCTTATCTTTTTGTACAGATTTATTGCTTCCAAAAATTAGGTTAACAATACCATTACCCGTGGCTTTTTGATTAATATTATCAATATTTCCCAGTTTCCTCATGCGGTCTTCTAAAACCACTGTCGCATTGCGAATCGCAGTATCCCACGCTTTTGGATTATCTCCACCCGCACTCACAGAAAAACGGACTCTCTCCCATAGTTCGGAGTCTAAATGTTCAACTTCAGTCAAGGGAATTAGATGAGGAATAGCCGAGCGATTGGGTTCGTCAAAGTTAGAATCAACCGCTTCATAAGCTTTTCCTGTTAGAGCGCCTTTGTATTGATGCTGGCTTTTTTGTTGCCACTTAAGTAGGTAGGCGTTAAAAATTATCAGACACCACCCTTATCAAGGGTAGGGTTGATTCATGAATCAACCCTACCTTATCAAGGGGAGCAGGGGGGATCGAACCTAAAATCCATTTTTAATTTAATTATAACGAGCTACTTAATATAACCATATTCTTCTAATATATCGAAGGTTGCGAATTCGACCTCAGGACAGCTATCAGAACCCGTGTAATTTGGCCAACTAGGACCTCCGAAAACCTGACAACCCCACAAAATATTGTCCTCGGCGGGAAAATAACCAGCCCGTACTCCTTCAACTATCCATCGCAAAAGGTTTTTTCGTTTTTCTGTTAAGGTCATATTTATACCTCGAAAGGTAAAGAACAGTACTATTATACTATGTGCTTTTGATTTTCGTAACGGGAATTTGCTAAAACCGACATCTATATAAATCCCTCGGATAGGTGAAACTGTTTCTATGAATAGTGCAATTTGAGACAGTCAACCAATTTTTTACACTTCCGTTTTTTTGGCAGATTTTGGCGGAATTTGCGCGGCTGTTAAGGTGAAAATTTGGCCATCTTTGAAAATGCTGATAGATTCTCCTAAGAGACGGTGTCTCTCAATTGCTTCTGCGATTGCGACTCTAACACCTGTATCGATTTTCTGATGCAGTTCCGTTAAGGTGGGTTCAGTCATTTTAGTTTCTGGTAATGATTCGGAAGGTGTCTGGGTTATAAATAATAGGAGGTTGATTAAATCCTAACGCAGCAACTAAGTGCGGTTCATCCCCAGAATTATCATAGATAATCCAAGTATCGCATAAAGGTAAATACAACTGCATGAGGTTAATACGTCCCCGCTCATAACGACGACGAACCACATCTTCAGGAATATTATGACCGCCACTGGCTACCCTTCTGTGAACTCTCTGTAAAGCTAATTCTGGACTTTGTAGCCAAAAATAAATAAGATTGAGCCTATAGCCAGAACTGCGACAGTCTCTCAAAAAACGGGCAAAATGTCGGGCTGCCAGGGTGCTTTCAAAGGCAAAATCTATTCCTTGGCACTTCAGTGTTACCAACCTTTCTAACATCAACCGTCCTGCTTGGATAGCAACCGACTCAGGATTAAAAGGTGAGAGTCCGGCGGCAATTTCATCGGCGTTAACGTACTCGATAACGCCTAAAAAGTTGGGTAAAATTTTTTTAGCGACGGTGGTTTTCCCGGAACCATTGGGGCCACCAATTAGATAAACGTCAGACATGAGGGAAAAGCTCGTCCTCCAGATTATTTTGAGATAACCTCGAACTAAGTCGCTGATTATAATTAAATTGAAGATAGATTTTGGTTTCGATCCCCCCTTAATAAGGGGGGTTTTTGACAGTTTTTAACATCTAACTATTTAAGTATCAGTGGCTCTCAAATTTCCGTAAGAAAAGGTGCGATATCGATGGGGAACCAATCCCCATCTAATACTTGTTCGAGAGTGAATATAGACTCTAGGGGAATTATATTTTTATCGACAATTCTCCCATCAATTAGGGTTTGTCTTGCGTCTGAATAGGCCTCCCCAAAGGAATTAATGGCATGATTTTTTAGCGTTTGGGTTTTGATCTTTTTTTTCAGTTGCACTCGAAAAGTGGCTATCTCTCCCAGCCAATGACGTGCGTTTCGTTCTCTTTCCGCTGCCCAATAACTCAGTTTCAAAAGATGGATTAATAGTTGAGTTAATAAACTTTCGACGGCCTGGCGCTCGCTTCTCCCCATGCACTCCACTTCCTCGATCAGATTTTCCCAGTCCACTCTGTCAAACTCTTTTCGCTTTAAAAGTTCGGCGGTTTTTTCTGTCCAGAGAACAAAATCTTCCTCGTAGAGAACGGAGAGGGATGGCGGGGTTTGTGCGGTCATAATAGATTTCTGGGGTTGCTGATTGGCGATGGGAATCTGCTTGTGTGGGGTTTTTAAAACCTAGAGCCAAAGTAAGTAGCTGGTTATAATTAAATTAAAAATGGATTTTAGGTTTGATCCCCCCTGCCACCCCTTGATAAGGGGGGTGCTGATCCCCCCTTAGTCCCCCCTTAATAAGGGGGGTATCTGATGATTTTTAACGCCTACCTACTTAACTTTTGGATAGGATGCACGGTTGGCAAGTAGCTTGAGTCAGCAACACCGCAGAAAAATTAATTCTGACTCAAAAATAAGCTGGGCAATCCGATAAGATTATCCTGCTTAAAAAAGATCGAATTTTGTTGTCGCAATTTACCGATTAATCTTGTTACTGTGACTCTGGTAGTGCCGATGGCGCTGGCAATTTGAGCGTGAGTTAGGGGATAGGGAAGATAATAGCCTTCTACACAGGGTTGACCGTATTCTTCCAATAATATAACCAAGAACCCCATTAATCGATCGAGGGAGCGTTTTTGACCGAGAATACTCAACCAAAATAACTTACGCTGGTATTGATGGCGAAAAGTTTCCATAACAGCCGATCGCAATTGCGGCCATTTTTCTAGGTCTTCCCAGTATAACCAGACTAACTCGGTTCCGTCTAGATGAGCTTGGGCTTGTAATTGAAAGGGAAATTGAGAAACAATCTCAAAAGGTTGACCTGCACCCACAAAACCAAGAAATACTTCCTCACTATCGGCCATAGGTAGTTGACGGGAGGATTTTTGGTCAATAACGTTAACTTGTGCCTTACCAACAATACGAATCGCCCCAGATTCGACAAAGTATAATAGCCCGGGGCGCGTGGCTACTTTTTCATCTTTGGCAAAGGTATGGTTACGATAATGGGATTTTGCCCAGTTAAAGATTTCTGTTTCTTGACCGATTAAGGGTATAAAATCCGACGAAGGAACCGAAGAAGACATTAAAATTAATAACCCACTGGGGCGTTGAGGGAACTGTAAACTAATGTAACAAAAAATTGCTGCGATTGGGGGGGGTCTTGTGGCCGCTAGATGGTTATCGGTCAATAATCCCTAAAAGTTGCGGGGATTGAGCAGATAGGAGAATTATTAAGTATTCTTAACAGTATCGCCGCCCCAATGTTACAAAAGCTAGATAATCACCTTATCTATTCTTAACTTTTTCTCGCTTTTCTGGGGACTATGGCATAAGATAGGATGCGTAACTATAATTTTCTATCCGATGATAGATGATAGATGATAGTTGATAGATAACTTAAATTTATACTTTTCCTTAAAAACTTCGGTCAAACTTGTATGAATAGCATTAGACAAAAAGTTGAATCCCTCTTGAATCAATTACCAGATGATTGTTCAATTGAAGATATTCAGTATCATTTATACGTTCTGGAGAAGGTGCGTCAAAGTTTGAACGCTGCCTCTCTGGAGAATACAATCCCCCAAGAAGAAGTTGAGGGTCTTTTAAACAAATGGCTGATCGAGTGAATTATCGCCTTGTCTGGTCGCCCAAAGCAATTGAAGACGTGGATGCGATCGCATCTTATATTAGTCGAGATTCCCCGTCCTACGCGGCGGCCGTCGTACGTCGAATTCTTGATATAAGCTATTCTTTAGAAAATTGTCCCCTAGAAGCGAAAAAATGCGCCGAATTTAACGATGATACCATCCGAGAAAAGTCTGCCTATGCCTACCGTCTGATCTATCAAATTCAAGGGGCGGTAGTTATTATAGCGGCGATCGTCCATAGCAAGCATTTCTTGGATTGATCGAGTCAGTGATCAGTGATCAGTTATCAGTTATCAGATTTGAGTTTTCAGTTCACAAGGGCCGAATCTAAAACCAAATTTGTTAAGCTAAAAGCTTTAATCTACTCAGTTTCTAGCCTTCTTTTTAGGTAGGAGAATTGCCAGATTCTTTCTGGGAGCCTATTGCCTGTTGCCTATTGCCTCTTGCCTTCAGTTCACTGATTACTGTTTACTGTTTACTGATCACTGAAAAGTCCCCCAACCCCCAATTTTGAGCCTAATTCCCGCTTAATCCGGTTGAGAATCGAGGTTTCATCGAGGGAATCGAGAATGCTGGCCACCACTGCCTTGGGGCCATCGGGTCCCCAGGTGGCCCCATTAGCGAGATAGGTTTTCGTCACTTGGCCGATCGCGTAACAGGATACACCGGCAACTCCCGCTTGAGTCAGGGCGATCGAAGTATAGGGAAGGAGAGAAATACCGCCAGTGGCAGGAATCGAGAGACCGAGTAATCCTTTTAGGGAACTTAAGCCCAAAACCGCTAAAAATTCGCTGGCACTAATGCCACCCATATTGAGGGCAATTTTTTGTAAAAGAGCGATCGCCCCCTGACGAGTTAAATCGATGCCGTATAAGCGAGAAAGAGCGAGAATCATGGCTAGATCGATGACTGCCCCCGTAAACAGATCCAACACCGTCACCGGATTGAGAGCGATCGCCGATGCTTTGATCATCACTGCTTTTTGAATCAATTGATTAGCGCCACGATCACGGATAGCCATTTTGCGGGCGACAATTTGCTCGTTTACCTCGTCCGCATACAGCATAGAATTGAGTGCTACGAGCGATTTACCCTCTCGCTCTAGAATTTCCAAAATTTTGAGTTTCAGAGCTTCTATCTGGGGTTTTCCGCGAAATCGTTGCGTTTTTAGCCGCCCATCCTGCCCTTTAACCGTCTCCGCCAGGAGGGGAGAGGCCGCCACCATAACAATCTCATCGGGGGAGAGTAATTCTTTCACCCGTTCTGAGGCGATTTTCTCATAGATAGCGAGGCGATCGACTTCCGGATACTGATCGATTTTATTAAAGACCAAAATCATCGGTTTTCCTGCTTCCCGCAACTTGGCCAGGGCGGAAAATTCCACTTTGGTCATATCACCGGAGATGATAAAAAGGATTAAATCCACCTGCTGCGCCACCTGACAGGCGAGAATTTCCCTCGTTTGCCCATCTACCTCATCAATACCGGGAGTATCAAGCAATTGCACCTGAGCATTACCCTGGCCGTTCAGGGTCAGACGCGCTAGATTGGGGAAAGTATCATCGCTGCTTAACTGCCAATTTACCCCTTTAATGGTGCGGGTAACTCCGTGTAGGGGACCGGTTGTAAAGATTTCTTGACCGACCAGAGCATTTAAAATCGAGGATTTTCCCCGGCCCACCAGTCCAAAAGCGGCAATTTGAATCAGGGATCGATCGAGTTTTTCTAGCAGGGCCACTAGGCGATCGATCTCCGCTTCTAGACCAATTTTCTCGATCGAGGTAAGATCGAGACGCTCAACAAGTTTGCCCAGAGAATTGCGCGCCTGATTATAGTTGAGTTCTTCTTGAATAGTGCCGACACCTCGAAGTGCTTGTTCTAGGTCTTCGGTATTCCAAGCTCGATCGAGGAACGGGTCAGAGGTCATTTCAGTTATCAGTTATCGGTTATCAGTGATTAAGTAGGTGGGTGTTAAAAATTGTCAGATACCCCCCTTATCAAGGGGGGATTAAGGGGGGATCAAGGGGGGATCAAGGGGGGATTTATCTTCAATTATAACCAGCTACTTTATTAAGGATAATCAGGATGAGTGTCATCTACGACTTGGAACACATCACCACCTATCATTATCGTAAACCGGTAACTTTTGGGGAACATCGGGCGATTTTTTTGCCTAGTGCCGGTCACGGTGAAAGAATTATCAGTTATTCTGTAGAAGCGAATATTGCCGCCAAAACGCGCTGGACTATGGATACTCTATCTAACAACGTGGTAGGGCTTGAATTCGCCGAAGCAGCGTCAGAATTAATCGTTACCTGTCGATTACGGGCAGAACATTTTGGCTTAAAAGCGATCGCTGATTTTCCCCTCGCTCAACGGGCGATCGAAATTCCCATCCAGTACACCCCCGATGAATGGTTAGATCTAGTGGCGTTTATGCGTCCCCACGCCGAGGATGCCGACGGCAGCCTGGCAGCTTGGGCCAAAAGTTTTGTAGCGGGGGACCAAGATGATACCCTCGATGTCATGGAAAGAATGATGGCGGCTATCAAAGATAATTTTACCTACCAAGCCCGGGAGAGTGAAGGAACTCAATCCCCCGGAGAAACCCTGCGGCTAAAGTCGGGAACTTGTCGCGATTATGCTTGGTTGATGATCGAAGCTTTGCGAAGATTGGGTTTAGCCTGTCGTTTTGTCAGTGGCTATCTCTACGATGCTGCCCTCGACGGTGGCGAAGTGGGGATGACTGGCTCTGGCGCTACCCATGCTTGGTTACAGGTTTATCTACCGGGGGCCGGTTGGCGTAATTATGATCCGACTAATCAAATTACCGCCGGCTTTGATTTAATTCGAGTGGCGATCGCTCGTCATCCCGGTCAAATCATACCTCTTTCCGGTTCTTGGTTTGGTGATGCCGATGACTATTTGTCTATGGATGTTAAAGTGACCATCCGCAAGCTGGGGACGCTGCCAGATTTTGATCCCAGGGAATAGGTTGAATTTCGGGTTTTTCCTTGACCGGCGATCGGCTTCTAACTCCCCCAAAGGAAAACTTCCTACTTCACTATTAGGATAACTGCTACGGCGGATTCAGGCTCAGTCTGGTACATCTTCTAAGGGTCAAGGCTTATCCAATAAGGAGTTGTCTGTGCCAGATGGATAGAGGAATCGCCGTAAGTAGGTAGGTGTTAAAAATTGTCGGCTCCCCCCTTATTAAGGGGAAATTAAGGGGGGATCGGCACCCCCCTTAATCAGCTATCCATTAGTCAGATCTTTCTTAACAAAAAGAGAAGAAACTTAAAAAAAGGGGAAACGATTGATAGGTATAGTTTTGAAAGAAGGAATTAAGGTGGAGGTGAGCAAAAAAATGGAGAAATGGGCAGCCCAAGAATTACAGTATGCAGACCTAGGGGACACCAGAAGAAAGAAAAGGTTAATCAGTATCGTGGAAAATTTGGCCAGCCAATCTAGTACAAGAGTGCCACAAGCTTCGGGAAATCTAGCCGCCGCCAGTGCCACATCCGACTTTTGGAATTCCCCCTATTTTCACCCCTCAGATATAATTGCCGCCCAAGCTAAAAGTACAGTAGAAAGAATCAAAGAACATCCAATAGTTTTGGCAGTTCAAGACACAACAAGTTTAGACTTTACGACGCAAAAAGCCAAAAAAGGAATGGGTTATCTAGATTGTCAAACATCCTTTGGTCTCAAAGTTCATACCACATTAGGAGTGTCCCCTGTCGGAATACCTTTAGGACTAATTAATCAATATGTCTGGGCAAGAGAAGAAAAGAATTTAGGGATTGCCAAGCAACGCAAAAAAGAGAAACCCAAGAAAAAGAAAGTCAACGATGGTTAAATTCTTGGTCAGAAACACAACAACAAATACCCGAAGATATTCAAGTAGTAACAATCGGAGATTGTGAGGCAGACATATTTGATTTATTTGACCAATCAAGAAGTCCTAACTCTCATTTATTAATCCGAGGGACTCATAACCGAAAAGTTAACTATCTCGACGACAAGGAAACGTCAGGGCATCCAGAGACTAAATATTTACATCAATCTATCAGAGAAATTCAAGCCTGTGGTCTCTTATACTAAATCTGGTTATTAAAAACTGATTATTTATTCACCCTTTTGCCTCTTGCCTGTTGCATGAGTGCCTGTCCTGATATGTAGGGTTTGCGGCAAAAAGTTTGTTGGTGGGGTTAGGAGTCAGTCCCGATGAAAAAATTTTCACCCCCACAGATGAAAGAGGTTTCCTTCCCTACACCCCACACCCTACACCCTCTTTCAAGTCAGAAGGGGAAGTCAGAATAACAGAATGACCTTGCGTGCCTAGAAGCGGAACCCTTTGCAATCGCCTCCGGAAAGTGCAAGGGTTTTGAGTACCTCGGCTCGATTTCTCAACGTTTGTTTCTGGCACTTTTCTTGAAAAAAAGTCCCAAAATCGTTTTCTAGTAAGGCTTCCAGTAATATTCAGCCTACCCTAGTTCAGTTTAATCGGGCAAATCAAAGAGAACACCCGTCATATAACGCTCTGCCCATTCCCAACCAAAGGCTTTTTCTAGTACACGCCGAGTTTTATCGTTTTTTTGCTGTTGACTACAATAATCCCGTTGTCCCTGTAAATAAATGCGCGCTTCTTCCCCAGAAAGAGGCTGACTTTCCTTAGCACATTTGCAGTGAATTGTCAAGAAATCTGTTACTCTTTGTAAAAATTGTCGTTCCTCGGCGGCGGTTTCGGGACGAATAAACAGACAATATTGGGAGAAAATATGACCCCAAGAAGGCAAATCACGAGCTTGGGCGAAATCGACCGCCGGTAAAGCCGCTAAAGCTTGATTATAGGCACTAGGGAGAGTTTTATCGCCACTGGTGGGAGAAAGATCCACAATAGCGGCACTGATTCCCGCTTTGCCGGAGACTATATCACATCCAAACATCGGCAGCGGATATTCTGGACGGGGGAACATGACACAGTGAAGGATATCCAAACCATTGCCCAGTTTAGCCAGTTCTAGGTGCATTTTGCGGAACTGGGGAGTTTGATAGCAGCGATTCTCGATAATTAATTTTTCCCCTTCTAAACGTCCCTCCACATAGCCTAAACCTTCCGGCAACTCAAAGGGCGACAAATCAAGATAATTTTCCCAGTGGGAGAGAATTGCCGTGGCTAATTGTCCAATCAGGGGATGAAGTAACGGTAAAATTTCAGGCTTGGTAACGGCTATCATGGGTCAGTAATCAGTAATCAGTAATCAGTTATCAGTTATCAGTTATCAGTTATCAGTTATCAGTTATCAGTCATCAGTCATCAGCTTTTTTCTCCTTATCTCCTTATCTCCTTATCTCCCTATCTCCCTATCTCCTTATCTCCCTATCTCCCCTGCTCCCTTCTCCTGTCTCCTGTCTCCTGTCTCCCGTCTCCTGTATCCTGACATCTAAAATCCACTTTACCCCATGGAGCGATCGAGATTAGAACTGGGAAACATAAAATTAACTTTTTGATCCTTCTCCCAATTTAGCCTATGGTTAGCAGTGCCGCTCGTCCAAGACCTTCCTTAAAAACCCTCTGGCAAAAGATAGAATCTTCTCCCTTGCCAGAAACCGAGGAATCGATTATTTTAAGAATTCTGGTGCAAGCTTTAGTAATCGTCGGTATTATCGCCACCGATGTGGCTACTGATAGTTATACCGGTATTTGGGCCGTTCCTCTCAGTATTATCGGCGGAATCTGGAGTTGGCGACGCAGGAAAAAGCGCAATATCGGGGCAAAATTTTGTATAGCGATCGGAATGTTGGTAGTGTTGGCGCTATTCTTGGGTAATATCGTTGCGATGCAGGATAGTCGCATTGCCCTAACACAATTATTAATTCAACTGCAAATTCTCCATAGTTTTGACCTGCCCCGACGCAAAGATTTGGGGTATTCTATGGTAATCGGTTTAATTCTCTTGGGAGTCGCCGGGACAATCTCCCAAACCCTCGCTTTTGCGCCTTGGTTAATCCTCTTTCTGCTTTTATCCCTACCTACCCTAGTTTTAGACTATCGTTCTCGTTTAGGTTTAGATAATCTCAATCAGAGTCTCCCTTTCTTCTCAAGGAAATCCCCCCGTCTAGCCACAAAAAAATTAGTTTCCCCGCAAAATTCTCCCCTTTCTCCCAAACGTTTCGGGATTTTCTTTCTGACAATTCTCCTCTTGGGATTGACAATTTTTGCCCTGATGCCGCGTTTTCCGGGTTATCAAATTCAATCTTTTCCCGTCAATAGTCCAGCAGGTATGGAAAATCAGGATTTTGAACAGGGAGACCGACAAATCGTTAACCCTGGCTATGTGCGCGAGGGTGAAACGGGGAATGGTGGCGTAAATAGCGGTAATAGTCCCACTACAGGGTCAGGACAGCTAGATCCTACCTTTTATTACGGTTTTAACAGCCAAATGAACCAAAATCTGCGGGGAAGTATGACTCCTCAGATAGTCATGCGGGTACGTTCTCAAGCCCCCGGATTCTGGCGGGCCATGGCCTTTGATCGCTATACTGGCCAAGGGTGGCAAATCTCGCGGGATCAAGAATTAGAGGATTTAAATCGCAATCGTTGGTCCTATCGCTTTTTTGTGCCACTACCCGCAACCCAGGCCAAAACCCATCAGGTAGTCCAAAGTTACAGCATTGTCTCCAGTTTACCGAATATTATCCCCGCTCTTACTTCGCCCCAGTTTCTCTTTTTTCCCACTCGACAGGTATCTTTGGACCGAGAAAACAGCTTAAGGTCGCCGGGGGGGTTAGCGGAAGGGCTAACTTATACTGTAATCTCACAAGTGCCGGAACGCAATCGCAGCCAATTGCGCTCGGCCCCAGAAACCTACCCTAAAGCTATTCTCAAGTATTATTTACAAATTCCTGCCGAAATTGCCCCGAAAGTCCGCCGAAAAACCGAGGAATTGCTGGCAAAATCTCCCACACCGTTAACCTCTCCCTACGAGAAGGCCCTATATTTGGCCCAAGCATTAAAGCAAAACTACGAATTAAAAACCGATTTGCCCTTTTTAGCCGAAAATGAGGATTTAGTCTCGGCCTTTTTGTTTCGTTTTCAGGGGGGTTACGCCGATCATTTTTCCAGCGTGTTAACGATTATGTTACGCTCGATCGGTATTCCTGCCCGATTAGCCACCGGTTTTGCCCCTGGCCAGTTTAATCCTTTTACTGGCTTTTATGTTGTCCAAAATACGGACGCTTACGCCATCACAGAGGTGTTTTTCCCTGGTTACGGTTGGTACACTTTCGATCCTATCCCGGGCCACGAATTAATTCCCCCATCCTTTGAGGAAGTGGAACCTTTTAGCGTCCTCAAGCAATTTTGGCAATGGGTAGCCGGATGGTTGCCTTCCCCAGTAACGGGTTTTCTCGGTCTGATTTGGGACAATGTTATCGTTACTATCGGTAAGTTATTGGCCTGGTTATGGCGTTTTATTTCCGGCAGTCTTTTGGGGGGAATTCTCGGTGGTTTAGTGGGGGTCGTCTTCGCTTACGCTGGTTGGTTAGGATGGGGACAGTTCCATGGTTGGCGTCGGGGTCGCAGGTTGTCCAAACTACCACCGATCGAGCGTTTATACCAGCAAATGTTAGGAATCTTAACAGAGGCCGGTTATAGCAAACATCCCGCTCAAACCCCTTTAGAATACGCCGCCGCCGCCCGCAGCGTCCAACCGCCGCCAGTGGCGAATATTATCGAGGAGATTGCTCGCGCCTACGTTGATTGGCGTTATGGCGGTAAATCGGCTAATATCGAGAGTTTACGCCAACGTTTTCGAGAGTTGCTCAAGCTAGTGAAAAAATGAGCTTGAGCCTATAGTTAGGGTTGGCTGAAAAACTTTTTCAGCCAACCCTAAATAATCAGTCTTTAATAACCGGATTTAGTATAATTAGGGCTAAAGCTTTGGCTGTTACTTAGGCTGCTCCCACAGCCTAGTAGCTTGGCTATGGCTTCTATACCAGCACTTTTTGAGAATTTACATCCGCAAGCGCCGGATTGAAGCTCGACGGGTCGAGATTGCCGCTAACGCTCAGGAAGTGTTTAAGGCAGTAGAAACAGAAACCGCTAAACAGAGAACCTTTGAAGAATTGAAATCTTATTTGTTAGCGGATGACGATGAATGATTTTAGCGACGGATAGCAAATTTAGGAAAAGCTTTTCTTGACAAAAGATAACTTTTTTTTCCGGTGCTTACCCTAACGGAAGTCCATGATGTAACGATGTCTTAACGCTACTCATAATGTGTCCACATCCGCAGGATTTTAACTATACCCTCAGATTGAATAACTTCGTACACAAGACGATGCTGAATGCTTATTCGCCGAGAGTACACACCATTCAAATCTCCCACTAACTTTTCGTAAGGCGGGGGATTTTGGAATGGATTGACCTGAAGAATGTCAAGCAACATCTGCGCTTTATTTTTTAAATGACTAGAATTAAGCTTCTTATAGCGGTAAGCGCTTGAGTGAGATACAGACCAAGCTTTGCCTAGCATGGTTTATAGCTTGTGACACTGTACCTAATACGACTGCACACCGCTATAAGCTAGTGAGGTACACATATTTTTCTTCCCTTTTGACTTTTGCCTCTTGCCTTTTGCCTAAAACCCATAACTTTTGTACCTCAGCAGACTGAAAAACGCTATAGCGTCTTTCTGCGCCTGTTTGGTGTAAACCAATTTCCATCTCACCATTCTAGCTCCTCAGCACATTCTTCAACCGGCGTTGCCAGTCCCTCCCGAATTGATTCTCGCATCCCCGGAATTGAGAGGAGATATAACGTTTCTTGTACCGATTTCCAATGCCCTTCAGATAGCAAAACTGCATTACCATCGCATCCCTCAATAATAATGGGTTCGTGGGACACAGTCACCGAATCAATCAAATCCTGCAACTTTTGTTGAGCCTCATTAACTGGGATCATAACCCCTCCTAATTGTTTTCTACCAGTGCCGAAAGAAAATCTTCTGATAATCCTAGCACCAATTACCCAAACCTGACTCAAGCTATAACCAATCTTGACAAAAAATCTTTTCCCGGCGCTTATACTGTCGGCACTGGTTTTTCGCAACCAAAGTAAATTACATATCTTAAATTGAGAGTAACTAAACTTGACAATCGGTTTAACAATGCGCTAGAGTAACCGAAACTTCTAAACTGTAACGCTGGCTGAAGGGAGGCTATTAATTTCGACTAAATTTCTTTACTACTAAACCAAGAAAATATAATTATGACAAACTATCAAACAGAAATTAAAATCAAAGTCCTTTTAGATGTTGCTGAAACTTATTGGAATGCAACGGAAGAAGAGCGTCAAAAAATAGAAGAAAAAATCGCTTTTTATGTTAAATATTCAAATTTATCTAGAAAAGAATCTCTGGAAAAATTATATAAAACGATGGATACTGTTGGACAAAAAGCACAAGAGAGAGGATTAACCACTGAAATTTTAGAATCTCTCTTAAATGAAGATGACTAGACGCTTTGTTATCGATACCAATATTATTATCAGTTAATATCGAGAGATTACACCAATGTTTTCGAGAGTTGCTCAAGCTAGTGAAAAAGTGAGCTTGAGAGCAGTTATCTTAATGGTGAGGTAGGAAGTTTTCGTTTTGGGGAGTCGATCGCCGGTCGTCCATAGCAAATTAGGTTACACTTTATCTTGATGAGAAAGGCTATAAACAAGACTATGTTAAGAAATGTAATCAAGGCCGAAACCCTTACTGTTGCCTTGTCTGCACAGTTAACTGTACTTTTGTCCGACTACCGATAATTCTCAGCCAGCAATTTATAAGCAGATCAATGTCATCTTGTCAAGTATTTGAACAATCAATTCAGATTAAAGCTAGTGCGACGACGGTAGAGCGTTGTATCACGGATTTAGAGTTAATGCGTCGTTGGTTGAATCCGGTGTTCGTTTTTGAACCTATCGGCGATTGGAAGACCGATATCGGTGGGAGAAGTCGTTTTTTGATTCAAATCCCCCTAATTCAGCCAACGCTAAAAAGTACGGTGATTGAGAGAGAACCGGGGTTAATTGTCTGGCAATTGGAAGGTTTTTTTTGCGGATGCGATCGCTGGGAATGTCAACCCAATGATGACGGCACTTGTCTAATCAATCGTTTTGAGTTTGCGATTCCTAATCCGGTTGTGGGGTGGGGATTCCAGCAATTCGCCGCCAAATGGACTAAAAAGGATATGGAAGCGCAATTAAGACGCTTAAAAAGAGTAGCCGAGGAAATTTATCTACTTTCAGCAACAAGTTAAGCTGATGGGGTGGTAAGCGGGGGGTTTTGGGGATGGGAGAATACCCTCACCCCCAACAGCTAACCCCTGATCCCTAATCGATCGAGATCGACTGGGGACTGTTGCCGTTATCCTGATTATTGTCGTTAAAACTGACTAATCCCTGCTCTTCTAACCATTTTTTGAGGGGATCGTCCGAAAGTTTCAAGCGCAGTAATCCAGAGGCAAAACCACCGAAAAAAGCGATCGGTTGTTGAATCAGTTCTTTAACAACGGGTTGTAATTCATCGAGAAACATCTTATTCTATCTCCTGATCTTGTCACACCTATCAATGTTAAGTTAATTGAAGTGATTCTGTGAGACTAGCATGACTGAAACTTCCGACACGGTGAAAAAATCTTTCCGGCTAACCCCGTTTATTTTCCTAGGAATACTGCTCATCTGGCTAGGAATTAGGTTAATTGCTCCCGATAGCGTCAGTTTATTCGCCGGTACTCGTCCCGATTATTTGGGAGTCAGGGAGGGTAAACTGGCCTCTTGTCCGACCACTCCTAATTGTGTTAGTAGTCAGAGTCAGGATCAGGCTCATGCGATCGAACCCCTTAGTTATCAGGGTAGCGGTGAAAAAGCGATCGAGCAATTAGCTAAAATTATCGCCTCCCAACCGAGAACTAAAATTATTAACCAAGATAGTAACTATCTCTACGCCGAATTTAGCAGTCAATGGATGGGATTTGTCGATGATGTGGAATTTTCTCTTAATCCTAGCAAAAATGCGATCGATGTTCGCTCGGCCTCCCGGTTAGGAGAATCGGATTTAAATGTCAATCGAGAACGAGTGGAAACCCTGAGAAAACTCTTTTCAGTGATCAGTAATCAGTAAACGGTGAACTGACTCGGAGAATACGATAAGAAAAATTATGTTTCGTCCCCAACCGATACCAGCAAAAGCAGGACAGGAATCCGTCTGGGATTATCCTCGTCCCCCGCGCCTAGAATTATCGCCTAAACACCTAAAAATTATCTTTAATGGGGTGATAATTGCCGATACTAAAAGCAGTTATCGAGTTCTAGAAACCAGTCATCCCCCAGTTTATTATCTACCGCCCCAAGATATTAAAATGGAATACCTGCAAGCCACAGCAGAAAAGTCTTTTTGTGAGTGGAAAGGTCTAGCCGGATATTACAATATCACCGTTGGGGATCAACAGGCAATTAACGCCGCTTGGTATTATCCGGACCCGACACCAGAGTTTCAGGCAATTAAGAATTATCTGGCTTTTTATCCCGCCAAAATGAGCGCTTGTTATGCCGACGGTGAATTAGTACAACCGCAGCCCGGCAACTTTTACGGGGGATGGATAACCTCCGATGTGGTTGGTCCGTTTAAAGGCGTTCCTAATAGTTGGGGCTGGTAATCACGTTAAGTAAGTAGTCGTGCAAAATTAACTTCTTGGTTAGGAAAGGCAAGAGGCAAAAGGCAAAAGGCAGGAGGCAAAAGGCAGCTACTGGCCAAAATTAATTAATTTTCTCCCCAAAACCCCACACCCTACACCCCACACCCCACACCCTACACCCCACACCCCACACCCCACACCCCCTTAACTCCTAGTTTCTACTTTTTACGAGAAATTATGACTATATCCCAACCCGATCTAGAACCCACTTGGATGACGATTATTCGCCTCTTGCGCTGGGATAAACCCGCAGGTAGGTTAATTTTGATGATTCCCGCTTTATGGGGGGTATTTTTGGCGGCAGACGGGGTGCCACCGCTACCCTTGATCGGGGTGATCATTTTGGGAACTTTGGCCACTAGCGCCGCCGGCTGTGTGGTTAACGATCTTTGGGATCGGGATATTGATCCACAGGTTGATCGCACTCGTAACCGTCCTTTAGCGGCCAGAGCTTTATCGATCAAGGTTGGTCTGATTATCGCTCTGATTGCTTTCTTTTGCGCCGCAATTTTAGCTTTATATCTGAATTTACTGAGTTTTTGCCTATGTTTAGCCGCCGTTCCCTTGATTATCTGCTATCCTCTCGCCAAGCGTTTTTTTCCTGTACCCCAATTGGTTCTTTCTCTCGCTTGGGGTTTTGCGGTTTTAATCTGTTGGAGTGCCGTCACCGGGTCGTTAAATAGTAATACATTTATATTATGGGGAGCGGTGATTTTTTGGACATTAGCATTTGATACAATTTATGCTCTGTCCGATCGAGAGGATGATCTCAAGGTTGGTATTAACTCCAGTGCCATATTTTTCGGCAAATACGCTCCGGAAGCCGTGGGGGTCTTTTTTGCCCTGACAGTGGGTTTATTGGCTTGGGAGGGGCAAAAAATGCAGTTATCAGCCTCTTTTTGGCTAGGGTTGGGTCTAGCGGCGATTGCTTGGTTGCGTCAATACTGGTTGTTACGTCAATCGGATTTACCCAAACCAGTTTATGGTCAAATGTTTGGTCAAAATGTTTGGGTCGGTTTTATTTTATTAGCGGCTATGATTGCGGGGAGTTTGTATTAAAACTCCCCCAAGAATGTCCCTAGAGTCAGCAACTAAGCTCTTCCTAATTTAAATTGCTTGTTGAGACGAGGCAAGAGGCATTCATGCAACCCCTCCAACCCTAGTAGGGTTGATTCATGAATCAACCCTACCTTGAATCAAACCTACCTTGAATCAACCCTACCTTGAATCAACCCTACCTTGAATCAACCCTACTAGCAGGGGGGAGTAAGGGAGATTCGGCTAATCTAAGAATAAGCGGTTTAAATACGTCTTAGCTTATCGAAAAAATCGGGTCTAAAACCTCGCCTTAATCTGACTCTAATAATCCCATTACCGTAGCTGATGGGTGTTCACCCGTCATCAAAGCTACCCGTCTTTGAAAATTTTTCTCCACAGCAATGCAGGTATTTAAGGGATCTAAAATACCCTTTCTGATTTGCCTTTCCCAAGAATAATTTCTTTCTCGGTGTTTAAATCTTGATAATTGCTGGGTGAAAACAGTAACCACTTGATAAATGATTTTTAAATCGTAAAGAGAGTCAATTTGAGAAATTTTAACCGCTAAAGCCCGAAATTGACGGGATATTTCTTGAGCTTGCTCTTGACTACAGCCATGGTCATGATGATAATAATTAACTACTTCTGCCATGTACTGAGCGTGTTTAGCGGCATTTTGAATGCTATGTTGAGCATTTTCCACGGGAGCAAGAAATCGATCTAATAATAGCTGTTGGACGTAGGCATCGCGAAGGGACGAATTAGAGATTATTTGCAATTCGGCCATTCTTTCTTCATGTTTACGGCGATTTTCGGCATAAATCTCCGTCAGAATAGTATCTAACAGCTTGGGAATCGGATAAAAGACATCAATCATAGGAAAATTTAGCTTAGTTTGTCTAGAGATAAGAAACTCTATTGATAGAATTACCCAAAATTGTAGCAGTTATCTGAATAGTCAGGTACGATAAAATCAAGTTAGTAAATTACCGCCCCTTAACCAATGTCTAACTCGAAATCCGATAACGTTTGGGACCACAAACCCCGTTGGTGTCAACCTTGGTCGATTTTGTTGACAGGAATTACCCTGATTGCTGGGTGTTGGTTTTTAACTCAGCGTCTCTGGTTAACCCTACTCTTATCTGTTCCCATACTCCTCTGGTGGTTTGTCTTCCTAATTCTTTATCCGCGGACGCTGCAGCAACAGTTAAACACAGAAAGAATCGGGGAAAGCATTGATTAAAACAGGAAAGACAGGACAGGGATTTTTATCCTGTAATTGACTACTTTCATCTCCGCGAAAAGTGTTCCAACGGAAGGGAGCTTTTTTTTCACTCGACATCCATAAAAGTCTTTTTGCTCGCGTCATCGCTACATACAAAAGTCGGTATTCTTCAGCTTTTTTAAGTTGTCCAGCTTCTAACCAAGCGCTTAAAGGTGGGGGAATAATTGGTATGCTGTCGGGGTTTAAATAGCGTTGATGAACTGCTGCTCGAATTTGCGCCCGGGCCACTTCTGCAAGGCTAAAATCTCCCAAAAACTTTGCCCCATTGGGAACCCAAGGTTTGCCCGGGATAATATCTTCATGAAGAAAGGGAATAAAAACATAATCCCAGTCTAAACCCTTGGCTTTGTGCATAGTAATAATCGTCAGTTGTCCGGGACGAGTATAACAATCGTCGTTATCTTCTTCCACCCCTTCAAATCGCTCAGAGGCGATAATTTCATTAAGAGTATTAATGGTATTTTTGAGAGAACTATTACCAGCAGTTTCCTGATAAATACGGGCGGTTAATTTTTGCAAAGTTGCTAATTCTGACCCCGAATATTGGAGAGTCATAGCGAAAAAAGATAGGAGTTGATAATGGGGTAATTCTAATCTAGCTTTTAGTAAACTGCAGCAATAACGACGGGCGATTTTTTCGTTAGATTTCAGTTCAGGATCGAGGGGAGTAGGATAAAGAAATTGTTCGGGATAGGTAACTAAAGGATTTAAATCTTGGGCAGTAATTAAACCCCTCAATTGTAACACTTCTAAGGCCGCTTTCAGATAATCGGGAGAGTGGGGACGTTCGACAAAAGCTAATAGTTTCAGCATTTCGGCGGGAATTTGGGAAAAGCGATCGATCTCGTTAGCTTCAAAAATTCTGATCTGATAACTTTTATAAAAATGGGCAAATTTTTGAGCAAAAAAGTGTCCTTGTCGATTTTCTCTAACGAGGATAGCGGCATTATGTTGAGGGTTTTCTTGAAGTAATTTAACTAGACGTTTTTCAATTAATTCTACTGTTTGATAAATATCATCAGGTTGATAAATTTCTAATCCTTTTCCCTCCTTAACTGGATTAGGTTGGGGATCTTCAGCACTGACGGGAAGAATCGCTTGAACTCGAAAAGGAGCCTCGGTAACTTTATGATTATCTTTTCCCTGTTTCCAATCTCGATCGACCCATTGTAAAACTAAATTAGCAGCTTCAATAATTTTAGTATTGCTGCGACCTGCTTGGTTCATAGTGGATAAATTGCCTTCGTTTTGACAACTTTCACAAAACCAATTAAAGTAAACAGGATCGGCGGGGGTAAAGGTAGAATTAATCGCTTGATTGGGATCACCGACGCGAATTAAATTAGGTATTTCCCCGTCATTATTTTTTGCTAAAATAGTAATTAGTTTTTCTTGAAGAGGACTAGAATCCTGTGCCTCATCTTCAAAGACTCCAAAGACAGATTTTTGCCATTGTCGGCGAATTTTTTCTTCCTCTAATACTCGCAAGGCTCCTAAAATCATGTCATCATAATCTATATAGTTTTTCTGACGCATCAGGATTTCATACTGTTGGTACAAACCACTAGCAATAGCGAGAATTTGATAATTATCGTCGGTATAGTGGCTTAATTCCCAGACTTGCTGCGGTGATAATCCCGAACTTTTTAGCTCATGAATGGCCGCATAGGCAAGACTAGGTAAAATTTCGGTTCTCAGCACCGATTGACGGCGTAATCTTTCGGTTTCTTCCCCATCAAATTCCACTCCTTCTAATAACTTTTGATAACGAATTGGATCGGCAATTAGCCATTTTTCCACCGAGTTTCTAATAATTCTGTGGCTAGGAGTCGGAATAACTAAGGTAGAAGATTCGAGGTCTAATCCCGATAATTCCGGATAACGACGGGCCAATTGTAGGGCCAGTCCGTGCAGAGTTTGGACGCTGAAACCTTGGGCCGAAAGTTGTAAATCTTGCAAGCGTTGTTTAATTTTAGCTTTAATACTAGCGGCAGCCGAGCGCGTGTAGGTGACAATAATTAACTGTTTTTTAGCATGAAGTTGCTCACGAGCAATAACCATAGCGGCAGCTACGGCCAAACTGTGGGATTTTCCCGCCCCCGGCACCGCAGAAATGGCCATTTTTCCTCCTTGCCAATCGGCTAATTCCTGTTGTCCGGCTCGCAGTTGTTGCCGGAGATTGACCAGTAAACTTTCTCGATTAATTACTTTAGTTTCGCTCATTATGCTCCGCCAATTTTATTTTTAGTTTAATTGTATTACTATTTTAGTTTATCTTTAAACTAATTGCTGTAAAAGTTAGCTACAGATAACTAGAATGGGGAGATAGGTTTTTTCAGTGAACAGTAAACAGTAAGCAGTGAAAAGAAAGTAGCAAAGTTTTCACCTAACACTGTCCACTTAAAACTGTAATCTGATAACTGATCACTGATAACTGATAACTGATCACTGATAACTGATAACTGATCACTGATAACTGATATGTAGCCAATTTTGTTGTACTTCTACTCGAATTTTGCCGCTTAAGGAGGAAGTGGCATCGCGATTAACACCAGTAATGAGATTAACCACTGACTCAACTTCGGCAAAATTAGGTGATGAGGGTAAATATTGAGCCAAAAATAAACGAATCACCCGTCTTTGTATCGCTAGAGGTAAAATTTGTAAAGGGGAGCGATCGAGTCTTTGTTGATCTAGATCGATAACCTGACGAAAAATATCCCGGGCAATACTATCTAAATAATCGCTTTCTGCTTCCAAAATTTCGGCAGTTTGGGCGAGATGTTTTTCAATTTGGGGATTTAAATTAGTTTGCAGGTAGGGTAATAATTCCCGACGGATGCGATTGCGAGCATAGCGTAAATTCTCATTAGCTCGATCGTACCAGATCGGTAATTCTCGACTTTGACAAAAAGCGAAAGTTTCCCCGCGAGTGACATTTAAGAGGGGACGGACTAAAAAAATATCTGGGGTTAAACTTGTCAACCAAGTTAGGGCAGAAAGTCCATCACTACCCGCTCCGCGCATGAGATTATAAAGAAAAGTTTCCGCTCGATCGCTCCTCGTGTGTGCCGTGAGAAGATAATTAAAACCCTGTTCTTGGGCGATTGTTTGTAAAGCTTGATAACGCCATTGTCGGGCCTTGGCTTCCGTTTCCGCCATGGGGGGTGCGGTGGCAATATAAACGGGTAATTGCCAAATTTCGGCGATTTTACGCACATGATCCACTAATCCTCGGTCCTGGGACCAACGGTGATCACAATGAGCGATCGCTAGTTGCCAACCCCAACGAGAGCGCAAATCCAGCAATAATTGACCTAAACAAAGGGAATCCTGGCCTGCCGACAATGCCACTAACAGAGACGCATTTTTAGGTAGTAATTGTCCCTTTTTCACCGTGGTTTCCAGACGAGTATGGAGAGGTGTCCAAAAATTAGCCAAAATTTTTAGATTTATTTACTTGACAAGGGTGTGGGAAGTATTTTCAGTGATCACTGATCACTGATCAGTAAACAGTAAAAAGACAGTAGGAAACTGCTATTTAATACTGCTCACTTAATACATAATGCTCACTTAAAACTCAAATCTGATAACTGATAACTGATAACTGATAACTGATAACTGATAACTGATAACTGATAACTGATAACTGATTTAACCTTGCCAATTAACCCAATCTTGGGGTTTTAGGAAGACATCATAGAGTTTTGCTTCTGGGGTATTGGCTGCAGGTTGATAACAGTATTCCCAACGGACTAAAGGAGGTAAAGACATCAAAATTGACTCGGTACGACCATTAGTTTGCAACCCAAAAATTGTGCCACGATCATAAACTAAATTAAATTCTACATAACGACCGCGACGATAGAGTTGAAACTGACGTTCTCTGTCACCGTATTCCGTCGAGCGCCGTTTCTGGACAATGGGAACATAAGCGGGTAGAAAAGCCCGGCCACAGTCATTAATGAAACTAAAAATTTCTTCCCAGTTGCGCGGTTGTTGGGGAGATAATTTTTCTGAATAGATAGCGGCATCACTTTCGGCAAAGGGACCCCGATAGAGAGGGTCTAAACCGTCTTGGTAATCAAAGAAAATCCCGCCGATGCCTCTGGCTTCCTGACGATGATTGAGATAAAAATATTCATCACACCAGCGTTTAAAAACGGGATAATATTCGGGATGATGTTGGTCGCAAACCTGTTTAAAAGTGCGGTGAAAATGACTAGCATCTTCTTCAAAGCCATAGTAGGGAGTTAAATCAGCGCCGCCGCCAAACCACCAAACTGGACCGGCTTCAAAATAGCGATAATTGAGGTGAACCGTGGGAATATAAGGATTGTGAGGATGCAAAACCATCGAGGTTCCCGTGGCGTAAAATTGATGACCGGCAGCCTCGGGCCGTTGTTTGGCAATGCTAGGAGGTAATTCTTTCCCCCAAACTTCCGAAAAATTCACCCCTGCCTGTTCAAAAATTGCCCCTTCCCGCAAAACTCGCGAACGTCCGCCGCCACCTTCAGGCCGTTGCCAACTATCTTCGATAAATTTTGCTTGTCCATCCACTTCTTCTAATCCCTGACAAATTTCATCCTGTAGGGATTTCATAAATTCACTGACGCGGCTACGGCTGTCACTGGCGGGCAAATTGGCAAGGGTGGGGGTTGTGGTGAATGCAGTCATACTTAAGGATCAAAGTTGATAACTCAGTGATTATATTACTACTGGGTGATGAAACGGCCGCTCTTCGATACTTAACTTAACATTTAGACGGATTGGGGGTTTTTCAGTGATCAGTGTTATCTAAACTATGGTCTGAATTAACACAAAAGGTTGCACGATTAGTGTATTAAAAAGGTTATCGGGATGGGAATTCCAATCGCTTAATTGCTCTTGTGTCGGTTTTTCTAGTAGTTTTTCCCCGATCCAATTCTGCACTTGAGCAACCTGATCACTGGCGATCGCTTCTGCCACTTCGATTAAATTGAGGGAATCGGAAACCAGGATCAGCGCATCCCTTTGAGCATGGGGGATCAAGTCACTCCATTCCACTTCGGCTAATTCCTCTAATAACTGCTCGTGAATATTACCCATACTGTCAATCCTTGCGAAAAAGCTCGCTCAATAACGAATTATCCCCTCCTTCTAGCATACAGGCAAAGGGACGACTGATTTCCCCATCTATAGTAATGTTAAGCTAAAATATAACGAACGTTCGATATTAAATTTATGCCTAAGATAGTAGATGTAGAACAATACCGAAAAGAACTCCTCTTAAAAAGTGCCGAACTCTTTGCCGAGAAAGGCTATGCTAACATGACGACGAGAGAATTAGCGCAAGGATTAGGAGTGTCCACGGGAACGCTATACCACTACTTTCCCAGTAAAGCGGCACTTTTCGAGCAATTAGTCGAGGAGATGTGCCGGCAGGATGTTTTATTAGCTAAAGCCGAGATCGATCGAGGAAAAACCCTGATAGAAAAGCTAAAAATTCTCGGCAAATTTATGACTAATCGCGAGGATTCCTGTATCAAACAATTATTCTTATCGATCGATTATTCTCAATACCAAGGACGAGAAGAACTGCGTCGTAGTCAATTTTTTGAGCGCATTGATCGCCGCTATCATCAGGCAGTAATCGAGATTTTAGGTATTAGCGATCCGAGTGTAGCTTGGTTAGTTGTCAGCGTTATTAATGGACTGATATTAGAGCGCCTGTGGTGCAATGAACAGATTGCGATCGATGAACAAATGGAATTATTAGGTAAAATTCTTACTACTTATTTGCAGAAAAAATGTTAACCCCCAACAATCACTTATTAACTAAAAAATTATGAAAGGTAAAACTTTTGTGAAACCAAATCAAAAGTTAATAATCGGGTTAATAGTATTAGGCACGGGATTATTAGGAATAACCACCTTTTATAGTCTTTCCCAAGTCGCCCCCAAACCCGAAACCAAAACCCCTGTAGTTGCCTCGCCCGCACCGCAAAAAATCACCGCTTTAGGCAGAATTGAACCGAGGACAGAAATTATCAGCATATCTGCCCCGATGTTGCTTAATTCCGATCGAGTCATACAATTATTAGTCGATGAAGGAGATAGCGTCAAAACGGGACAAATAATCGCCATTCTCGAAAGTCAGGAAAGATTAGAGGATAACCTGCAACAGGCACAAGAACAGGTGAAAGTAGCCGCAGCCAAACTAGAACAGGTGAAAGCTGGGGCAAAAGTCGGTGAAATCGATGCTAATGCCGCTAACGTGCGAAAAATCGAGGCACAATGGGTAGGGGATCAAGCAACCCAAAGGACAACCATCCAAAGATTAACAGCGCAATTAGAAGGGGATATAGCCGCCCAAAAAGCGACAATTGGCAAATTAGAAGCAGAATATCGCAATGCCAAAGCTGAATTTGATCGCTACGAAAAACTCTATCAAGAAGGGGCAATTTCCGCCTCTAGTTTTGATAGTAAAAGACTGAATTTAGAAACCAGTAATCAACAACTAACAGAAGCAAAAGTTACCCTAGAGAGAATTGAACGCACTGGTAAACAACAGATACAAGAAGCCAAGACTACCCTAGCCCGGATTGAATCCACCGGTCAACAGCAGATCAAAGAGGCCAGATCCACTTTAAATCAAGTCTCAGAAGTGCGGGGAGTCGATGTGCGGGCAGCCCAAGCGGAGGTAAATGCTGCCCTAGTTGCCGTTAAAAAGGCTCAAACCGAGTTAAATCAGGCTTATATTCGATCGCCAATTACCGGCAAAGTGATTAAAGTCAATACCCGTATCGGGGAACAAATCAGCGATCAAGGAATTGTTGACCTCGCTGAAACCGAGCGCATGGAGGTAATTGCCGAAATCTATCAAAGCGATATCGGGAAAATTCGCTCTGGACAAACTGCCACGATTACCGGATCGGCGTTTAAGGGCGAAGTTAGCGGAAAAGTGCGCTTAATTGCTTTAAAAGTTGACCAACAAAATATCTTCAGCAATCAACCAGGGGAAAACTTCGATCGCAAAGTTATCTCTGTCCGCATTGCCTTAGATCGCAAAAACAGTGAAAAAGTGGCAGGTTTAACCAATTCCCAAGTAACTGTAACTATCAATGAGTAGGTTTTCCATGAAACTAACCCATCTATTCAAAAAAACGCCCCTATCTTGGTTACAGGTGACGCGAGAGAAAACCCGTTTGATCGTGGCTATTGCCGGGATTGCTTTTGCTGACTTCTTAATCTTCACACAGTTGGGGTTTCGGGATGCCTTATTTGACGCTTCCGTTAAACCCCATTATGTTCTCGATGCGGATTTAGTCCTGATTAATCCCCAATTCGATACCCTCTTTGCGGTGAAAAGTTTCTCACGCGATCGCTTGTACCAAGCTAAAAGAGTCGAGGGCATTCAATCTATAGCCCCAGTTTATATTGCTTCGGCCCAGTGGCGCAATCCCGAAACTGCCCTAGAAAGAACTACTTTAGTCTTTGGTTTTGATCCCAGTCAACGGGTTTTTACCCTCCCAGAAGTCAATCAAAAATCCAGTGATCTAAAGATGTTAAATCGCGTCTTATACGATCAAGCAGGAAGACCAGAATTCGGTCCAATTGCCGATTTACTCCAGAAAAACCCCGATTTGACAGTTCAGTTAAATAAAAAAGAGGTACAGGTAGCGGGAATTTTTACCCTTGGTGCCTCCTTTGCTGCCGATGGTAACGTCATTAGCAGTGATTCTACCTTTTTAAGGCTCTTTCCCGAACGTCAACCCCACGAAATCGATATAGGACTGGTGAAACTGCAACCGGGGGCAAATATCGAGGCAGTTAAGGTCAATTTACAGGCACTTTTCCCTAAAAATGAAGTAATTGTCCTTACTTTAAAAGAATTTGCTGAAAGGGAAAAAACCTATTGGGCAAATGGTACAGCGATTGGTTTTATCTTTGGTTTAGGTACAGTAGTCGGTTTTATCGTCGGTATCGTCATTGTCTATCAGATTCTCTATTCCGATGTCACCGATCACTTACCCGAATACGCTACCCTAAAAGCTATGGGTTACGGTGATTGGTATTTAGTCGGGGTTTTGATGCAAGAGGCCTTATTACTAGCGGTTTTGGGGTATATACCGGGGTTTATCGTCTCTCTCGGTGTTTATCATCTCGCTTCCTCCGCTACACTGTTACCGATAGTGATGACTACCCCTAGGGCGATCGAAGTTTTAATCCTGACAATTATTATGTGTATTGCCTCTGGAATTGTCGCCATGGGCAAATTAAGGACAGCAGATCCAGCCGATATTTTTTAAGCTATCAAGGGTGAAATAATGCGGATTTTTCAAAAAGAGCGAGAATTAGTCGATTTTAGCCCTAATGAACCCGTAATTGCTATTAAAGGCTTAAATTACTATTTTGGCACGGGGGAATTAAGAAAACAGGTTTTATACGATATCGATCTGGAAATTAAAGCGGGGGAAGTAGTAATTATGACCGGTCCTTCGGGGTCCGGGAAAACTACTTTATTGAGTTTAATGGGAGGTTTGCGATCGGCACAAGCGGGCAGTTTAAAAATTCTCGGCCAAGAAATGTTAGGAATTAGTAAGGGCAAAATGCTGAAAATTCGCCGACAAATTGGCTATATTTTTCAAGCACATAATTTACTAAAATTCCTCACAGCGAAACAAAACGTAAGGATGTCTTTGGAACTGCACGAGGAGTTTTTAGAACAAGATCTCGATCAAAAAGCGGCGGCAATTCTAGAGTCAGTCGGTTTAGGCAACCGCGTTGATTATTATCCCCATGATCTATCGGGGGGACAAAAACAACGGGTTGCGATCGCTCGCGCCCTCGTCAGTCATCCCAAATTAGTCCTCGCCGATGAACCGACCGCGGCCTTAGATAAACAATCCGGGCGCGATGTGGTGGAAATCATGCAGAAATTGGCAAAAGAACAAGGTTGCACGATTTTACTTGTCACCCACGATAACCGGATTCTCGACATCGCCGATCGCATTGTCAATATGGAGGATGGTCGTTTAGGCGATTAACTGCCCAAAAATTACTTGCCAAAAATCGGCCTTTTATGTTAGACTAAAATAATGTCATCTTGGAGAGGTGGCAGAGTGGTCGAATGCGGCAGATTGCTAATCTGTTGTACGAATCGTAAGACCGTACCGAGGGTTCGAATCCCTCCCTCTCCGTCTTCTTTCGGTGTGTTCGATGACTGCTCGCCAGGATTATTTCTGCTCCGTATATGGTCCGGTTGCCTCTTGGCGTTTCGGCAGTTCCCTGGGCATTGATCCGATTGGTTTAGTTTCCACCTGTTCCTTTAACTGTGCCTACTGTCAGTTAGGAGAAATTGAGCAAAAAACCGAGCAACGAAAAATTTTTATCACTAGCGAACAAATTAGCAGGGATTTAAGGGCTTTTGCTCCTTGGGAGGTGGATATAGTCACTCTCAGTGGTAGCGGGGAACCCACCCTCGCCCTCAATTTAGGGGAAATACTGGCCACCGTCAAGGAAATGACCAGGCGGCCGGTGGCGGTCTTAACCAATAGTACTCTCCTGGGAGATGCCCGAGTGCGTCAAGACTTGAGCAAAGCTGATATCGTCGCCGCTAAAATCGATGCTGTTTCCGAGGCCCAATGGCGACGGGTTAACCGTCCAGTCCCCGGCCTGGATTGGCAGGGTCTTTGGTGGGGATTAAGACAATTTCGCCAAGAATGGTCGGGAAAACTAGCAATTCAAACCATGGTGCTGGCCTCTTGGTCGCCCCAAGAGCAAGACCAGTATATCGATTTGATGCAACAGCTACAAGCGGATGAAATTCAACTTAACACCCCGACCCGTCCCCGGGCCAGACAAAGACAATTGGAAACCCGCGGTAATAATCCCCTCACCGCTGCCGACGGAATGCAAATTCTCAAACCCGTAAACGCTGAAATATTGGCAATTTGGGCGGAAAAAATCGCCACGGCGACGGGAATTACCGTGCGCTGTGTGCCACTTACCGCCACAGGTCTCTAAGGCTTCGGCCGAGGTTTTTCTTCTTTCGGCTTGACATTAAAATAAGCCTCCATTACCTGACGTACCATAGGTGCGGCCACTTTACCACCACCACCGCCGGAATGTTCCGCAAAGGCGACCACGACAATTTCGGGCTTGTCGAAGGGTGCAAAAGCTCCAAACCAAGCGTGGGACTGCCCCGGGGGTGCTTCTGCCGTGCCGCTTTTGCCCGCTACGGGCGGTAAAGCGGGGTCTGATAGGGCCCGCCCCGTTCCTTCCGCTACCACGGCTCTCAGGGACTTTCTCAGGGTGTCTAGGGTGCTAGGTTTCATGTTCAAAGATTTTCGCCATTCCTTAACATCCCGGGCATCCTGTAAAAGGTGCGGTTTCACCAAAAAACCACCGTTAGCGGGGACAGCAAACATCACAGCTACCTGTAGGGGAGTTGCGAGGGTAAATCCTTGACCGATCGACATATTAATCGTATCCCCTACGGACCAATCCCAGTTTTTAAAATTACGCAGCTTCCAATCGCGATCGGCAATTAACCCCGGGGTTTCTTCCGCTAATTCTATCCCGGTTTTCTGACCGAAACCGTAGCGCCGAGCCATGGCAATTAAAGCCGGTCCCCCCACTCCGCGACCTATTTGACCGTGAAAAGTGTTACTACTCATGGCCATGGCCCGGACAAAACCCATCGGACCAAAACCAGCGCGATTCCATTCCCCAAAAGCTGTCCCCCCCACATAAAGGGCGGCAAAGGTATTTAAGACCGTATTAGGGGGAAATTTACCCGATTCCATGCCAGCAGTGGCAGTGACGACTTTAAAGGTGGAAGCGGGGGGGAATCCTTGGAGAGCGCGGTTAACAAACGGGTTGCCCTCCGCTTGTAGTTTTTTCCAAGTGGCGGTGGTAATTGGGGCCGAGAAAACATTGGGATCGAAACTAGGATAACTGACCATGGCCCGCACGGAACCATCCCGGGGATCGATCGCCACGATCGCACCCTTGCGTTTTCCTAAAGCGGCCTCGGCGGCTTTTTGGAGTTTT